>JAYTFS010000451.1:0-7155 GCA_043734185.1 Pseudolabrys sp. | reverse complement strand
CAGCGCGCCGTGCAGACTGACGACGCGCCGGATGACCTTGCTGGTGATCATGACGTCGGAGACCTGGCTCGTCATGGCGATGACCAGCGAGAAATACATAAAATCCAAATAGTCGGGCTTTGCATCGCCAGGAAATTTAAGTCCGCCGATTTTGCCGTCGCGGCGCTCGCCATAATATTCGTGCGCATAGTGGATGGCGAAAATCGTATGGATGAAGCCCCATGATAAAAGGATGGTGACGGCCGCGATCAGCACCTGCACAATCGAGTCGCCCGGCGACACCTGCTTCATGCCGCCAAGCTCGAACACGATGGCGACAAGACTCGCGATGGTCGCAATAATAGTAAGTATCAAAATTGCGAATGCGCCTTCGTCCTGTTCGGCGGCGCGCGCGCGGATGTGATCGATGCCGCAGCGCCGGAACATGAAGTGGGTCAGCGTCAGGTAAATCGCCAGACCCACATCCCATCCGGCCAGCAATTGCGTCGCCACCCGCCAATGGCCGGGCGCCATGATGCTCACGACAACTCCGATGACGGCGGCTAGCAGCAGCTTGGCGTGCAGCTTGGCAATGCGGATGGGCAATGGCCGAAGTGATTTGGGCCGAAGCGGTACGGCGTTTTTCTTTGGCATGAAGGTCATTAGCAAAAACCCAGGCCCCACGGCAAATGCCGGGCCGGATAGGCTAGTATCGCCCTGCCATGTATCAACCGGAAAAATACCGGCCCAGCCAACGCACTCGCCATCGCATGAGCGTTGCTTACGATATTCTGCGGTTGCCGCGCGTGGCGCGGCCGTTACGGGCGATATGCTTTGCCGTGCTTTTGCTGTTCCTGCTGCCTTACGCGCTCACGCTTCTGTTTGCCGCGGTGGACCCGATCTCGACCGTGATGCTCTGGCGGCGCATATCCGGCGATCGGGTCGAGCGCCACTACGTGCCGATCGAACGGATTTCGCCGGCGCTGACGCTGGCCGTGATCATCGCCGAGGATGGCCGCTTTTGCGGCCATCACGGCGTCGACTTCCAGGAGTTGCGCGGCGCCATCGCCAATGCCGATGAGCTCGACGATCTGCGCGGCGGCTCCACCATCACCCAGCAGGTGGCAAAGAACCTGTTCCTCTGGCCGGGCCGCAGTTTTGTGCGCAAGGCGCTGGAATTCCCGTTGGCGCTATGGATCGACCTGGTGCTGACGAAGCGGCGGGTGCTGGAAATTTACCTCAACATCGCGGAATGGGGACCGAATGGCGAATTCGGCGCCGAGGCCGGAAGCCGCCGGGCCTTTGGCAGACAGGCACGCGATTTGTCCCAATATCAGGCGGCGATGCTGGCCGCGATGTTGCCGAACCCCGCCAAGCGCGACGCCCGCGATCCGGGGCAGGGCCTGCGCCGGCTTGCCGGACTTTATGTCGCCCGCTCGGCGCGCTCGCCGGAAGCGGCCAATTGCGTGCGGCAAAACCGCTAGTTTTCGCCCCTAGCCTAATGCCAAGCCATCCTCTATAAGCCCCGCTTCACATCGACATTACGCTTATATCCTGGAGTTCCTTCCCATGGCTGTGCCGAAACGAAAAACCTCGCCGTCGCGCCGCGGCATGCGCCGTTCCGCCGACGCGCTCAAGCGGCCGAGCTATGTCGAGGACAAGGATTCCGGCGAATTGCGCCGTCCTCATCACATCGACCTGAAGACCGGCATGTACAAAGGCCGCCAGGTTCTGAAGGTAAAGACCGAGGCGTAATCCAGCGATCACTCACGGGGGAAGCTGCCTATGTTCATGCTTGGCTTCCCTCTGCTGCTGATCCCGTTCGCGATCTACAACATCGTCGCTTTCCTGATGCCGGGCGTGAGCTGGACCGGCACTTTCACGACCGTGCACTTGGTGTCGGGCGGTGACTGGACGATGTCGGCGGGCGACCTGCTGGTTGCGCTCGCAATCCTGCTGCTGACCGGCGAAATCCTGAAATCGACGCGCATCGGCATCCGCACCGTTGTAGATCACGGGCTGTCGCTCGTCCTGTTCCTCGTCATGCTGGTCGAGTTTCTGCTGGTGAAGCAGGCCGCCAGCGCGATCTTTTTCCTCTTGCTTGTCATCAGCTTCGTCGACGTGCTTGGCGGATTTGCCGTGACACTGCGTACAGCGCAGCGCGACCTTACGGTCGAAGGCATGCCGCATATTTCGTCCTGACGTTCCCAAGAAACATCACATTATGAGTCGCGATTTTCAGCTCCCCGGCCGCTCGCCCGTGATTACCAGCGAAGGCATGGCGGCAACCTCGCACCCGCTCGCGACCCTCACGGCCATCGACACGCTGAGAGCCGGCGGTAATGCGGTCGACGCCGCGGTTGCGGCGACCGCGGTGCTCGGCGTCGTCGAGCCCCAGAGCACCGGCATCGGCGGCGATTGCTTCTGCATGATCTCGCAGCCGGGCAAGCCGGTGTGGGGCTACAACGGTTGCGGCCGCGCCGGCGCCGCGGCGTCGACCGAAGCGCTGCTCAAGCAGGGCATCACGGTAGTCGGCATGGGTTCGGTGCACGCGGTGACGGTGCCGGGCGCGATCGAAGCCTGGAGCGAAATTCTCAAAGCCCATGGCCGCTTCGGCCTCGACCGCGCGCTTGCGCCCGCCATCCGCTTTGCCGAGCACGGCTTCCCGGTTGCCGCGCGCATCGCCGACGCCTGGGCCAAGCAGCAGCCCAAACTCGCCGCCGATCCCGGCGCGACAAAGCATTTCCTGTTCAACGGCCGCGCGCCTTTGGAAGGCGATGTTGTCAAATTCCCGGCGCTGGCGGCAACCATGAAAGCGATCGCGCAAAAAGGCGCCAAGGCTTTCTATGAAGGCGAAATCGCGCAGGACATGGTGAAAACGCTTCGCGCGGGCGGCTCATTTCAGACCGAGGAAGACTTTGCCAGCCATCGCGGTGAGGTCGTCACGCCAATCTCGACCAATTACCGCGACCTCGACATTCTCGAACTGCCGCCGAACGGGCAGGGCCTCACCGCGCTGGTGCTGCTCAACATCTTGGAAAATTTCGACATGGCGGCGCTCGATCCGTTCGGTCCCGACCGTTTCCACATCATGCTGGAAGCGGCCCGCATGGCCTATGCCGTGCGCGACACGCATATCGCCGATCCGGCCCATATGCGCGTCGGCGTGCCGGCGCTGCTCGACAAGGGGTTTGCGAAAAAGCTCGCCGGTAAAATAGATCGCACGCGTGTCTCCACGTTGCCGTCGGCGCCGACGCCCGACAACGACACGGTCTATCTCACGGTCGTCGACCGCGACCGCATGGCGGTCTCGTTCATCAACTCGCTTTATTCGAACTTCGGCGTGGGCATCTGCACCGATAAAACCGGCATCATGCTGACCAACCGCGGCGCCTGTTTCGTGGTCGATCCGGAGCATCCGAACACGTTCGGCGCCAACAAGCGGCCGATGCACACCATCATCCCGGCGCTGGCGATGCGTAATGGCCGCTGCGAGATGTCGTTCGGCGTCATGGGCTCGCACTTCCAGCCCATGGGCCACACGCAGGTCGTGCTCAACATGGTCGATTACGGCATGGACGTGCAGCAGGCGATCGATGCGCCGCGCATTTTCTTTGAAGGCGAAAGCATCGAACCAGAACGCGGCATCGCCCCAGCGACGCTCGAAGGCTTACGTGCCAGGGGCCACAAAATCGTCATGGCGAGCTCGCCGTGGGGCGGCGGGCAGGCCATCAAGATCGACTGGGATCGCGGCGTGCTGATTGCGGGCTCAGAGCCGCGCAAAGACGGCTGCGCTATCGGATATTAGTGTCCGGTCATCGCCGCGACGTTGCGATAGGCGGCGATGGCGTCAGCTGGTTCGACGCGGCGGCGCTCGCAGGTCTGCGGATGCTGGTCTTTCACGGCAATGAGATGCGCAAGAAACGCCGCCTGGCGATACGCGGCTACCGGGCTTGGCACGGGCGCGGGAGCCGTAACAACCAACGCCCGGCTTGAGGTTTCCGAATCCAGCGGTGCCAGCGTCGCGTCGCGCGGCGTTGCGCCGGTGTGTCCTGAGGTCGCTTGTTTGGCTGCTTCGACTCGCATACTCACTGCCTGTCTCAATTTGGGACAAGATGCTCCTGTCCACCCTTTGATTGGCAAGGGCCGTGCCGTGGCCGAAACCGCTCTTAGCGCCGCGCAATCCGCCGTTTTCTCTAATTTTTTAAGGTTTGGCCGTAGTTTCGGCGCTACATCCATTCCCAAGGCAACGCCCGGCGCGGCGTGGCGTTCCAAAAAGGGGCGAGCGTGACCCGTTTTGATCAACCGACCGGCGCACCGAATGCCTCTGCCATTCTCGCCTCCATCGGCGACGTTGCCTATGAATGGCGGATCGACACCGACGCTTTGACCTGGAGCGCCAACGCCGCCGCAGTGTTGGGCGTCAGCGACATCGGAACCGGCAAGAACTACGCCCAGCACATCGAAGCCGAAGACGGCCAAACCCGCATCGACGCGGTCCAGCAGGCCAATGCGCGAGACGCCGGCGACGGCGTTCCTTATCAGCTCCAATACGCGCTCAAGCGCGCTGACAAGAAAATCTGGCTGGAAGACACCGGCCGCTGGTTCGCCGGCCCGGATGGCAAGCCGCTGCGGGCGCACGGCATCGTGCGCGCAATCGATGCCCGCCACGCGCGCGATCGCGATCTCGTGCAGCGCGCGAATTTTGATCCGCTGACCGGCGAGTTGAATCGCGCTTCGCTGACCGAAGTGCTCGGCGCCACGTTCGAGGAAGCCGTGAAATTCCGCAGTTCGTGCGGATTCCTGCTGGTCGCCATCGACCATCTTGGACGGCTGAACGAATCCTACGGCTTCGACACGACCGAGGAAATCATCGCGCAGGTCGCCAAGCGCATACGCGCGCGCCTGCGCAGCAAGGATCATTTCGGGCGGTTCTCCGGCAACAAATTCGGCGTGGTGCTGACGAGCTGCACGCCCGACGAGTTGACGATTGCCGCCGAGCGCCTGCTGGCCGGCGTGCGCGACGAGACGCTGACGACTTCCTCCGGCTCGGTCGCCGTGACGGTGACGATCGGCGGCGTGACCGCGCCGCGCCATGCACGCACGCTGAAGGAAATCATAAGCCGAGCCCAGGACGCGCTGCAGACCGCGCGCAAGAAACGCCACGGCTCGTTCGTCGCCTACCGCCCGAACCTGGAGCGCGATGCGCAGCGCCGGGAGACCATACGTGCCAGTGACGACATCGTCGCCGCGCTCAACGAGCGGCGCATTGTGCTGGGCTTTGAGCCGGTGGTTGAAGCACAGAGCCGCAAGGTCACGTTCTATGAATGCCTGATGCGCGTGAACCGCAGCGATGACACGGCTTGCCACGCCAATGAGATTATTCCGGTGGCGGAGCGGCTCGGCCTGGTGCGGATGCTGGATTACCGCGTGCTGGAATTGGTGGTGGCGGAACTCGCCGCCGAGCCTGCGCTCACCGCCAGCGTCAACGTCTCACCGGCCTCCGCGATCGATCCGGATTGGTGGGCGGGCCTCGGCGCGCTGTTGCGCGCCAATTCCGTGGGCGGACGGCTCATCATTGAAATCACCGAAACCGCGGCGATCCAGGACGTCGACGACATGCGCGGTTTCGTCACGCGAGTGAAGGATCTCGGCTGCCGCATAGCCATCGACGATTTCGGTGCCGGCCACACCTCGTTCCGTAATCTGCGCAAGCTCGGCGTCGACATCATCAAGATCGACGGCGCATTTGTGCAGAACATCATGAAGTCGAGCGACGACCGCGCTTTCGTGCACACCATGATCGATCTGTCGCGCCGGCTCGGCCTCAAGACCGTCGCCGAGTGGGTGCAGGACGAAGCCGCAGCCCAGCTACTGGCCGGAATGCATTGCGATTATCTGCAAGGCGCCTTGATTGGGCTCGCCACGCCCGAACGGCCGTGGACGGCCGGAAAAAATCGCGCCGTTACGGCGTAGCTCGAAACTATTCTTTATTGCCGCCGAGCTTGTCGAGCTTCTTCTGCATGTCGTCGAGCTGTTGCTTGAGCTCGTCCATTTCGCCGCCGCCTGCAGCCGGCTTGTCTCCGGCCTTGGCCTGACCCTGGGCGAAGGGCGCAAACATGGCGAAAGTCTTCTCGAACATCTCCATGTTCCGCCGCACTTGCTCCTCGATCGTGCCGAAACCGCCGGCGCCGAAGGCTTGCGTGATCTGTTCGCGGAATTTGCCCTGCTGGCTGGTGAGCGACTGCATCGACTGCTCGAGGAAGCTCGGCACCATCATCTGCATGCTGTTGCCGTAAAAGCGGATGAGCTGACGCAGGAAGGCGATCGGCAGCAGGCTTTGGCCTTCCTTGTTTTCCTGTTCGAAGATGATCTGCGCCATCACCGAGCGCGTGATGTCTTCGCTGGTCTTGGCGTCGAACACGACAAAGTTCTCGCCTTCCTTCAGCATGGTGGCGAGGTCCTCCAGCGTGACGTAAGTGCTGGTCCCGGTATTGTAGAGCCGCCGGTTGGCGTACTTCTTAATTGTAATCGGCTCTTTTTCTTCAGCCATTTTAATCAACTATCCCCTGCCTAGAGCTCAAGCATAGCCGCAATCGCTGGCCTCCTGCCACCGTTTTGTGGCGGCGCGGCAGAGGTGCGGCGCACTGCGGCATCTCTTGCGGAAAGGCCGGAAAGCGCCCAATTCTCACGCATATCTTCACGGTCCCGGTCATTGACAGGGTTGCCCGGCAGGCCTGAGGATGCGGCAGTGCCATAAAGGCAGCCCCATTTAGCGAACCTTGCACGGCAATCGCCTGCCCATAGGAGTTTCGGATGAAAGACGACATCGTCATCGTAAGCGCCGCCCGCACGCCGGTCGGTTCATTCAACGGGGCGTTCGCAAACCTGCCGGCCCATGAGCTCGGCAAGGCTGCCATTACCGAAGCCCTGAAACGGGCGGGTGTCGAAGGTAGCCGCGTTTCGGAAGTGATCATGGGTCAGATCCTGACCGCCGGTCAGGGCCAGAACCCGGCGCGGCAGGCATCGATCGCGGCCGGCATTCCGGTCGAGAGCCCTGCCTGGGGCGTAAACCAGCTATGCGGTTCGGGTTTGCGCGCGGTCGCGCTCGGCTATCAGGCCATCCTCACCGGCGACAGCGAGATCGTCGTGGCCGGCGGCCAGGAGTCGATGAGC
>JAYTFS010000450.1:0-3612 GCA_043734185.1 Pseudolabrys sp. | reverse complement strand
CGTAGCTGCCCGCGGCTTTAGCCCCGCGAGTGCCTCCGCGATCGATGTGGGCCTGCGCGCCTACATGATCCGCATCTACAATTATATGGCCGCCGGCGTCGCTCTGACCGGCGTTGTCTCGTGGCTCACTTTCACTCAGGCAGTCGTCGCTGATACCGGAGGCCGACTGACTCTCACGCCGTTCGGACAGACGATCTATGGCGGGCCGGTTATGATCGCGCTGTTTCTCGGCACGCTCGGTATCGTTTTCTTCCTGAGTTTTCGCATTGACAGGCTGCAGGCGAGCACGGCCTTCGTGCTGTTCATGCTCTACGCCGGCCTCCTCGGACTGATGCTGTCGTCGGTGTTTCTGACCTATACACATGGGTCAATTGCCCGAACGTTCTTCATCTCGGCGGCGTCGTTCGGCGCGTTGAGCCTGTACGGCTACACCACGCAGCGCGATCTCTCGCCGATTGGATCGTTCCTCGTGATGGGTCTGTTCGGGTTGATTATTGCGATGCTTGTACAGTTGTGGCTTCAGAGCCCTGTACTCGACTTCGCGATCTCGGCCATCGGTGTCCTGATCTTCGCAGGCCTCACCGCCTGGGATACCCAGAAGATCAAGGAGATGTATGACGCCAACGATGACGGCACAGTCTCTGGCCGCAAGTCGGTGATGGGCGCGCTCACGCTCTATCTCGACTTCATCAACCTGTTCCTGTTCATGCTGCGCTTTATGGGCGACCGCCGCTAACGGAACGCGAAAACGATAATGACAACGCCCCGGCTATAGGCCGGGGCGTTTTGTTTTTGGTAGCCTCGACACATGACGTTCGCCATCCGACCCGCCAAAACCTCCGATATCGCGGCCATCACCCGCATCTACGCGCCGGCGGTCGAGCACGGCACGGCGTCGTTTGAATTAACGCCGCCGGACCAAGCCGAAATGGCGCGGCGGATGGCCGATCTTGTCGGCAAGGGTTTTCCATACATCGTGGCGGAGAAAGATGGCGTGCTCATGGGCTACGCCTATGCCGGGCCCTATCGCCTGCGGCCGGCCTACCGGCACACAGTCGAGAATTCCGTCTACATCGCACCTGACACGCAGCGCCGTGGCATCGGTCGCGCGCTGCTGGCGGCATTGATCGAGGCCTGCGCGGCGCGCGGCTACCGGCAGATGATCGCGGTGATCGGGGATTCAACCAAACAGGCGGCGTCGATCAGCCTGCACGAAGCTTTGGGCTTTCGCCATGTTGGGATTCTTGAGCATGTCGGATTCAAGCACGGCCGCTGGCTCGACAGCGTGCTGATGCAGCGCGAGCTTGGCGGCGGCGCGAGCACCAAGCCCTAATTCACCACCAGAGACAGCGACACGTCGATCGACCGCAACACGCGATCGAGTTCATGACCGCGGCGCACGATCAGGCCGGTCGCCGAAATCACGCTATAGGCGCCCTGGCGGCGCCCGAGTTTCGGATTTTTTTCGATGCGATAGAGCGGCACTTCGGACGTGCGGCGGAATACCGAAAACACAGCGCGGTCTTTCAGAAAATCGATGGCGTAATCGCGCCATTCACCGGCGGCAACCTTGCGGCCATAAAGATCGAGAATGCGATTGAGCTCGCGGCGATTAAACGTGACGTGCTGGGAGGCGGTTGGGGTTCGCGCCGGGGAGCCGCCCCCAAAAGGCTGGCTTGGATCGATATCGCCGGAACCAACGGTCATGCGGCGCCTCCTTTTCCGGAGCCAATGATCGCGCCGCGGGGGGACGACCGCAAGGCCTTCCTGTGACTGAAGAATGGGCGGGAAACGGGCAAATCCGCCCTTGGGGCGATCACGAAGTCGTCAATACCTCCCACAATAACGCCCTATTTCCGTCAATCGCCGGTCATGGTGGGTGCGGATATTGGCATCGTTGCCTCAAGGCCCGGTCCGGTTCGTATCCCGGATTCCTCAGCCCCCCAGCCCCCCGGGGTGCAATCGACCGGGCCAGTTGAGTTTTGTAGCGTCCAGTTGATTACGCGTACGATTCAATCCCCTAATCCTTCGGGCCGGCTCAATGCCGGCCCGATTTTTTTGTGCCCGATAGAATTCGGAGAATTACCGCAAGCTCGCGGTAGCAGCGCCCAGCATCGGGCCGGGTTTGGCGCGGTCGCCGCTTTGCACGATCACCGCAAGCTGGTCGACGTCGCGCAGGGCATATTGCGCATTGGGAAGTTCGGCCACCGGCACGCTGAAGCTTGCTGCCTTGCCGTTCCAATCGCCGAGCTTCACCCACCCACGAACCGCATTGATGTAGGTCAGCGTGCGGCCACTATTTTCACCGCGGCCGATCGCAACCGGCGTCTTGCTGGTGATAGGGCAGAGCCAGACTTCAGCGCTCTGATTTTCGTCCAATTGACCGGTTTTGCCGGCTGGCACATCGACCGTAATTTTTCCGTCCGCGACAATGATCTTGACCGGTAATCGCAACGGCGCGGAAGATGCGCTTGTCTGCGCGATGGCTTTTTCGATGGCCGCTTTGTCGCTGCCAAGCACATGCACGACGCCGTTGACCACGACCTGCGGCGTATAAACTTCGCGATCGCCGCGCGCATTGGCATAAGCGCGTTCGCGTTCGGTATGGCCATGCAAGGCCAAGGTATCTTTCCAGCCCAAATAATCCCAATAGTCGACCGCCAAACTCATCGTTATCAGCGACGGGTCCTGCGCCAATTCGCCAAGCACCTTGTCGGCTGCCGGGCACGACGAACAGCCCTGGCTGGTGAACAGTTCGATGACGGCGCGGGGCTCGCCGGCCAAAGCCGGCGCGCTACAGAGAAGTACGGCCGCAAAAGTGATGTGGCGATAGTTCATGCCAGACCTCGCGTTCCCCATCCCTCGCGAGACTGGTTCGTAAACGCCTCATCGATCACCCGCCACTCACTTCGCGGTGAGCGGCGTTACGCTGCCGTGGGCGCGGTGGGCCCGAACTGACGATTAGCCTGCCAATTGGCGCAGAACGTACTGCAGAATTCCGCCGTTCCTGAAATAGTCGAGCTCATCAACGGTATCGATGCGGCAGATCAACGGAACGCGCTTCAAGGTTCCGTTACCGGATACGATCTCGGCGATGAGCTTCTGGCCGGGCTTGATCTCGCCATGCAGGCCTCTGATCGTGACCTGTTCGTCGCCCTTCAATCCTAGCGTTTGCCAAGACGTGCCTTCTTCGAAAACCAGCGGCATGACGCCCATGCCAACCAAATTGGAGCGATGGATGCGCTCGAACGATTGGCATATCACCGCGCGGACGCCGAGCAGCACCGAACCCTTGGCCGCCCAGTCGCGCGATGAACCGCTGCCGTATTCCTTGCCGGCGAACACTACCAGCGGGACATGATCGGCCATGTATTTCATGGCGGCGTCGTAGATCGCCATGCGCTGTTTCGACGGGTAGTGAATGGTGACGCCGCCTTCGACGCCCGGAACCATTTGGTTCTTGATGCGGATATTGGCGAAGGTGCCGCGCATCATCACTTCGTGATTGCCGCGCCGCGTGCCGTACTGATTGAAGTCAGCCGGTTTTACCTTGTTTGCCACCAGATATTTTCCGGCCGGGGAATCGATCTTGATCGAGCCGGCGGGCGAAAT
>JAYTFS010000449.1:0-20061 GCA_043734185.1 Pseudolabrys sp. | reverse complement strand
CGTTTCTTCAACTCCCAAGACTCAGTCGCAGGAGCGAAGTGAACCAATGGCAAAAATCCTGATCGCCGAGGACAACGAAGACCTTCGCTGCCAGGTCGTGCGCGCGCTCAGCGATGACGGCCACGATCTCGTGGCGGCAGAGGACGGCGCCGCCGCGCTCAAGGCGTTGCGCCGGGGCAAGGGCGAGTTCGACCTCTTATTGACGGACGTGAAGATGCCCGGGATGGACGGCATCGCACTCGCGCTCGCCGCCGGGCGCGATCATCCCGATGTCGCCATCATGTTGATGACAGGCTACGCCGATCAGCGCGAGCGCGCGCACGGACTGGACGCGCTGGTGCACGATATCATCGGCAAACCATTCTCGGTCGAGCAGATCCAGGGTGCGGTGCGCGAAGCGCTGGTTGACAGACACTAGCGGGCTGCCGCAACACGCGGCGGGGAAATCAGAAGTCCTTCAATAGCCGCTCGATATAATCCAACTCGATTTGCGGGCGAGAGCTTTCGCCGAAGCGCTTGCGCAGTTCTTCCAGAATGCGCCGCGCCCGTTGCGCATCGATCTCGCCTGGCACTTTGACCGTGACATCGTCGCCGTAGTCGCGGCCACGCAACGGCCGGCCGAGCGGATCGGTGTTCTGTTCGGCGCGAGCGCGGCCATTGCGGCCGGGCTGGCCAGGGCCCGGACCCATGCCGCTTTGCTGCATCTGTTGCGCCAGCCCTTGCGCGCCTTTGCGCATGGCTTCCAGCGCGCGGCCCTGGCCGTCGACCGCGCCGTCCGCATCGCCCTCGCCGAGCGCGCCTTCCGCCTCGCCCATGGCATCGCCGGCTTCGCCGAGCTGGCCCACACCGTTTTCGCCTTTGCCTTTTTCTCCCTGGCCCTTCTGATCCTGGCCGGGATTGCCAAGACCACGCTGGCGCAGTTGCTCCAGCAGCTTGTTGAGCCGGTCTTTCAAAGCCTGTTGATCCTGCCGCAGGTCGCCGAGTTGCTGGTCGCCCTTGCCGCGCTGGCGGTCGCGCTTCTGGTCCTGACCCTGCTGGAACGTCTTGTCGCGCAATTGCTGCTGTTTGCGGATCATGTCGCCCAATTCGTCGAGCGACGACATCATATCGTCGTCACCATCGTCGCCTTGGGCGCCCGGGCGCGCCATCTGCAGGTTCTCGAGCATCGACTGCATTTGATCCAGCAACTGGCGCGCAGCATCCTTGTTGCCGGAGCGGGCAAGCGCTTCCAGCCGGTCGAGCATGCTCTTGAGATCCTGCTGGCTGAGCATGCGGGTATTCTTGTCGAGCGGGCGCGCAAGTTGCTGCGGATTCTTGCGCATCTCCTCGGCCAACGCCTGCATGAACTTGTCCATCGCGGCGCGCAGCTGTTCCATCAGCTTCTTGATCTCTTCGTCGCTGGCGCCGCGTTCGAGCGCCTGGCGCAAAGCATCCTGGGCTTGCCGCAAGGCCTGCTCGGCTTGTGAGACATTGCCGTCCTCGAGCTGCAATGCCATTTCCCAAAGCCGCGCCACCACATCGCGCAACGCGTCGTCGGTCTTGGCATGGCTAAGATCGTGGTAGATCGAACGCAGGCCAAGGTAGACACCGGCCTCGGGCGTAAAGCGATCGGGCGCAATCGTCAGCGCATCAAGCGCCGTTAAGACCACCGGCCGCGTTTCGGCATCGAGCGCCAGGATGCGGCGTTGTTCAATCAGCGCACGCGCGATCGGCTTGACGAAGATGCGTTGCGGCAGCGTGAGTTCGCTAGGTTCGCTGCGGCCTTCGTTACCGCCTTCATCCCGCGCCACCAGCTTCATGATGACTTCAGCGCCGGCCCAGGCGTGCTCGGTCAAGTCGCGCGTACTCTGCGCCACGCCGCTGCGGGTGCGCGCCTGCGGCAAAGTCAGCGCGAAATCGGGCGCGCTAAACAACGGACGCCGCGGCTTGTCCGCCGGCGCGCTATCCTTGAGTGTGAAAATAGCTTGTGCTTCGACCACCCCATAGTCGTCGTCCATTTTATAATCGAGCCGCAGCGCGCCGCGCGCTTGGCGCTCCGGGTCCTTGGTCAACTCGATGGTCGGCGCGCGGTCGGGGATTGCGGTGAATTTCCAGGTGAGGTCGGTACTAAGAACGCCACTCACGGCGGCCGAGCCGTCGCCTTTGATCACAAGGCGGCGCTCATCGGCACCGGCTGGCAACGCCGCGCGGGTCTCGACCGAAGCGTCCTCGATGGCGCCCTTACGCACAATTTCAAAACGCACATTGCCCGTCGAGCGGATTACGAGTTGGCTGCCGGCCGGCACCGATACCGGCGCCGTCGCTTGCACGGTTTCGCCAGGACGCAGGCCCGGCAACATGACCGGCGGCCGGCCGGTATAGACCGGCGGCGTAACCCAGGCGTCGATGCGGAAATTAGCCGGGGCCACTACGCCCTGCCAATCGAAGGCGGCGATGATGCGTCTTGTGCGCTCGCCGCTGGCGGCAAAGAAACTCGCGACGACCAGAATAAGCGCCAGCGCCCGCAACGCGAGCGGATCGCGCAAGGATAACTTCGGCTGCGGCCAGCCGGCCTTGAGCTGGCGCGCCGAAATCAGCGCGCGTTCGACATGTGCGCGCCACAGCGCGCGCGCGACAGGGTCTTGGCTGTTGGCGGCAATTTCATCGGCGATGCTTGTGGCGGGCCGATGGGTCTCGCCGCTGTTGCGATCGAGACGGCGCAAGCCGTCATTTTCATTCGGCAACCGAAGCATCAGCAGCGGCACAGCGGCGGCGGCGCTGATGATGAAGAAGATGATGAGGCCGATCGCGCGTCCGAGGGGCGGCAGCACGATCCACAATCCGGCCCAGGACAGCGCGAGGAATACCCCAGCCACCGTGGCCAGCGTGGCAAGAGCCGGCCAGAGCCGTTCCCACAACAGGCTGCCACGCGCGCGCTGAAGCGCCCGCGCGAGCTGAGCGCGGGCCGGCAATTTCCGGTCGTCAGGCTGTTCGTTCAAACCGTCCAAAAGCCGCTCCGCCGCTTAGCGCTCAGGAGAATCTGTTGGGTCACAGGCTAACACGCAGGCAATTCCCGGGCCATGAGCGCGTTTTTGCAGCCTTAAAGCCAATCCGGAAGGCGATCGAGCGCAATGAGTTGGTCAACTTCAAGGCGTGGGCGCACAACCGCCCATTGCGCGTCATTCACAAGCACTTCCGGCACCAAAGCCCGCGTGTTGTAGGTACCGGACTGCACCGCCCCATAGGCGCCTGCCGTCATGACGGCGAGCAGCGCGCCATCGGCGGGTTCCGCCAGATCGCGGTCCAGGCCGAGAAAATCGCCGCTCTCGCAGACCGGCCCAACTAGATCGGCGCGAATCCGCTTGGCGGATGGATTGCTTTCCCGCACCGGCCAGATCTCGTGGTAGGCGTCGTACAAAGTCGGGCGGATCAGATCATTCATCGCCGCATCGACGACGACAAAGTTCTTCGCCTCGCCGTGCTTCACGAACAAAACGCGTGTTACCAGAATCCCGGCATTACCCACGATCAGCCGACCAGGCTCGAAGATCAGCCGGCAATCGAGATCACGCGTGGCACGCTTGACGACGGCCGCATAAGCGTCCGGCAAAGGCGGCGGCTCATTGTCGTTGCGGTATGGAATACCCAAACCACCACCGAGATCGACATGGGAAATCGTGTGCCCATCGGAGCGCAGCGTGCGCACGAAATCGGCCAGCAGCGTGAAAGCGTCGCCGAACGGATCAAGGTCCGTGATCTGGCTGCCGATATGCATGTCGACGCCGGCGACCTTGATACCAGGCAACTTAGCGGCGCGTGCATAGACGTCGCGCGCCCGGCTGATCGGAATGCCGAATTTATCTTCGGCCTTGCCGGTGGAAATCTTGTGATGGGTCTTGGCGTCGATGTCGGGATTGACGCGCACCGAGATCGCGGCCGTCTGTCCCTTCGATGCGGCGGTCGATGAGAGCAAAACGAGCTCAGGTTCAGACTCCACATTGACGCAGAGAATTTTCTCGTCGACCGCCAGCGCCAGTTCGCGCGCGGTCTTGCCGAGACCTGAGAACATGATCTTGTCGGCGGGGATGCCGGCGGCCCGCGCGCGCTTAAGCTCGCCTTCGGACACCACATCGGCGCCGGCGCCAAGCTTAGCGAGCGTCTTGATCACGGCTTGGTTGGAATTTGCCTTCATGGCGTAGCAGACGAGCGCGCGCACGTCGGCGAAGGCGTCGGCGAACACGTTGTAGTGCCGCTCCAGCGTGGCCGTTGAATAGCAATAGAACGGTGTCCCGACGCTTGCCGCGAGCGTATCGAGGTTCACCGCCTCGGCGTGCAGCACGCCATTGCGATAAGCAAAGTGGTGCATGAAACGCTCAATCCAGAATTGCGTCGAGAGGGATACGTTTATTCGGGCCTCTCGGCGCCTGCGGCTTGCCGTCGGGACCGACGCCCGTGTTGTCGTCTTTGGCCTGGCCGCCGATTGGCGTAATTATTGGACTCGAAGTTCCGGCCGGAGCGTTAGCTTGCGGCTCGCCGGCATAAGAGGCGCCGGGCGGCAGATCGAGCGGACCCTTGCGGCCGCACGCGGCCAAGCCGAGCGACGCGACAGCGACGCCGATCAGCGCCAGCCGGAGAAACGTACGATCGCGAAAACGGTTCAAGAAAATCGCTCCTTGAGTGAAAGACACCATAGCAAATCAGGCAAGCAAGGCGAAGTCAGGGCTTCTCTTTTTCGAGCTTTCGCAGCCATTTCTTCGCCTGCGAACGCACGTTTTTGGGCGCAGTGCCGCCGAAGCTGGTTCTGCTTCTCACCGAGCGGTCTACCGAGAGAACGGTAAACACGTCCTCTTTGATTCGCGGCTCAATCGCCTGCATGGCGGCAAGCGGCAGCCTGTGCAGCGGCGAACCTTCTTCCGATGCCTTGGCAACGATCCGGCCGGTGATGTGGTGCGCGTCGCGGAACGGAATCTTCAGCATCCGCACCAGCCAGTCGGCGAGATCGGTGGCCGTAGCGTATCCTTCACCCGCGGCCTTCTTCATGCGCGCGGCGTCGGGCTCAAGGTCGCTCACCATACCGGCCATTGCCGCAATCGACAGCGCCAGCGCGGCGAGCGCGTCCATCGCGCCTTCCTTGTCCTCTTGCATATCCTTGGCATAGGCGAGCGGCAGACCCTTCATGACAATGAGCAACGCCGTCAGCGCGCCGACAATGCGTCCGGTTTTCGCGCGCACCAGTTCGGCGGCATCCGGGTTGCGCTTCTGCGGCATGATCGAGGAGCCGGTGGTGAATTTATCCGACAGCTTGACCTGGTTCGTCAGTGGCGACGTCCAGATCACGATTTCCTCGGCAAGCCGCGACAGATGCACGGACGCGATCGAGGCCGCGGCCAAAGTTTCCATGACGAAGTCGCGGTCGGACACGGCGTCGAGCGAATTGGCCGCGGGCCGGTCGAAGCCAAGTGCTTTCGCCGTCATGCCGCGATCGAGATCGAAGGATGTGCCGGCCAGCGCCGACGAGCCGAGCGGCGATTCATTGAGCCGCTTGCGGGCGTCGGCAAAGCGGCCACGGTCGCGCGCCGCCATTTCGACGTAAGCCAGCAGATGATGACCGAAGGTCACCGGCTGCGCGGTCTGCATATGGGTGAGGCCCGGCATCACTGTGCCGGCGTGTTCAAGCGCCTTGTCGCACAACGCGCGCTGGAAGGCAGCGAGCGCTCCATCCAGCGCGTCGATGGTGTCGCGCATCCAGAGCCGGTAATCGGTCGCCACCTGGTCGTTGCGCGAACGCGCGGTGTGCAGCCGTCCGGCGGCGTCCCCGATCAACTCGGAAAGCCGGCCTTCCACATTCATGTGGATGTCTTCCAGCGCCCGCTTGAAGACGAACTTGCCGGCCTCGAATTCTGACAGGATCGTGTCTAGACCTTGGGCGATCTTTTTCGCATCGTCGGCCGTAATGATGCCTTGCTTGGCCAGCATGTCGGAATGGGCCTTGGACGCGGCGATATCCTGGCGGTACAGATGCCGGTCGAAATCGATGGAGGCGTTGATTTCCTCCATGATAGCACCGGGACCAGACGTAAAACGCCCGCCCCACATTTTGTTGCTCATGTTAGCACCAAGGTCTCGCCGATCATGTCCGAACGTCTAACGACCCGCTTCCCCGGAAAGCGCATCGCCTTGGTAATGGCGAGCGTGGCCGGCTTGGCCGTCGGTCTGGCGGGGGTATACGGGATTGCCACCCTGACTCGCAATGTGGGCGGCGATACGACATGCCGTCCCGCGGTCGAATTGGCCCGTAAACTGGCCCCTTTCGCACGCGGCGAGGTGGCCGCCGTTAACGTTGCCAAGAGCCCCTTGAAGCTCCCGGACCTCGCCTTCCAGGACGCCGCCGGCAAACCGCTCACCCTGGAGAATTGGCGTGGCCGCACGGTGCTGCTCAACCTGTGGGCCACCTGGTGCGTACCCTGCCGCAAGGAAATGCCGGCGCTCGATGCGGTAGAGCAGCGCCTCGGCGGCTCCAACTTTGAAGTGGTCACGATCAATATCGATACCCGCGATCCGGAAAAGCCCAAAGCGTGGCTCAAGGAAGTCGGCATTGCCAAGCTCGCCTATTACGCCGATCCGGCGGCCAAGACGTTTCAGGACCTCAAGGCGATTGGACGCGCTTTCGGCATGCCGACCACAATCTTGATCGATCCGAATGGCTGCGAGATCGGCACCATTGCCGGACCGGCCGAATGGGCAAGCGAAGACGGCATCAAGCTGATACAGGCGGCCCTCGCAAAATAGTGAGCTGCCCGTCAGGCGCGGCGCTTGACTCCGATCGCCACGCCCTTATACTTAACTATATGGTTTACTATTTGTCTGCCACGCTCGACCGCACTTTTGCAGCCCTCGCCGATCCGACGCGGCGTGCGTTGCTGTCGCGCCTGAGCGAGAGCGACAATGTTTCGGTCAGCGAACTGGCCAAGCCCTTCAAGATGTCGCTGCCGGCGGTCATGAAACATCTCGACGTACTGTCGGACGCGGGCCTCGTGGCGCGCGCCAAGACCGGGCGCATCGTCGCCTGCCGGCTGCGCGCCGAGCCGATGGAACGCGCCAACGAATGGCTCAACCGTTACCAGCGCTTCTGGACCGAAAAACTCGATCAACTCGCTGCATTCCTGGAGGAAGATACATGTCCGCCGTCACAACGAAACCAAGCCTCACGATCAAACGTCACTTTAAGGCCGCGCCGGCGAAAGTCTTCGCCGCGTGGACCGACCCGAAAAAAATAGCCGGCTGGTTCGGTCCGCCCGGCAGCAAGGTGAATGAGGCCATATTCGAAACGCGCGCCGGGGGACGCTTCATGATCCTCGCCACCGCGCCGTCCGGCGAGGAGTTTCATGTTTCCGGCGTGGTGAAAGAGGCGACCATCAATCAACGCGTGGTCTACGATTGGGCCTGGCGCGGCACGCCGGACCGCAAGTCACTGGTCGCTGTCGAATTTAAGCCCGATGGCGACGGCACGCTGCTCACCCTGACGCATGAGCAGTTCTTCGACGAAGCGGCGCGCGACCGCCACAACCAAGGCTGGACCGCCGCCCTCGACAAGCTCGAAAAATACCTCGCGTAACGATTACAGCATTTGTACAGGAGGTTTTGATGGCTCAGTCATCCAGCGAACACGGCAATTTCTACTGGAACGAGTTGGTAACCCGCGACGCCGAGAAAGCGAAAAAGTTCTACGGCTGCACCCTCGGCTGGACTTTCGAGGGCATGCCGATGCCCGACGGCACCTATTGGATCGCCAAGATGGGCGACAAGGCTGTCGGCGGTCTGTTTCCAATCAGCGGACCGCAATGGGATGGCGTCCCGGAACATTGGTTGTCCTATATCGCGGTCGACGATGTCGACGCCCGCGTGACGAAAGCCACCGCCGCCGGCGCCAAGCTGATGCGTCCGATTTTCGACATTCCCGGCGTCGGCCGTATCGCAATTCTGACCGAACCGGGCGGCGCGGGCGTCGGCTGGATCACGCCAAGTCCTCCCGCCAAATGAGACCGGCACGTCATCAAGATTGAAACCAACCCTTGGGGCAAAACAAATGTCGACTGACCTAAAATATCTGGCGCTTACGGCGATGCTGACCGCGGGACTGTGGATTCCCTATGTCGTCTCGCAGGTGATGGCGAATGGATTTCTCACCCCGCCGAATTATCTCGACCCGACGCCGCGACCCGTCCCGCTCTGGGGCAAGCGTGCCGACCGCGTCTATCTCAACGCCGTCGAGACCTTCGCGCCCTTCGCGGTCTTGGTGATTCTGATTCATCTGGCCGGCAAGGCCAATGCAACGACGGCGATGCTGGCGATGACCTTCTTCTGGCTGCGGCTCGCGCACGCTGTCGTCTATTGGGCGGCCATTCCCTACATCCGCACGGTCGTCTTCACGCTCGGCTTCGCGGTGATCATTGGCCTGTTCGTCGAATTGATGATGTAGGCGCGAGCGCGGGGCGACTATTAGCGCGTCGGTACCGGTTTCTCGCCGCGGTAGTCATAGAAGCCGCGCTGCGTCTTGCGGCCGAGCCAGCCGGCCTCGACATATTTCACTAGCAACGGGCATGGCCGGTATTTTGAATCGGCCAGGCCTTCATGAAGCACCTGCATGACCGAAAGACAGGTATCGAGCCCGATGAAATCAGCCAGCTCCAGCGGCCCCATCGGGTGATGAGCGCCAAGCTGCATCGCGGTGTCGATGGCTTCGACATTGCCGACGCCTTCGTAGAGCGTATAGATCGCTTCGTTGATCATCGGCAGCAGAATGCGGTTGACGATAAAGGCCGGAAAATCTTCCGAAACCGCGATGGTCCGTCCGAGCTTTGTAATGAACGCCTTGCAGGTCTCGAAGGTCGCGTCATCGGTGGCGATGCCGCGGATCAACTCGACCAGTTCCATCAGCGGCACCGGATTCATGAAATGAATGCCGATGAAGCGCTCGGGTCGGTCGGTTGACGACGCCAGCCGCGTGATTGAAATCGACGAGGTGTTGGTGGCGACGATGGCTTGCGGCTTGAGCGAGGCGCACAGCTCCGCGAAAATTTTGCGCTTGATGTCTTCTTTCTCGGCCGCGGTCTCGATCACCAGGTCGCAGGCCGACATGTCTTCGTATTTTTCCGCCGGCTTGATGCGGGCGAGCGCGCTTTTGCGGTCGTCTTCAGTGATCGTCTTCTTGGCGACCTGCTTGGCCATATTGCCGTTGATGGTCGCGATGCTCGCCTTGATGCGATCGGACGACACGTCGTTCAACATCACCGAATAGCCCGCCAGCGCGCAGACATGGGCGATGCCGTTGCCCATCTGACCGGCGCCGATGACCCCGACATTCTGAATGTTAACCGCCATGATTCTTTCCGATCGATGCGAAGCACTTTTACGACGAACCGCTCGATGACGCCAGTTTCGGCTCAGCGCCCGATTTTGCCAAGTTCCACGACAAGCTCAGGCAACGCCTGATAAAGGTCGGCGACCAGGCCATAGTCCGCCACCTGGAAAATTGGCGCCTCTTCATCCTTGTTGATCGCCACGATGACTTTGGAATCCTTCATGCCGGCGAGATGCTGTATCGCGCCGGAAATCCCGACCGCAATGTAAAGGTCGGGCGCAACCACCTTGCCGGTCTGCCCTACCTGCCAATCGTTTGGGGCATAACCGGCATCGACCGCCGCACGCGAGGCGCCGACCGCGGCGCCGAGTTTGTCGGCCACCGGCTCGATATATTTTGTGAAGTTCTCGCGGCTCTGCATGGCGCGGCCGCCGGAAATAATAATTTTGGCGGACGTCAGTTCGGGGCGATCGGATTTCGACAATTCCTCGCCGACAAATGTCGAGACGCCCGGATCCGACGCAGCTGCCGCGTTCTCCACGCTTGCCGAGCCGCCGGCGCCGGTCGCCTGGAACGTCGACGTGCGCACGGTGATGATCTTCTTGGCGTCGGTCGATTTCACAGTCTGGATCGCATTGCCGGCATAGATCGGCCGCTCGAAAGTGTCGGGCGCGATCACCTTGGTGATTTCGGAAATCTGCATGACATCGAGCAGCGCGGCGACGCGCGGCATGACGTTCTTGCCGTTGGTCGTCGCCGGCGCAACGATGGCATCGTAAGGCCCGGCAAGCGAAACGATCAGCGCGGCGAGCGGCTCCGCGACCGCGTGCTCGTAAGGCGCCGCGTCCGCCAGCAACACCTTCTTGACGCCGTCCAATTTGGCGGCAGCATCGGCAACCGCTTTGCAATCCTTGCCGGCGACCAGAATGTGGACGTCGCCGCCCAGCGTTTTGGCGGCGGTGAGCGTTTTGTTGGTCGCATCCTTGAGTGTCTTGTTGTCGTGCTCGGCGATCAGAAGCGTGGTCATTACAATATCCCCGCTTCGTTCTTGAGCTTGTCTACCAATTCGGCGACCGACGCGACTTTGGCGCCCGATTTTCGGCCCGGCGGCTCGCTCGTTTTCACCACCTGCAGGCGCGGCTTGATGTCCACGCCGTAATCGGCCGGCGATTTTTCCTCAATCGGCTTTTTCTTGGCCTTCATGATATTCGGCAACGAGGCATAGCGCGGCTCGTTGAGCCGTAGGTCGGTGGTGATGACAGCGGGCATTTTCAGCTTCACGGTCTGCAAGCCGCCGTCGACTTCCCGGGTGACGCTGACGCTGTCGCCTTCAATCGCCTGCTTGGATGCGAAGGTGCCCTGCCCCCATCCCAACAACGCCGCCAGCATCTGGCCGGTCTGGTTGCTGTCGTCGTCGATGGCCTGTTTGCCCAGAATTACAAGGCCGGGCTTTTCCGCCTCGACAATGGCCTTGAGAATCTTTGCCACCGCCAGCGGCTCCACCGCGCCTTCGGCCTTCACCAGGATGCCTCGGTCGGCGCCCATGGCGAGCGCGGTACGGATCGTCTCCGATGCCTGCGCCGGTCCAATCGATACCGCCACGATCTCGGTTGCCTTGCCGGCTTCCTTGAGACGGATCGCCTCTTCGACCGCGATCTCGTCGAACGGATTCATCGACATCTTGATGTTTGCGAGTTCGACGCCGGAGCCGTCCGGTTTGACGCGGATTTTGACGTTGAAATCGACAACCCGTTTCACGGGCACTAAAATCTTCATAATCCCAATCCAAAAGTCCGGCCTAGGCAGAGCGGGCGGTAGCTAAAGGCCGTGCCGCTGGCGTGTCAACTTTTATGCTGCGGCGCACCTATGCATCAAGCGCTATCGGTTTTGTCCCGGCGCCCAAAGCACATCGTCGGCGCCCTTGTTATTGGCGTAACGGCCGGCGACGAAAAGGTAGTCCGACAGCCGATTGATATATTTGAGTGAAGCCTCGGAAACCTCTTCGCCGGGTTGGTCCTTGAGCTCGACCATGATGCGTTCGGCGCGCCGGCAAACGGTGCGGGCCAGATGCAAATAGGCCGACGCTGGACTGCCGCCGGGCAGGATGAACGACCGCAGCGGCTCCAGTCCGGCATTGAGGCGGTCAATTTCTGCCTCCAGCCATGCCACCTGTGCATCGGTGACAGTCAGCTTGGCGCCGCCGGGGCCTTTTTCGGCCAGACAGAGGTCGGCCTCGACGTCGAACAAATCGTTCTGGATACGGCCAAGCGCGCCATCCAGCGCCTTATCGCCGCCGGTATGCAGGCGCACCAGACCGATCACGGCATTGGCCTCATCGACCGTGCCGTAGGCCTCTACCCGCAAGTCATATTTTTTGCGGCGGGCGCCGGTGCCGAGCGAGGTCGTGCCGTCGTCGCCGGTGCGGGTGTAAATACGGTTGAGTATGACCATAAATACCTCGATAAGTGCCGCATGATCTTATCCGAAAACCGGTTCCCACTTTTCGGGATCATGCGGTGGCGCTCCAGCCCGGATTCGTCGTAGACTTCATCTTACCGGTTTTCCGTCTCAAAGAATGGGTGACTGACATGCGCCTTCCGATCCTCGCCGTTGCCGCAACGCTGCTTTTCCTGCCTGCCACCGTCTCTACTTTCGCCTGTGAGGCCCAGCATTCGGCCCAGGCGACATCGACGGAGCTTTCCGCCGCCGAGGAAAAAAAGCCGGTTAAAAAGAAAGTGGCGAAAATGAAGAAGGAAAAAGTGGAGTACATGCGCGCTGCGCCGATGAAGTGAACACGCACCGCTTTCCGAGACTCCAGCGATAAACGAAAAACCCCGGGATCGCTCCCGGGGTTTTTTATTGGCGGCAAGATTGGACAATCAAAAATAAAAACCCCCGGCGTTGCCGCCGGGGGTCTATAGTTACGCGAAACGAAAGTCGAGCGAGCTCGGCCTAGCGCGTCCAGAAGCGCCAAACCAGCTCGCTGCGAACAGTCTGAGCGTAGGCGTGTGAGGTGGTCGCAAAACCAGCGCCCACAGGTACGCTGATCAAGGTCTGGGTGCCGTAGTCGGAAAAACGATATTCGTTCTTCCAGAACAGGCCCGGGAAAAAGTCGAGCTTGTATTCGAAACCGCTGCCCAGGAACCAGCCGCTATACGTCTGCGACCCGTAGCTGTTGCCGGTCAAACCACCGGCGGTGGAGAAAGCGCCGCCGTCAAAACGAGCCTGGGTGTAGCCGCCCGACACGTAGGTCAGCAGGGTATCGTACGGGAGGTAGCCCAGCCGGCCGCCCACCGCCCATGCCGAGCTCATGTTGTTAGGAGCGACCGCAGTGTTAAACGGCGTGGTGATGTTGCCCTTGAGCGCGGCGAAGTCGTAATCCCCGAAAACGCCAGCCAGGAATTTCTGGTTGAACTGGTAGTCTGCGCCGACCTGAACCGTACCGAAATAGCCACGGCCGCCATCGGTATGCAGCACGTCGAACGCAACACCGCCAGGGTTGGTAACGGTCGTATTGTCTTGATTGTACATTCCGTAGCCGCCGCCGACGCCGATGTATAATCCGGTCCAGGACGCAGCCCGATAAACGGGAGCGGGAGCGGGAGCGGGAGACTTGACGGCCATGTCCGCGGCAAAGGCCGATCCGGTAAGAGCAACTGCGGCTGTGGCCGCAAGAACGACCTTCTTCATTTGATGAAACCTCCGATTTATTGTTAAACAATCGGTGTTTCAGTCTCGCTGCTGTAACGCCCGCAATGACCGAACAACCGTCTAACGTGATCGCCATCAGATGGAAAACCCTAACCCATGCGGTAGAAAATGACTGTATCCTGGCGGCAACACTGCCCGATAAAGCGTCATGGCCGGAGGTTTTCCCCATCTCAATGCCAACAGACAGCGCTTTCGCATAATCAGTAGGGGCGACCGTGTAACTATCGAAAAGCCAGCAAAATCAAGTACTGCTAGCGTCCCATGGCCCAGACCGTCGCCATAATCACGACAATAGCGACGAATTGCAGCAGGACGCGCAAGCGCATCAATTTCTGTGAGCGGTCGGGCGAGCCGCCGCGCATCATGTTGATGAGGCCGAGCAGCAGCACGATCGCGACCGCGACGATGGCCGCCGGCACGGCATAATGTGACATGAAATCCGACATGGCGCGCTTTCTACCATCTGTGACTGCCAGCGGCCATCACTGCCGACAAAGCGCCACCCCGCCAACCCTCGCCAACCGCTCTACATATAGCGCCGCAGTTCGGTAGCCGCGTCCTCGGGCCGCCGCTTGAGGCTGAAGGGCGCAATGAAACGGCCCTGCTTGTCCATCAGATAGACGAGCGCGGTGTGGTCCATCGTGTAGTCGCCGTGCTCAGCGGGAACTTTCTTGACGTAGACACGGTATGCTTTTTCGGCGGCTTCGATCGCCTTTTGGTCGCCGGTGGCGCCACGTAAATGCATATCGAAACTCGACAGGTAGTCCTTCATTGCCGCCGGCGTGTCACGTTCGGGATCCACGGTGATAAATAGCGCGCCCGTACGGTCGGCGTCCTTGCCCAGAGCCCGCATGACTTCCGACACGTCGAATAAAGTCGTGGGGCAGACGTCTGGACAATGGGTGTAGCCAAAGAACACCAGGAATGGGCGTCCCAGCAGATCTTGTTCGGTAATTTGTTTTCCACTCTGATCGATCAGCTTGAACGGGCCGCCGATCGCGGACGGTCCGGTGCCGACGCCGGTTCCAAGCTGGCCGCTGGCAACAAGAAAAACGACAAGAAAAATCACAAGCCCGGCGAGAAACGCCGACAAAACCAGAAAGAAATGTGACGTTCGCACGGTCATCTTAGAAGCACGCGAGCCAGCCGGTCCGCACCATTTCGAAAAAGACCGCGGTTCCATAATAGGTCCAAAGACCCAGCGTAGCCGCCAGCAGAAGGCCGATCAGCAGTGCGGTCAGCAGGAGCGGCCGTGAAATCGTGGCTGGGGACAAGGTCGCGGACATTTTCAGGCCTATGGCAGTCTTGTTCCTATTCCAGATAGGGCCGATCGCAACGGTAAGCAACGCGCACGGCGGACGGCCACCCTGGCGCTGGAATTAACCATCTTGGCTTCTTTGAAGCCGGAATTTCGGCCTTTTCGGGACCTGCGTTGACTCAAAAGGTTAAAGTCGCAATGTATAGGCCAAGTCTTCAAGCCATACGAGTAGGGGGAATTTGATGCGTACCGCTTTGACTCTAGCTCTCACGATCACAGTATCGGCGGCGAGCACTGCCGTCTGGGCACAAAACGCCCAAGCTCCTGGATCTGCCCCCGCTCCTGCCGCCGCGGCTGCCAAGTGCGAAAATCCGAACGCGCTCGGCGTTGCGCGCGTCGTCCAGATCGACACAACCGGCGGACCGGGCTTCGGCTTCGAGCATTTCAAAGCCTATGACTTCCTGCGTGAAAAGGAAGTCGTGTTGACGTTCGACGATGGTCCGTGGCCGGGCAACACGCCAGCCGTGCTCAAGGCGCTGGCTGATCAGTGCACCAAAGCGATCTTTTTCACGATAGGTAAGCACGCCGGCTATCGCCCCGATATCATCAAGCAGGTCGCCGCCGCCGGCCACGCCGTTGGCACGCACACCTGGTCCCACAAAGACCTCACGCCTATGAGCGTGGAAGACGCCAAGGCAGAAATCGAGAAGGGCATCGCGGCCGTGAGCATCTCGCTCGGCAACAAACCGGTAGATCCGTTCTTCCGCTTCCCGGCACTGCGCCACCCGCCGGAACTGATGAAATATCTCGCCACTCGAAATATCGGAATTTTCTCCACAGATATGGACTCGTTCGACTTCAAGATGCGCAAGCCAGAGCAGGTCGTCGCGTCGGTGATGAAGAAACTCGAGAAGCACGGCAAGGGCATTATCCTGATGCACGATTTCCAGCAGGCGACCGCGCATGCGGCACCTCAGCTGCTGGCTCAGCTTAAGGCTGGCGGCTACAAAGTCGTTCAGGTGACCGGCAAGACTCCGGCCGAGCCGATCAAGGAATACACCGACGCTGTGCTCAAGGAGATGGGAGGCGGGCTGGAGGATGCCCGCCCGATGTCGAGCGTTATCAAAACCATCGAAGGCAACTGATAAACCGAAAAACGGACCGGCCGCGCAAAGATCTGCGCGGCCGGTTTTTTTATTGTCCGATTGAGAAAACTATCGCGGCGCGTCGCCAGGCGCCGGCGTTACAGGTGGATGCAATGCCGGCGTCGCATCAAATTGTTCGGCCAGGATTTCCAGCTTCCCAATCAAGGTTGGCATCAATACTCGGATCGGCGCCATAAATGACGTATCGGAGATTGGCGCAAACCAAAGCTCCATGTCACGGCGCCCAGCCACGTATTTGACCAACATGCTGTCGGCACGGTAACCGGCAATTGGCTGCAGAATGACCCCGCAAACCAAGGCGCCGCCGGAATAGCTCCGATCGACTTTGATTTTATCGATACGCTTAAACGACAGCACAAGATCGTAACGGCGCCGGCCGTCGAATATCTGCAGTGCGCGATTGCAATTTACAGACGCCAAAGCATCATTGCCAGTTGGAATGAGCATGGCCGTCAGTGGATCGACGACGCCATGGCGGTGAGCGTCCGTCACAGGCACACGATCTGTTCTTTGTTGCGCCTGGGCAATCAGGTCTTTGGCGACGCCATCGTCGAATGACAAACGTAGTTCGGATTTTCCCTCGTCATCCGTAATATTGGATGTAAAAAATCTCGGGGCCATCCGTCCATCGTCGATATTGCCGCGCGTATCAACTGCACCCTCGCCATTCACCAAGACGCTAAGAACGCCGCTGGCCTTCCCGTTTGCGGACGTGGTGTACCGCGCTTCACCGATAGTCACCGACCAGGCGATATGGCCGATCGAAACGCCGGTCATCGAAATCGTGTAGTTGGCTTTGAGACGCCCTTGCGCGTGCGCGACTGTACTGAAGGCGCCAATGACCAGACAAATTATCGTAACTAGTACATTCAGTGTCGCGCGATGAATTGGCAAAATAATCGATATCATGACCGTCTGCTTCAATTCCGCGTCGGAAAAACTTAAGCTGGGCAGCGTTGATCAACAATATATCTTGCCAGGCCCAGAACTAGAATGCCTGCCGCGGTGTTATATCTCATGGATATCTAGCCCGGGAGATATGCATGCGCAAAGTACTCTTAGGTATTGCCGCCGTCGCCACATTCGCGATCGCCCTCCTTGTTGGAGTGGCAAACGCCGATCCCTATAAATGGTGCGCCGTATATTCTGCGAGAGGGGCTTCCAATTGCGGTTTTGTCACACTCGATCAATGTCGGGCTACCGTGAGCGGGATTGGCGGATTTTGCAGCGTAAACCAGTTCTATACAGGCCCGGAAGAGAGGCCGCGAAAACGCCAACGCGGCTAATACTGTGCTAGCGCCTGCCAGTTCGACGGAACGGTCAGTCCAACGGAACGTTGTCTGGCATGGCAGCGGACATTGTTACCCTTACGATCAATCCCACGGTCGATATTTTCGTTAACGTCGACCGCGTCGAGCCGACGCGAAAAATGCGTTGCTCGGCGCCCAAGCGCGACCCCGGCGGCGGCGGTATTAATGTCGCCCGTGTTGTCCACCGGCTCGGCGGCAGCGTAGCAGCTATTTATCCGACGGGCGGCGCAATCGGCAAGTTGCTGCAGCGGCTGGTGGAGCGCGAAGGCATTACCAGCCTTGTCACGCCATCTCATGTCGAGACGCGGGAAAATTTCACTGCCTACGAAAAAAGCAGTGGCGAGCAATATCGCTTCGTGCTGCCGGGTTCAGCGCTGCATAGAGCCGAGTGGGAAGCCTGTCTGGAAAAATTGGCGTCGCTATCCGCCAGTCCGAAATTCGTGGTCGCCAGCGGCAGCGTTCCGCCCGGCGTACCCGATGATTTTTTCGCTCGCGCCATCAGGCAGGCCAAGCGTCTCGGCGCCAAAACCGTGATCGACACACCGGGCATGGCACTTGAAGCGGCGATCGAAGAAGGCGTCACGCTGGTCAAGGCTAATCTGATGGAGTTGATCGAATTTGTAGGCCGTCCGCTTGAACACGACGCCGATCGGATTGCCGCTTGTCGGAAAGTGGCGGCGAACGGGCGCGCGCAGGCGGTCGCGCTCACGCTAGGCGAACAAGGCGCACTGCTGGTGACTGCCGATCACGCTTGGCGCGCGCGGCCGATGGCGATCGACGTGGTGAGTACGGTCGGTGCCGGTGATAGTTTCCTGGGCGGCATGGTTGCAGCGCTAGCTGCCGGCAAATCGATGGAGCAGGCGTTTCGGGTCGCGGTTGCGGCAGGTTCCGCCGCCGTACTCACCGCCGGAACTGGGCTTTGCCGCGAAGCCGATGTGAAGCGCTTGTTGCAAGACGTGAAGATCAGCGAGATCGCCGCGCTTGCAGCGTAGGAAGCGTGGAGCGGGCGAAGGGAATCGAACCCTCGTATGCAGCTTGGGAAGCTAGATGGTTGCTAGGAGTATCGTTGGGATTGCTGCAAAACTGTCCACGTTGGGCATTAACAGCATCAAGGGGTTAGCGCCCAACCGCAAAACTAAAGTGGACTAGCGCCAAGCGGCAGATTCAGTTTGGAATGTCCGCTCTTGTCCAATAGCGACCGGAAATGGCGAATTATGCGACAACCTCGCGACATTGCACTGGCGCGAGCTCAATCGCGGCGCTAGGCTTATTGCATGCGTTTGCTGTTCCGTAAGCTTTCAATTTTCATCATCGCGGCGGGGCTCGCCTTAAGCGGCGCGACCACGCACGCTGGCGCAGCGATGATGTTTAAGGACGGAACAGCCACGCTGCATGAAGTGCACCAGGTGCAGAATTACGCAGACCTTGCAATCGAGCCCGGCGACCAAGGCTGCCCTAACATGGCCGCTGACGCCCCTATGAAGCATCAGACCGATGATGGTTTGTGCAAAAAGTGTTGCACCGCCTATACTTCGGTGAGCCTCATCCCGACCTCGCCCTTCCCTATTCTGATATTGTCCGAAAAGCGCGAGACATATTCGATTCCTTTCAGCACGCTCGTGGCGCACCGAGTGCCGACTGAGCCAGGCATCCCTAAACCTCTCTGAACGAGCGACGCCATCGCTGCATTAAATAGCGGCACGCGGTCACCGTCAGTCAGAGGTGTATTTTCAATGCATAGGCGTTTTTTATCGCGCGGGCTTGCCGCCAGCGCAGTCGTTCTTGCGTTCTCGCTTTTCGCGAGCGCTGGATGGGCGCAAGAAATTCTCAAAGAGCTGGAGCAAGGCAGCAAGGGTACAGCCGAACCAAGCCACAATGAGCATGGTCACGAGCAGCATGCGATGCCCGGTATGAAAATGGAGACCGGCAAGAAGAAAATGTCACACGGCGGCCACGAGCAAATGCCCGGCATGTCGCATGGCGGCGAGAAACATGCGGGCCATACCCAGGCCGGGCACGACATGCGCGGCTTCCTCGGCTCCTACCCGATGGGGCGCGAGGGATCCGGCACGAGCTGGCAGCCCGATACAACGCCACATGCTGGCGTTCACGCGGCCTACGGCGAATGGCAGACCATGTACCACGCGCTCTTCAACTTTACGTATGACACTCAGGGCGGTCCACGAGGCGGCGACAAGGCTTTCTTCAGCGGCATGCTCATGGGAATGGCGCAGCGCCCTCTTGGCAATGGGACACTCGGCTTGCGTGCGATGCTTTCGCCGGACCCACTCATGGGGCCGAATGGCTACCCGCTCTTGCTGGCAACCGGAGAAACCGCCGACGGCCGCACCCATCTGGTCGACCGGCAACACCCGCACGATCTCTTTATGGAGCTTGCCGCGACCTACCGTTATGACATCACCAAGAACTCCAGCGTCTTCTTGTACGCCGGTCTGCCCGGAGAGCCTGCGCTCGGCCCACCGGCGTTCATGCATCGCCTCAGCGGCATGGATATGCCGGAAGCGCCGATCACCCACCATTGGCTCGATTCCACGCACATTACGTTCGGCGTGCTGACCGCGGGTGTGGTGTTGAACACGGTGAAGATCGAAGCCTCCGCCTTCAAAGGCCGCGAGCCCGATCAGTACCGTTACGACATCGAAGAACCGCGACTTGATAGTTTCTCGGGCCGTATTTCGTGGAATCCGATCCGCGAGCTATCGCTGCAAGTATCCTACGGTCACCTGCATTCGCCGGAAGCGTTGGAGCCGGATAGAAACGAAGACCGCTTCACGGCTTCAGCCATTTACACGCAGACTTTCGGCAAGAACAACGTGTGGAGCACGACCGTCGCGTGGGGCCGCAAGATGGTCAAACCCGGCAATACGCTTGACGGATTTATTCTGGAGGCGGCCGCCATCTTCGAGAAAACCTATACGATCTTTGCCCGCGCCGAACGAGTGCAGGAGGACGAACTTCTCGATCTGACGCCGATGCCCATCTATACCGTCAACAAAGTCTCCGTCGGCGGCATCTATGACTTCTACCGCACCGACCACGCCAAGTTCGGCGTTGGCGGACTTGTGAGCTTTTATGGATTGCCCGGCGATCTGAAACCGCTTTATGGCGATCCAACGAGCGCCATGGCATTCCTGAGGTTGAAAATCGAATGAAAAAACTTGTTGGCCTTGCGGTTATCGCAACCGTGCTCGCTTCGGTAGCTTTGGCGCATGAAGGGCATGACCACGCTACAGGGGTCGTGAAAGAGCGAATGAT
>JAYTFS010000448.1:0-8981 GCA_043734185.1 Pseudolabrys sp. | reverse complement strand
TCCTTATCCTTAACGAATTCATAGCCGCCAGCGTTGAAGCCGCGTTAAATAAAATGCCCGCATTTTCATATGCATGAAGGGCAGATTGCCGCTTTATCTCGCGGGCTTAGGCGCGCTGCTGGCGCTTGCCGGCTGCGGCCGCAGCTTCCTGCAAACAGGCGAGCGCGCGGCGTGGCGGCACGAAGCCGAAGCGACGTGCATGAAGTCGGGCGGGGTCAAGATCGGCGCCGGTGTCGTGCAGATTTCGCCGATCGAAGGACCTGGCATTTGCGGAGCGGATTTTCCGCTCAAGGTGGCGGCGCTGGGTCAGGGCTCTACCGTTGGCTATGCCGACGACCTGCGACCGCCAGGCGCTATCCCCAACGGTTCGTCGGCGCAGATGCCGAACTGGCCGCAGCAACAGCCGCGCTACGCTCCGTCATCGCAGCAGATGCAAGTGCAGCCGGGGCCGGCTCCGCAAATGCGCTGGACGCCTGGTCCGTCGGGGATCGAAGCCCCGCAAGTCAGCGCGCCGGCGGGACGGCCGGTTCCGCTCAACGCGCCGCGTGTTGCACCTTACGCAGATGATATTCCTGACGATGCCGTATTGCCGCCAGGCCGCGCCGCGGCGCCGGCCTATAACGCGCCCGTTTATCAGCCGCCGCAACAACAGCGTGCATTGCCTTCGCTCGGTCCGATGCGCGGCCAGCAAATGTCTGGCCCGATCATGCCAACGGCTTTGACGCCAGCGGCGACGCTGGCCTGCCCGCTGGTTTCGGCGCTCGACCGATGGGTCAGCGAAGGGGTTCAGCCCGCGGCGATGCGCTGGTTCGGCGCGCAGGTAGCGGAGATCAAGCAGATATCGGCTTATTCCTGCCGCAGCATGGTGGGCGCCGGCACGTCGCATATTTCTGAGCACGCCTTCGGCAATGCGATCGACATCGCCGGATTTATTCTTGCCGACGGCCGCAAGATCACGGTGCAGGACGGCTGGCATGGCACGCCGGAAGAGCAGGGCTTTCTGCACGACGTGCAGCTTTTTGCGTGCGACACATTCAGCACGGTGCTGTCGCCCGGCTACAACGCCGAGCACTACAACCATATCCATGTCGACCTGATGCGGCGCGAGAGCGGCAGGCGTCCGTGCCGGCCGGAAGCCATTCCGGGCGATGTGGTCGCGGCCAGAGCGCGCGCGGTCTATGCCAGCAAGCAGCGCGGTCCGGCCTATACCGGCTCGATCAAGACCAAGGCGGCGACGAGCAAGGTGCCCGCCGCGATCCCGGGCGAGGACGGCTATGTCGAGGACGACGATGCGGCGGTGACCGGATCGATTTCGTCCATGCCGGCAAAATCGAATACGGCTGTGCCGGGCGCCGATGGCGAGTTCGAGGACGACGTCACCGGCTCGATCAAGCCGTGGCCGCGCAAATCCGGGGCCGCCGCTGCCGGGGACGCGGCAATCCGAGCCGAAGAACGCCGGTCAGCGGTTCACTGACTGCAGCGCTCTATACTCACACGCCGAAAATCTGTGAATAACGCGCCTTGATCTCTTCGCTTTGCGCAAGCACTTCGACCGGATCGGCCTTGAGAAATTTGAGTGACGTCAGAGGCGTGCGGCCGGGCTTTTCCTTGATCTGGTTGTGGAACGACCGGTGGGCGAACTCATCTGTGAAGATGTGTTGGCCTTCGGCGCTGAACATATAGCTTTGAAACAGACGCGCTGCGTTCGGATTGGGTGAGCTTTTGAAAATGCCGTTGTGGACCGTAATAAGCGGCGCGCCTTCGGTCGGATAGACCGGCTGAACTGGCTGGCCTTTGTCCTTGAGCAGCAGGAGATTGTAGTCGTTGCCGTCGATCATGACGGCGCGCTCGCCGATATGGATCTTCTTCGGCGGATCGGCGGCCGATTGCACCTGCAATACTTTTTGCTCAGCCAATTTCTCGAGGTAGGACCAGCCCAGCTCGCGAACGATCAGGAATGTCGCCGTGAGAATCGCGCCGCTGTAGCCGGGATGGCCTTTGACCAGCTTGCCGCGCCAGGTTGGATCGAGCAGGTCGGCATAGCTTTTCGGCGCGTCTTCTTGCTTCACATAGTCCGTGTTGTAGCCGATGATCTCCAGCCACGCGCACACCGTCGCATGCGTGCCGTCCGGATCGATGGTGTCGGCAGCAAAATGCTTGGCGACATCCTCCGGGACAAAGGGCTCGACCCAGCCATTCTTCTTCCAGTCGATGAAATGCGCCGCGTCGGTGCTGCAAACCACATCGACGCCGTAAATGCGGCTGGCTTGCTCCTGCGTGATGCGCTGGAAAATTCGCTCGGCCCCCGAGCGCTCGACGCGAACGGCGATGCCGGGATATTTGGCCTCGAAGGCCTTGGCAAAGCGCTCCGCGGTCGTCAGCTCCAGCGCCGTGTAGAACGAAACCTTGCCTTCCTTGCGCGCGGCTTCGATCAAGCGCGGCGTCACCGCTACCGGCGCGGGCGCAGCAGCCTTGAGCGGTTGGACAAAGATGCTTCCGGCAACCACGGCGCTCGATGCCGCCAGCATTTCACGCCTGGTGAGTTTACGTCCCATGGCTTTGGCTCCTCCTTGCCTCGTTTTTCGTGCCGTTTCTTTTGCTCGATCTTGACCGTCGCTGCCGGGGGCAGCAAGGGCTAACACGCCAGTGGCCTAAATCGCCGATTGCAACAACATGGCGGCGAACAATATTAATCCCGCATCGCGGTTCGACTTGAACAGCCTCAGGCAATGGGCGGAATCGTGGATGTCGAGGCGCAGCACCTGCCAGCTTAGGTGCGCTACGAAAGCCGTGAGCCCGAGGACGAAAATAAAACCGCCGCCAGCCATCAGCCCGGCCGCGCCGATCAGCACCACCGCAGCGGCGTAGAAGGTGGCAAGCATTGGCGCGGTGCGTTCGCCAAACAACAGCGCAGTCGATTTGATTCCGATCAGGGCATCGTCCTCGCGGTCCTGATGCGCGTAGATGGTGTCGTAACCGATCACCCAGGAGATCGATCCGGCATAGAGCACGAAGGCCGGCCAATCGAGCCGGCCGAACGTGGCCGGCCAGCCCATCAGCGCGCCCCAGGAGAAGGCGAGGCCCAGTACGATCTGCGGCCAGTATGTGATCCGTTTCATGAAGGGATAAATGACGACCACCAGCAGCGAAGCGAGGCCCGTCATCACCGTGAAGCGGTTAAACTGGATCAGCACCAGGAAACCGATCAGCGCCTGCGCCAGCATGAAGACCGTGGCTTGCGCGACTGTCACTTGTTTCGATGGTATCGGTCGTGAGCGCGTACGTTCGACCTTGGTGTCGAGATCGCGGTCGACCAGGTCGTTCCAGGTACAGCCGGCGCCGCGCATGGCGAAAGCGCCTACGAAGAACAGAACGATGTGCCAGACGCTCGGCAACTGGCCGGCGTGCATCCCGGCAAGGCCCAACGACCACCAGCATGGCATCAACAGCAGCCATGAGCCGATCGGACGATCGAGGCGGGAGAGTCTCAGGTAGGGTCGGGCGATCGCGGGCGCGAGACCGTCGACCCAGTTTCCGGTCGCATCGGCGACGCGTCCGGTTTCCTCGCTCATTTGCTGCCGAGCGGGGTGCCGGTCAGAGTGTCAAACGTGCCGCGGCCGGTTTTGATATTGCCGGCGTTGGGAACGGGGGCCGACAGCGCGTCGCTCAGGCTCGGCGCCGCCGGGCCCTGGGGCGAGTCTGCAGCTTGGCAGACTCGCGTACGCAGCTCGGCGGTTTTTGCGTGATTCTGCTTCAGGCCCATTACGATGTCCGGCGGAATTCCGCAGCGGGTGCCGTTGTCGGCGGCGTACTTGATCATCTTCGCTTCGGCGTCGGAAAACGCATTGAAAAGTCCGCAGGCTTCTTTCGCCGGAGCTTTGCGCGCGCTGGCGGTGCGGATGGCAGTCGCCCGATTTTGGGCGGCATCACGCAGCTTCATGAAATCCTGGATACAAATTTGTTGCTGCTGTTGTGGCTGTTGTGGCTGTGGTTGCTGCGGCCCGATTCCCTGTTGCAAAGGCTGCGCCGGCTGGTCCCATGGCGAGGCTGCAGGCGCCTGCTGCGGTGCCGGCGGGAATTGCGCGGCGGCAGGATTTACAGCGAAAAGGCTTGCGGCCAAGGGAAATAAACACGCGGCTATGAACAAAGCAGGTCGCGAGTTCATAGCTGAATCCTCTCCAGTCCCCGGCGCAATATACAGGCGGTTGGCCATCAGGTGGCTTATAACAACCCGCCGAATGCGTCGGGAAGGCGGCAAAGTGCCTAAAATCCAGATCATCCCAATTCATGCCCTCGCAATGCCTTCGGCCGAGCTAGACCCGCAATGGCCCCGTGATTATTGACCATGCCGAAAGTCGACTTCCGCACCCCCCGTATTTACCTCGAGGCGCCGCTGGCCGGCGGCAGCGAGGTTTCGCTGGACCGCGACCGGGCCAATTACCTCATCAACGTGCTCCGGCTCGGCCCAGGGGATGCCGTCCTGCTGTTTAACGGACGTGACGGGGAATGGCAGGCAAAGCTCACCGGAACCGGCAAGCGCTCGCTGACCGCGGCGGTGGAGGAGCGCGTGCGGGAACAGCCCCAGCCGCTCGACCTTCATTTTCTGTTCGCTCCGCTCAAGCATGCGAGGCTCGATTATCTGGTGCAGAAAGCGGTCGAAATGGGCGCCTCGCGATTACAGCCGGTGATGACCAAGCACACCCAGGTGGCGCGGCTCAATCTCGATCGCATGCGCGCCAATGCAATCGAAGCCGCTCAGCAATGCGGCGTCCTGGCATTGCCCGAGATCAAAGAGCCGGTGGCTTTCAAAACCATTGCCGGCGGCGCCGACGCAGACCGTCTTCTGGTTTTCTGCGACGAGGACGCCGACCTGATGGATCCAGTCGCGGCGCTGGCGCAAGCTCGCCCGCAGGCTAACGCGCTATTGCCGGCCGAGGGCGTGCGCGGCGCTATGCCAATGGCGGTACTTATCGGGCCGGAAGGCGGCTTCGCCGACGACGAGCGCGAGGTCTTGCGCAAGCGGCCGAATGTAATGCGAATTGCTCTGGGTCCGCGTGTCTTGCGTGCCGATACAGCCGCAGTGGCGGCTCTTGCTTTGGTTCAGGCTGTGCTGGGGGATTGGCGATAATAATAAAAAACGGCGCGGTTGCCGGCGACCGACCGGCAACCGACGCCGTGAACGCTTACGACTGACCGAACCAACCGCAACCCTACGCACAACTGTGAAAACGCTCACAACGCCACAGGTATGGCAGTCCGATTCGTTCGAGAAATGATGCAGCGCCGCAAACGGAGTCACGAGTCCAAATCACCGTAAATCTGTGCACGAATCGGCTGCACCGGGAAAAATCTGTGATAAAGTCGGAACTGGTCCCTGGGAGTTTGGTCATGCCTCGCGCGCTTGATTGCATCCGGTTCTTCGCTTTGGCCGTTATGGTGTCCCTTTGGGCGCTAACTCAGGCCCATGCGGCAAACTTCTTGGAAAAGGGCCTCTATCTGTTCGGTGGGCCGCGCTATGACGGCGTGCTGCCGCCCTGCGAGGCTGCGCTCGGCAAGATCGCGTCGCGTTTTGCCCAAAAGGAAAGCCAATACTGGAACTCCGACCTGCGAATCCTCGATTTCGAGCAGGTGAAGGAAACCGCCTACCGGCCCTGGGCTGAAGGCACCATTCCGCGCCGGTTCTGCACGGCGGTGGCCTTGGTCAATGACGGCAAGAAACACGCGGTGAAATATTGGATCGGCGAGGACACCGGGGTGATCGGCATGACCTGGGGCGTCGAATGGTGCGTGGTCGGGCTCGATCGCAACATGGCCTATAACCCGCGCTGCAAGATGGCGGCGCCCTGACCCCGGCCATATTGCCGGTTTGTTCTTGAAATGTTCTCATTTATGAGCTAAGGTGCTCTGGAACCGGCGCGCTATGTCGATTTCCGGTTTGTTCTCAACGGCCCGGGGGTAGCATGGTTGGGTATCGGATTGAGCGAGCGGCGCGCACCGCCGCCGTCACTCTCAGCTTCCTGTTCATTTTCGCGATCGTCGCTTTCGCGCAGGACCAGCCATCGCAAGATCGCCGTCAGAACGAGCCGGGCAAGTTCGATTTCTATGTGCTGGCGTTGTCCTGGTCGCCGTCATTTTGCGAGGCCTCGCAAGAACGGTCTCAAGAACGCTCCTCAAACCGGTCGCCCGACCCACAATGCGGCGGGCGGCCGTTTTCGTTCGTGGTGCACGGGCTGTGGCCGCAATACGAGCGGGGTTTTCCGTACTTTTGCCAGGTACCGGCGCCGCGGCTGTACCGCGGCATTGTCGACCGCATGCTCGACATCATGCCGAGCCCGCGGCTGGTGTTCCACGAATGGGATCGCCACGGCACCTGTTCGGGTCTCTCGGCGAATGCATTTTTCGAAACGGTGCGCAAAGCGCGCGCGGCGGTGAAGGATCCTGCGGAATATCTCAAGCTCGATCGACCGATCATGGTGACGCCAGACGAGGTCACCGAAGCTTTCGTCAAGGTCAATCCCGGCATGTCGCGCTCAACCATCGCGGTTGCTTGCGACCGCAAGCGGCTCAACGAAGTCTGGGTATGTCTGGGCAAGGATCTGTCCTTTCACGATTGCCCGGAAGTGACGCGGCGCACCTGCCGGCGCGACAAGATCGCGATGCCGGCCGTGCGCGGCGGTTGATCCATTATTCCGTTCGCGGCCCTTGAATCTGCGGCCGCGTTAAGCGGCCACTAACGATGGCCACGCGCCGAATGGGGATAACCCCTACGTGTCGAGAATTGGCGCAAGACTCTTGAAAGGGTAATCCGCGACCTTCACCGCGCGATCAAGCGCGGGGGAGCGCGGTCATGAATCGTATCAAGGACTATGCAGGGTTTGTGGGATGGTTTGCCGGGCTCGGCTATATCGTGCTGTGGCCGATCACCGCTGCCGATTTGGGCGGCAAGCCGTTTGGCGCATCGATCTTCTGCTACGAGGGCGCGCCCCGTGTGACGGACTTCTTGTGCAATTCGGCACAGCCGCTGCACATGCCGCCGGGCCTGCATGTCATTGGGTTTTTGTCGGCGGCTTTCGTCACCATAAAGCTGCTGCTGCGTGCCATCCGGCGCGCGCGGCGCTCGGCCATCAGTCCCGTTTCTCCTGCCATGCGAATTCCGGCAGCGCTGACGCAAGGACCGCGACAAAAACCGGCGCCACGGCGCCCGCCCGTCAAGCCACGCACGCATTTCGGCCTGCGGGGCGCGCCGCAACGCGAGCCGGCTTTGGAAAAAGATGATGCTTAGGCATCCTTGCGAATGTGGCATAAGGCTCCCCGGTCGCGGGAGCTTCGAGCCAGGCTGTGAATTATCGCCACGCATTCCACGCCGGCAGCTTCGCGGATGTGTTCAAGCATGCCGTGCTCTGCCGCATTCTGTATTATCTGCGCGAGAAACCGGCGGCGTTCCGCGTGATCGACACGCACGCCGGCGCTGGGCTTTACGATCTGACCAGCGCGGAAGCCAAGCGTGGCGGTGAATGGCACGATGGCATCGAGCGCCTGCTGGCCGCCAAGCTGTCTGAGCCCGTCACCAAGCTGCTGGCGCCTTATCTCGAAGTTGTTGGCGCGCTCAACGAACGCGGCCGCCTCAAACTCTATCCCGGCTCGCCGGCCATCGCGCGCGCCTGGTTGCGCCCGCAGGACAAGCTGATCGCCTGCGAGCTCGAACCAAAGGCGGCGGTCGAACTTGCCGGCCATCTGCGCGGCGATATTCGCATCAAGACGCTTGAAATCGATGGCTGGACGGCGTTGTCGGCCTATGTGCCGCCTCCCGAGCGCCGCGGCATGGTGCTGATCGATCCGCCATTCGAAGAGGATAGCGATTTTCACCGCCTGTCGCACGGCATGGCGGGCGCGCACCGCAAATGGGCGACCGGCATCTATGCGCTCTGGTATCCGATCAAGGGGCGGGGCGAACCGGACGCGCTGGCCAAACAATTGCGCCGGTTGGAAATCCCTAAGATCCTGCGTGCCGAGCTGATCGTCTCGCCCGTCAGCGACCCTACGCGTCTGAACGGCTGCGGCCTGATCTTGGTCAACCCGCCCTGGACGCTGGAAGCCGAGCTTTCCACCTTGCTGCCTGTGCTGGCTGGGCTCTTTGGGCGGGATGGCAAGGGCGGATTTGCCCTCGATTGGCTTGCCGGCGAGGACTAGCCGCCATTTTCTGGAAGCAAATCAGTCCCGCCCGCAACATTTTGCGGCGCACACGAAGTTGCCTCGCCTCTTTCCACGGGAACCCAGTTGGTGTGTAGTTCCATCATTGGCAATGGCGTTCCGCCTCCATGAATTGTTGGGGGGCCGGCGGAAAACGGAGGCCAAGTGGGCCCCGATGCTTTCCCCGGCTGCGAATGTCTGGCCAAGCCGCCGTGCGTGGGGCCGGTGGCGGAAGCAGTGTGGGGGAGTTTCCCTATGGCGCAGACTGGCGTTGTGAAGTTCTTCAATGGCGAACGCGGCTACGGCTTTGTGAAACCTGACGACGGCGGACGCGATGTGTTCGTGCACATCACGGCCGTGGAACAGGCAGGACTAAAAAGCCTGAACGAGGGGCAGAAGATCAGTTTCGACGTCGAGCCCGATAAAAAGGGCAAAGGTCCGAAAGCTGTGAACCTGGTCATTACCGGCTAGTCGATCTTGCGCACGCCGAACTGAGCGAACGAAAGACGTTTTCAAGTTGGATATTCATCAGCCGCGGGTTATGCATCCGCTCCTGCCGTGGCGGAGCTTTTGTCATGATGATTCTGCGATCCGCGCCCGCTTCGCCGTTCGCCCGCAAGGTGCGCATTGGCGCGAGCGTGCTTGGCCTTGCCGACAAGATCGACGTGCGTCCGGTCAATCTCGACGATGCCGACGACAGCATCCGCGCCCAGAATCCAATCGGAAAAATCCCGGCGCTGATCCTTGAAGACGGCACGGCTTACTACGACTCACGCGTGATTCTGGAATAT
>JAYTFS010000447.1:0-1610 GCA_043734185.1 Pseudolabrys sp. | reverse complement strand
CCGCTGGCGGCTGCTGCCTTTGCCGAAACGCCGCTCATACCACTCGCTCAGCGCGCTCTTGGGCTGGTAGCGCAGCCAACCCCAGGCGATCTCCACGGCAGGGCCGTCGCGCACACTGGGTAATTCTGGCAAAATAGGGTATTGCGCTTTGCGCGCGGTTTAGTTATGGTGTCTCTCTGTGTCGTAGGCCTGTGTCCTCACGGAGAGCGCGTCATGAGCGTGTTCGAAGCGGAAGTTCCGAATTTGGAAATCGCCAATATGGCCTGGAAGGCGCCGGGCGCGGGCGTGCGCATTGGCGTCGAAGAAATTGTTGGGCATTTCGAGTCCTTGGAGGATCCGCGTTCTTCGGTCAATCAACTTCATCCGTTGTGCAGCGTCGTCGTCATTTCAATCATGGGCGTTCTGGCAGGGGCTGGCGGACCGACGGGCATTGCGCGTTGGGCGAAGCATAAAGAAGATTTTCTCATGAGCGTGCTGGACTTGCCCAATGGCGTGCCGGGCAAAGACGTTTTTCATCGGGTCTTGTGCCGGCTCAAGCCCGAAGCCTTTCAAGAGTGTTTCGGCAATTGGCTGTGGTCGCTACGGCAGAAGGCGGTCGGTCGCACCAAAATCGAGCGGCCGATATTTCCGGTCGATGGCAAGTCGGACCGGCGCAGCCACGATCGTAAGAAAGGTCTCGGTCCGCTGCACTCGGTCAGCCTGTGGGCCGCGGAGTACGGCCTGTCGCTGGGTCAGGTGGCGTGTGCGGAGAAATCCAACGAAATCACGGCGATTCCGGAGCTGTTGAAGCTGATCGACATCGAAGGGGCGATCATCACGATCGATGCTATGGGGACGCAAAAGGCGATCGCGGCGCAGATCGTCGACCAGAAAGCGGACTACGTGTTGGCCCTGAAAGGCAACCAAGAGACACTGCATCAAACGGTGATTGACTACATCGAGGAGCACAGCAAGAGCGACTTCGCGGACGTTGCCGTGCGTCGCAAGACGACGACGGAGAAAGGTCACGGTCGGCAGGAGACGCGCTATTACTATCACATGCCGGCGCCGGCCCATTTGAAAGCAACGGGACTATGGAAGGGTTTGAAGTCGATTGGGATGGTGGTGTCGGTCTGCATTCGCAATGGCAAGGAGACGATCGAGACGCGATACTACATCAGTAGTCTTGACGTAGGAGTGAATCAGTTTGCCCACGCGGTGCGGAGCCATTGGGCCATTGAAAACACCTGTCACTGGACATTAGACATGGTGTTCCGGGCCGACGAATCGCGGACGCGCAACCCGCACGCGCGAACGAATCTGGCGTGGCTGAATCGGCTGGCGCTGTCGCTGCTGAAGCAGCATCCAGAAAAAGACACCATCGCCATGAAGCGCCGCAGTTGCGGCTGGAACGACGACTTCATGCTAGAAGTCCTTACGGGAATCAAGGCTTAGTGTGCGATGGCCCTGGTTCGGCTCCAAATTGCACTTGCTCGTCGATGTCAAGCACGAGGTTGCGCTCGCCTGCCACATCACCGATACCAAAGCCGGCGACAACGAACGCATCCCCGCTCTGACGGAACATTCTCCTTTCCGGTCCTTTCCGATCCAAACAATCGAATCGCCGCCGA
>JAYTFS010000446.1:0-4275 GCA_043734185.1 Pseudolabrys sp. | reverse complement strand
ACCGCTGAAGGTAAAATGGCGAAAGTTGCTCGGCGCGGTTACGCACGTATTCACGCATTTCCCGCTCGAGCTTGCGGTCTATGCCGCGGCGCTGCCACGTGCAACGCCCGCGCCTAAAGGCGCACGCTGGGTAAAGATTTCAGATTTGCCGGGCGAGGCGCTGCCGAGCGTCATGCGCAAAGTGCTTGCGCATGCACTCGATATCAATGACCAACAAAGAGGAACGAGCCATGAAAATCGAACGTCACGACGTCGGGCCGCGCATGAGCAAGGTGGTTGTGCACGGTGACACTGTCTATCTCGCCGGTATTGTCGCGGAAAATCCGAAGGGCAAAAGCACCACCGAGCAGACCAAGGGCATCCTTAGCCAGATCGACGACTTTTTGGCCAAGGCTGGCACCCACAAGTCCAGATTGCTGACGGCCAATATCTGGATTACCGACATGGCGAATTTCGCCGAGATGAACGCGGTCTGGGATGCCTGGGTATCGCCCAGCAACACGCCGGCGCGCGCCACGGTCGAGGCCAAGCTCGCCACGCCGGACTACAAGGTCGAGATCATGGTGGTGGCGGCCAAGTGAGTACTCAAGGCATCCTGGCAATCTGGAATGATTGTCGACCCGGCCGCGAGGCCGAATTCGACGCATGGTTCCAGGGCGAGCATCTGCTCGAACGTCTGGCGGTTCCGGGATTTTTGTTTGGGCGGCGGCATGCGGCGATTTCCGGCTCGAACGGCTATTTCAATTTCTACCTGGTCGCATCGCCGGAAATTCTGACATCGAAGCCCTATTTGGAACGGCTCGACAACCCGACGCCTATGACAAAAACTATTATGTCGGAGGTTTTCATCAACATGAACCGGACCGTGTGCCACCGCACATTGCGGCGCGGCTCGTTTCTCGGCGCCTATGCCGTCACCGCGCGGTTCAATGAAGCGCCGGACACGGCCAAGCTGACATCGCTTGCCGAAACGCTGGTTGAGGATACTGATATTGCGGCTTGTGAGATTTGGACCGCGGTCGATCCGGCGGGCCAGCCGGTGTCGATGGAAGAAAAACTGCGCGGCGGCGACAAGAAGATCAAAGCCTGCGTGATGGTCGATACACTTCGCCAGGGTGACGCCGAAAAACTCGGCGAACGCCTGTCGAAAGAATTCCCCGGCGCAGATGTCGGCGTGTTCCGCGTGCTCTGCCATGGCGGCCACGGGGATATCTGACATGCAGCTGTTATTGCCGATCGCGGAAAAAATTGCAGGCGTTTTGACCGAACGCCGCGAGACGATAGCCATTGCGGAGTCCTCGACCGGTGGGCTGATTGCGGCAGCGCTGCTTTCGATGCCCGGCGCCTCGGCCTACTTCGTCGGCAGCGCGGTGGTTTACACCAAGGTCTCGCGCTTGGCGCTGCTGGGCATCGGCGATGAGGAGATGAAAGGCTTGCGGCCTTCAACCGAAGCCTATGCGCTATTGGGCGCGCGGCGTGTGCGTGAGCGCCATGCCACGACATGGGGCCTCGGCGAAACCGGCGCGACGGGGCCAACGGGGAATCGCTATGGCGATGCGGCTGGCCACTCTTGCATGGCCATTGCCGGTCCGATCGAGCGGGCGGTTACGCTGGAGACGGGCAGCGGCGACCGGCAGGCGAATATGGATGCGTTTGCCAAGCGTGCGCTTGAGCTTTTTTTGGAAGCGATTTCAGCCAAGGCCTGACGATGGCCATCTTGCCCACGCGTATGGTGGGCAGCCAAAGTTTAGGTCGGCATTACTGGACGCACCGAAACAAACGGCGATACGATTGCCTCAACAAAATAAACATTGGGAGAGACGCAATCATGCCGGCATTTTCACGTCGCGATTTCCTGCTCTCGACTGCTGCAGTGGCGTTAACGACTGGCGGCGCGCATGCTGCCATGGGGCCGAACGACAAGTTCGACCTGCTGATCAAGGGCGCCGATGTGCTCGACCCCAGCCAGTCGCTGCGTGGCAAGCGCGACATCGGAATCCGCCGTGGCCTGGTTGAAGCGATTGAGCCCGACATTGCCGAGGCGCGCGCGCTGCGCGTGCTCAACGCCTCCGGCAAGTTGGTAACGCCTGGCCTCGTCGATCTGCACAGTCATGTTTATCCGTATGGCTCGGCGATCGGCATTCCGGCCGACGAATTGGTCGCTCACCAGTGCACGACGACCTGCGTGTCGGCGGGAGATGCCGGCGCCAATAATTTTGCCGGCTTCCGCCGCTTCATCGTCGGCCAGACGCGCACCCGGCTATATGCCTTCGTGCACATCGCCAATGTCGGCCTGACGCCGTTCCCGGTTGCCGAGCTCTACAACATCGATTTCGCGCAAGTCGACGCCTGCGCCCGGACGATCGCGGAGAATGCCGACATTGCGCTTGGCGCTAAAGTGCGGATGTCGGAAAATGTGATCGCCAAGCATGGTACCGAGCCGCTCAAACGCGCGATCATGGCCTGCGAGCAGTCCGGCATCGGGGCCAAGATCATGTGCCATATCGGTGGCGTCGAGACGCCGGCACTGATGTCGCAAATCCTTGACCTGTTGCGCCCGGGCGATGTTCTCACCCACGCTTATTCCGGCGCGCCCAATATCGCGGGCGCTTTCACCAACATCGTGCAGGACGGCAAACTATTGCCGGCGGCGCTCGAAGCCAAGAAACGCGGCGTTATCTTCGACATCGGCCATGGCGGCGGCAGCTTCGATTACACGGTGGCCGAGCAGGCAATCGCGCAAGGCTGCCCGCCGGACACGATCTCGTCCGACATTCACGTGTTCTCCGGCAATTCACCCGGCATGCCCTATCTTCCCTGGGTGATGAGCAAGTTTCTCGGCCTCGGCTACACGCTCGAGCAAGTGGTGACGATGGCGACATCGGCCCCGGCCAAGGTCATCAACCGCATGCCAAAGCTTGGCACGTTGCAAGTCGGCGCGCCGGGCGATGTGGCGATCATGGAATTGGTCGAGGGACCGGTGTCGTTCGTTGATACGCGCAACAACAAGCGCGATGGCAAGGCTTATCTCAAGCCGGTGCAGACGGTGACGGCGGGCGTGCCGTTCGGGCGGCCTTATAATTCGCCATTTGCGGTGAGGTAGCTTACTCCGCGGCTTCCGCCATTTCGGAACGGAACTGGGCGCGCAACTCATCGATCAGCTTGAGGCCCTTCGGCGTCTGCACGTGCCAGAAGGTCCAGCCGTTGCAGGCGTCCAGGCCTTGGGCGATGGCGCCTATGCGATGGATCGAGCCAACTACTTCTCCGAGCGAAACCGCGCCGTCGGCGCGCACAATCGCCTTGTGACGTTTCTTGGCGTCGACCAGATGCGCGCCGGGCGAGATCATGCCGCGCTCGATCAACGCCGAAAAAGCCACGCGCGGCGCTTCGCGCACCGTCACGAATGGCGCAATGGACGGCGAGGGGACTTGCTGCACGGCGGCGATGCGTTTTTCGGCGGCCTTGGCGTATTTCGCTTCGCGTTCGATACCGATGAAGCGGCGGCCGAGCTTCTTGGCGACCGCGCCGGTGGTACCAGTGCCGTTGAACGGGTCGAGCACCAGATCGTCCGGCCGCGATGCCGCTAGAATGACGCGCGCCAGCAGCGCTTCCGGTTTTTGCGTCGGATGCAGCTTCTTGCCGTCGGTGCCTTTGAGCCGTTCCTCGCCGGTGCAAAGCGGAAAAGTCCAGTCCGAGCGCATCTGCACGTCTTCGTTGCCGGCTTTGAGCGCCTCGTAGTTGAACGTGTAGCCTTTGGTGTTGGCCTCGCGCGAGGCCCAGATCATGGTTTCATGCGCATTGGTGAAGCGGCGGCCGCGGAAGTTGGGCATCGGATTTGTTTTGCGCCATATCACATCGTTGAGGATCCAAAAGCCGATGTCCTGCATTATAGAACCGACGCGAAAAATGTTGTGATAGGAGCCGATCACCCAAATCGTGCCGGCGGGCTTCAACACGCGGCGGCAAGCGTTGAGCCAGTCTTTGGAGAAGGCGTCATACGTGGCGAAGCTATCGAATTTGTCCCAATCGTCGGTGACCGCATCGACGTGAGAGTCGTCGGGACGTTTCAAATCGTTGGCGAGCTGGAGATTGTAAGGCGGATCGGCGAACACCAGATCCACGGAGGCTGCCGGCAGCTTTGACATCTCGGCGACGCAGTCGCCGATCAAGATGCGGTGCTGTTGGGTGCTCTCTGAAACTCCACGGGGCGCCCGTGAGGGCGCCCCGCGACGCGACACTACCATGACTCAAAACTCTGACTCAGGCGACGCGGTC
>JAYTFS010000445.1:0-5934 GCA_043734185.1 Pseudolabrys sp. | reverse complement strand
CCGCGCGAGCCGCGCCGCATCGAGGTCTACGACAACAGCCACATCTCCGGCACCAATGCGGTCGGCGCCATGGTGGTGGCGGGACCGGAAGGCTTCCGCAAAAATCAGTATCGTAAGTTCAACATCCGCTCGACTGCATTGAGCCCTGGCGACGACACCGGCATGCTGCGCGAAGTTTTGCAGCGGCGCTTCAAGCGGTTGATCGAGGAGAACCCGCGGCAGGTGTCGGTGGGCGATGCTCTTGCGGCGGTTCTGACTGGCGAAGTAGGCGAAGGTGACGATCAGGGAGATGATCAACCTTGGCCCGACCTGGTGCTGATCGACGGCGGGCAGGGTCAACTTCGCTCGGCTCAGGAGACGCTGGCTGAGTTAGGGGTTACCGACGTGCCGCTAGTGGCTATCGCCAAGGGTCCGGATCGCGACGCCGGCCGCGAGACCTTCTTCATGCCCGGCCGCACGCCCTTCAAGCTGCCGCCGCGCGATCCTTTGCTGTATTTCGTCGAGCGGTTGCGCGACGAGGCCCATCGCTTTGCCATCGGCTCGCACCGCACGCGCCGCAAGAAGGACATCCGCGAGGCCGGCCTGCAGGAAATCCCGGGCATTGGCCCCACCCGCAAGCGCGCCTTGCTGCATCATTTCGGCACTGTGAAAGCCATCGAGCGGGCCTCCTTGTCCGATCTCTCCAATGTGTCTGGAATTAATGCGGAGACCGCGCGAAAGATATATGAGTTCTTCCACGAGCAGGCAGCGAACTAGCAAGAAAAACCGAGAGCAAGTATATGATCATCAAGAATCAGGAAGACGTCACCCCGGTCGTGGTCGACGCATACCAGAATATTGACGACGCGCGCTTGCGCGAAATCGTCGCCTCGCTGGTCAAGCACCTGCACGCATTTGCGCGCGATGTGCACCTGACGGAGGAAGAATTCCAGGCCGGCACCCAGATCATCGCCAAGATGGGTCAGATGAGCAACGCCACGCACAACGAAGTGGTGTTGATGTCGGGCTCGCTCGGTTTCTCGGCGCTCGTCTGCCTGCTCAACAACGGCAACAACGGCCAAACCGAAACGACGGCGAACTTGCTTGGGCCGTTCTGGCGGCTGAATTCGCCGCGTACCGAAAACGGCGGCTCGATCATACGCTCGCCGACGCCGGGGCCGGCGCTGTTCGTCGATTGCACGGTCAAGGATACGAAGGGCAACCCCATAGCGGGCGCCGAGGTCGACATCTGGCATTCGTCGCCGGAAGGCTTCTACGAGCAGCAGGACCCCAAACAGGCCGATATGAATTTGCGCGGCAAATTCACCACCGATGCGAAAGGCCATTTCGGATTCCGCAGCGTGATGCCGGCGGGATACCCGATCCCGATCGACGGCCCGGTGGGCGACCTGCTACGCGTGGCCCATCGGCACAACTACCGCCCGGCACATCTGCACTTCCTGATCTTGAAGGAAGGCTTCAAGACACTGATCTCGCAAATCTACACTCCCGATGATGACAAACTGGAGACCGATGCCCAGTTCGGGGTGACGCGGGCGCTGATCGGCGACTATGTGCGTCATGATGGGCCGTCGCCTGCCGGCGACCCGGGCGAGTGGTATTCGCTCACTCAAACCTTTGTAATGGAATTGGGCAAGAGTCGGCTGCCGAAACCGCCAATCCAGTAATCCGCCGGGGTCAATCCCCGGTTGACCTTGCCGTCCTGTGGGTGTTCCTTTCACGCATGAATTCCGCGAATTCCAGCAAGCTGCCCGCGCGTCCGCTCGCGTTGCCAAACATTTTGACCTATGCGCGCATCATCGCTGTGCCGGTGGTGGTCGGGATTTTGTTTTACCAAAATATTTTTGACGGCGGGCTGTGGCTGCGCTGGGTGGCACTGGCGATCTTCATTTCCGCCGGGGTGACCGACATTCTCGACGGTTATTTCGCGCGCATGTGGGGACAGCAATCCTCGCTTGGCCGCATGCTCGATCCGATTGCCGACAAGTTGCTGGTAGCCTCTTGCCTGCTGATGCTGGCGGCCGAAGAAACCATCCGCGGCTGGACGCTGCTCGCCGCCGTTATCATTCTGTGCCGCGAAATCCTGGTGTCGGGCCTGCGCGAATTTCTCGCCGAATTGAGAGTCGGCGTCCCGGTGACCCGGCTCGCCAAATGGAAGACTCTCGGCCAACTGGTCGCCATCGGGTTCCTGATCGCGGGCGAGGCCGGCGAGAAGGTCCTGCCGCAAACTGTTCAGATCGGCATCACGCTGTTGTGGCTGTCGGCGATCGTGACGCTGTATACCGGGTGGGACTACCTGCGCGCCGGTGTGCGTTATATGATCGACGAATGAAGCTTAGATATTTCGCCTGGGTGCGCGAACGCGTCGGCAAGACGGAAGAAGACATCGCGGTGCCGAGCGGCGTCACCACGGTCGGCGAGCTGATGGTATGGCTGGCCTCGCGCGGCGAGGAATACGCCCATGCCTTCGCCAACCCGAAGGTGATCCGCGCGGCCATCGACCGCACGCACGTCAAGCCGCAAGCCCCCATCAAAGGCGCGGACGAAATAGCCTTTTTCCCGCCAATGACCGGCGGATAGCCTCACCCGCGCAAGCAAGGTAGATTGGCGCATGGCCGGGCCTATCACCATACGCATTCAGCGCGAGCCGTTCGACGCCGCTACAGAATCGGCGAAGCTCACGCGCGGCCGCACTGATGTGGGCGCGCTGGTGACTTTCACCGGCGTTTGCCGCGGCGATGAGGCAGGCGAGCCGATCGCGGCGCTCACTCTCGAATATTATCCGGGCATGGCTGAAGCCGAGATCGAGCGCACCGTGGCGGAGGCTGCCGACCGCTGGCCATTGCAGGGCGTGACCGTCGTTCACCGCCACGGCCGCATCGCTGCCGGCGAGGACATCATGATGGTGGTGACCGCATCGTCGCATCGCCAGGCCGCATTCGCGGCGGCGGAATTTTTGATGGATTATCTCAAGACCCGGGCGCCGTTCTGGAAGCAGGTCGAAAAGGCAGGCGGAAAAATCTGGGTGGACGCCAAGGCGACCGATGATGCGGCGGCCGAGCGCTGGACTGCGCCAAATCGCCGTGCGGCGGAATGACGCGTAAGATCATGCGCAAGAACGGGGCAGGCATCATGATTCCAGTCGTCGCTGCGGCGGTCGCCGCGCTCGCTATCGCCGTTAACCCGGCAGGCGCCGGCGACATCACTTATTACGATGTGACGCGCGGGGCGCACCCGCATGATGTGGCTCCGGCGCCTGACGGTAAGGTCTGGTACACGGCGCAGAGCCAGGGCGCGCTCGGCATTCTCGATCCGAAGACCGGAAGGGTGACGCAAATTTTACTCGGCAAAGACGCGGCGCCGCATGGCGTCATCGTCGGGCCTGACCGCGCCGCCTGGATCACCGAGGGCGGACAGAACGCGATTGCGCGCGTCGATCCTGCGACCAAGGCGGTCAAGCTATTTCCGCTGCCGCCGGAATTTCCCAACGCCAATCTCAACACCGCGACCTTCGACCGCAAAGGCATTCTCTGGTTCACCGGCCAGAACGGCGTCTATGGCCGCGTCGATCCGGCGAGCGGCAAGGTCGAAGCCTGGAAGGCGCCAAAGGGAGTCGGCCCCTACGGCATAACGACCACGCCGAACGGCGAGGTCTGGTACGCCTCGCTTGCCGGCGATCATATTGCGAAGATCGACACGGTGAGCGGCGATGCGTTGATAGTGCCGTCGCCGAAACCAGGTGTCGGGCCGCGCCGCATCTGGTCGGACTCCAAAGGCCTGTTGTGGGTGAGTTTCTGGACCACCGGCGAGGTCGGCCGTTACGATCCGATCAATAAGGCGTGGAAAGTATGGAGCCTGCCGCGGAGCAAGTCGGGCTGTTACGCCGTCTACGTCGACGACAAGGACAAGGTCTGGGTCACCGACTTCACCGCCAATGCGATCCTGCGTTTCGATCCAACGAACGAACAGTTCGAGAGCTTTCCAAGCGACCGGCGCAGTGCTTCGGTGCGCCAGTTGCTGGGCCGCCCAGGCGAATTATGGGGCGCGGAATCTGGCACCGACCGGCTGGTCGTCATACGCGATTGAGCGTCACAATCAGACCCATGCTGACTGATTCGAATTTGAGCCGTCGCCAGATCCTGCAAATCCTTGCGGGTAGCGCGGCTTTGGCGGCCGGCACCCGGCCAAGCCAAGCGGGCGACGCGCGCATCGGCGTCCTAATTGAGCGGGCCAAGGCGCAGCCTACCGTAGCTCAACGCGTCGATTTCATCGCCGGCGAACTGCGCGGCTCTAGTTATCGGAGCTACACCTTGATTGGCGGACCGCGGCGGCCTGAGAAGTTTGTGGTGCGCGACGATGGTTTCGACTGCGTCACCTTTTGCGAAACGGTATTGGCTGCGGCAAAGGCCCAAGACCTCGGCGAATTCGAGGAGAACCTAAAGGCCGTCCGCTACCACAATGGCGTCGTGTCCTGGCGCGAGCGCAACCATTATTTTTTCGACTGGAGCCAGCACAACATCGACAACAAGACCTGCCGTGCCATTGCCATGGACGGCTCGGTCGAATTGCAAAAATCAGTCTATTGGCACCGCGAGCTTGATCGCCGCCGGTTTACGATGAACGTCATTCCGCGCGCCACGTTGCTCGCAAACAAGCAGCAACTCGCGGCCGGCGACATCATTGGCTTCGTCACCGCGCGCCCGAACTTGGATTATTTCCACGTCGGTTTTGTCGCGTTCGGAAACGGCGGCGAATTATTGCTGCGGCATGCTTCGCTGAGCCGGCATCGCGTGCTCGACGAACGCATGGACCGGTTTCTTGCCGCCAACCGGGTGCGCTATGTCACGCTGCTGCGCGCGGAAGAAGCCGCCGCCCCGGCGGTCGCGGCGAAAAAGCCCGGCTAACTGAAGCTCACGCCGCGGCGGCTTTGCCCTTCGGCTGCACTTCGGCGGTATAGTCTTCCATCAGCGTCTTGGTGATGCCGCCCGGATTGAAATTCCAGTGCGCGATCTCGGCCACCGCGGTGACTTCCGCCGCCGAGCCGGTGATGAAGCATTCCGAAAATTCGGTCAGCTCATCGGGCAGGATGCGGCGTTCGATGACCTCGAAGCCGCGCTTGCGCGCCAGACCAATCACGGTCTGGCGGGTAATGCCGTCGAGGAAGCAGTCGGCGAGCGGCGTGTGGATCTTGCCGTCGCGCACGAAGAAGATATTGGCGCCGGTGCATTCGGCGACGCGGCCTTCCCAGTCCAACATCATGGCGTCGGCATAGCCTTTGCGCTCGGCCGCGTGTTTGGAGATCGTGCAGATCATGTAGAGGCCGGCGGCCTTGGCGCGGCACGGCGCGGTCTTGGGATCGGGCCGGCGATATTCGGCAAGGTCGAGTTTGATGCCCTTGAGCCGCTGTTCGGGATCGAAATAGCTCGGCCATTCCCAGCTCGCGATCGCCAGATGAATAGTATTGTTCTGGGCAGAAACGCCCATCATCTCCGAACCTCTCCAGGCGATCGGGCGGACGTAGGCTTCCTTCTTGCCGTTTTTGTCGACCATCAGTTTCTTGGCGGCATCGATTTCGGCAACGGAATAAGGGATTTCGAAGTCGAGGATCTTGGCCGACCGCTTCAACCGCTCGGAATGTTCGGTGGATTTGAAAATTTGGCCGCCATAGGCGCGCTCGCCTTCGAACACGGCGCTCGCATAATGCAGGCCATGGCTGAGCACATGCAGATTGGCATCGCCCCAGGGCACCAGCTTGCCGTCGTACCAGATGACCCCCTCAAGCCGGTCATAGGATTGCGCAGCCATCGTCTCCTCCTTGGCGGGCCTTTCCAGCCCTCTTGCCGCCTTGATGGCGCATTTTTCGCGGCTAATCCAACACTTTGCGTCGCAGGGCAACACCCGGTATGACTGGCGCCAATGCGGCAGAACGCCTGT
>JAYTFS010000444.1:0-1686 GCA_043734185.1 Pseudolabrys sp. | reverse complement strand
GGTGTTGTTTGCAGTGCGGTTTCATCGTATGCGAACAAGATGGTTGAAACCGTGCAACCCCGGCGATTTGGAGCAGGCCAACAGTCTGTGAAACCTGCGAATTCCAGCCGCAGGCTGCTCGCCGCGTTTGACTTCGCCACCGCAAGCCATTTCCGCTCGATCGTCTTTCTGACCCTCTGCTGCATCGTGCTTTTCGTGCCCGGTTTCTCCGCGATTCCGGCCATCGATCGCGACGAGGCGCGGTTTGCCCAGGCGACCAAGCAAATGGTCGAAAGCGGCGAATTCGTCGACATCCGCTTTCAGGACGACGTCCGCTACAAGAAGCCCGTCGGCATTTACTGGCTGCAGGCTGCCGTGGTCGAGACCGCCTCGACACTCGGCCTGCCGCGGGCGCAGCTGCGGATCTGGCTCTATCGCGTGCCTTCCCTGATCGGCGCCATCGGCGCGGTCCTGCTGACCTACTGGACGGCGCTCGCCTTCGTGACCCGGCGAGGTGCGGCATTGTCAGCGCTCCTGATGGCCAGTTGCGTGCTGCTCGGCGCCGAAGCGCGGCTCGCCAAAACCGACGCGATGCTGCTGCTGTCAGTCATCGCCGCGATGGGGGCGATGGCGCGGGTCTATCTGTCCTGGCAGCGCGGCGAAGACCCGGCGCATCCGCCGTGGAGCCCGCCCGCGATTTTCTGGACTGCGCTGGCCGGCGGCATCCTGCTCAAGGGCCCGCTGATCCTGATGTTCGTGGCATTGACGGTCCTGCTGCTGGCAATCCTCGACCGCTCGGCGGCGTGGCTGTGGCGCTTGCGCCCGGTCTGGGGCCTGATGTGGATGCTGGTTCTGGTGCTGCCGTGGTTCGTCGCGATCTTCTGGCGCGCCGGCGACGCATTCTTCACCAACTCGCTTGGCGGCGACATGCTGAGCAAGCTCGGCGCACAGGAGTCCCATGGCGCGCCTCCGGGGCTTTATCTGCTGCTGTTCTGGGTCACGTTCTGGCCCGGCGCGCCGCTGGCCGGGATGGCGGCACCTGCCGTGTGGCGTGCGCGGCGCGAGCCCGGCGCGCAATATCTGCTGGCTTGGCTGATTCCGTCCTGGATCGTGTTCGAACTGGTGCTGACCAAGCTTCCGCATTACGTGCTGCCGCTCTATCCGGCGATTGCGATCCTGACCGTCGGCGCGCTGGAGCGCCGCGTGTTGTCGCGCTCCTGGTTGACGCGCGGCGCGGCGTGGTGGTTTGCGATCCCGGCGATCACGGCCGTGATCGCCATCGTCGCCGCGATCAAGCTGACACACCAGCCGGTGTTTCCGGCATGGCCGGTGCTGGCGGCGGCGATGATCTTCGGCCTGATCGCCTGGTGGCTGTTTGAGGAAAGCCGCGCCGAGCGCTCACTGTTGAATGCGGTGATTGCAGCGATGTGTTTGTCGGTCGCCGTGTACGGCATTGTATTGCCGTCGCTGACGACGCTGTTTCCGAGTGCCGGGGTCGCCCGTGCGCTGCGCAACGTCGTCTGCGTCGGGCCGAAAGCTGCGGCCGCCGGCTTCCACGAGCCCAGTCTGGTGTTTATGACCGGCACCGGTACGCTGTTGACCGACGGGTCGGGCGCTGCGGATTTCCTCGGGCAGGGGACGTGCCGCTTTGCATTGGTGGAATCGCGCTCGGAGCGCGGTTTCGTCCAGCGCGCCGAAGCGATCGGG
>JAYTFS010000443.1:0-13846 GCA_043734185.1 Pseudolabrys sp. | reverse complement strand
ACTAAAGGGGCAGGCTCAATGAATAAAGTTGTTATGTCACTTGCGGCGCTGATGATTTCTGCAGCGCCTGCATTCGCAGCGGATATGCCGGTGAAAGCCTTGAAGGCTCCGGTCGCCGCGCCAAGCCCGTGGGATGTCGCCTTCGGCACCGCATTCACCACGGACTACAATCTTCGTGGCGTTTCGCAGTCCAACTATAAGCCTGCGGTGCAGGGTTATTTCGAGATCGACTACACGGCGACCGACTGGGTCAAGTTCTATGCCGGCATCTGGGGATCGAGCCTGTGGACCGGCCTCGCCAATGCCGAATTCGACATCACCGCCGGCGCGCGGTTTACATTCGGCAACTTCGGCCTCGACCTTGGTTACATCAACTACCAATATCCGGGCGGTTTTGTGAACTCCATCGGCAACTATGGCGAAGTTTATGCCAAGCCGTCGTACAAGTTTAACGATTGGCTCACCGTCGGCGGCGTGTTCGAATACGGCCTCGGCGACTACAACGGAAAAACCTGTAACTCTGGCGGTACCGGTGGCTGCATCTCTCCTACGGCCAACGTTTGGGTCGGCGATGCGCAGCACTACTTCTACTCCGGCAACGCGACCATCACGCTGCCGCAGTGGATGCCTTGGGGCATCACGACCTCGATCAACGGCGAGGTCGGTTATGAATATTACAGCTCCGGCATCAATACCAATCTCGGCTTCTCCAGCGACACCTATTGGGATGTCGGCCTGATCTTCAACCTCAAGGCCATCACTCTCGACCTGCGTTACTATGACACCAACATCCGGAACCCCACGATCCCTGTGGTTCCTGGCGGCGTGGGCGGCCAGTGCGTTAATGCTGGCGCCGGAAACTTCTGCTCCTCGCGCTTCGTAGCAACCTTGAAGTTCGACACTACGTGGTCGGCCCTCAAGTAGTCTGATTGACTGCCTCTTTGGCTGCGACGGGCGGTAGTTCCTGCAGGAACTACCGCCCGATTTTTATTGCGGGAGGCTATTCTTTCTTGCGCAAGATCTTGCCCGAATACCGGTTCCCACTTTTCGGGATCATGCGCCCGCCTTCAAGCTGCCCTCGCGCAAGGCGTAGTGGTCGCCTTCGCGGTTGAAGGCCAAGCGGCGCCGGTGGAACGCGGCAAGCGTCGAGCGGTGCCCGATCGACACGATGGTCGCGGCGCCCAGCCGATCTGCCAGCAACTTGTAAAGCTCAGCCTCGGCCGGCTCGTCGAGCGAGGCCGTGGCCTCGTCGAGGAACAGATAGTCCGGCGCATGCAGGATGGCGCGCGCGATTCCCAAGCGCTGCTGCTCGCCGAGCGACAGCATCCGGTTCCAATGCGCTTCCTCCTCGACCCGGGATGCCAATCCCGGCAAGCCGACCGATTCGATCAGCGCGGCGACCTTGGCGTTGTCGAAGCTCCCAGGCTCGGCTGGATAGGCGATCGCCGCGGCCAATGGCGCAATCGGGAAATAGGGCCGTTGCGGCAGCATCATTACCTTGGCATTTTTTGGCACAATGATCGTTCCGGAGCCGAACGGCCAGATGCCGCTGAGCGCCCGGAACAAAGTGGACTTGCCGGAGCCGGACGGGCCTGAGACCAGCACCCGGTCGCCGACGCCGATAGCGATCTCGTTGGCGGCCACCAGCGGCGCGCCATTTGGCAGCCGCACCGCCAGATCCTTGAAGGTCACGCTGGCCGCGTCGCCCGGCGTCACCGCGATCACAGGCGGCGTCACAGCAACCGCGCGCGCGGCCTCGATCGACCTGTCGAAGCCGTCCAGGCGATCGACCACCGCGCGCCATTCCGCCATGCCGCGATAGACATTGATGAAAAACGACAGCGCGTTCTGAACGCTGCCGAAAGCGGAGGATATTTGCATCAGGCCGCCGAGTTGCACTGCGCCGGCGAAATAGGCGGGGCTGGCGACGATGAAAGGAAATATGATCGAGACCTGGGCATAGCTCGTCGTCAGCAATGTGAGCTGCTTCGTGCGCGTCATGATCAGCCGCCAGTTGGCGACGACGCGGCCGAAGGTTTCGAGAATGCGGGTTTGTTCGGCGGGCTCACCTTCGAGCAGCGCGATCTGTTCGGAATTCTCTCGCGTCCGGACGAGATTAAAGCGGAAGTCCGCCTCAAACCGCTGCTGCCTGAAATTCAGTGAGACCAGCGGCCAACCGACGAGATGGGTCAGCACGGTGCCAAACACGGCATAGATCAGCGCCGCCCAAACGAGATAACCGGGAATGGCCCACACGCTGTCGAACAGATGGAGCGGTGCCGCCTCCGACAATTTCCATAGAATTGCGACAAACGAAGCAAGCGTGACGATCGCGTTCAACAGGCCCAACCCGATCGTCAAGACGCCCAGCTGTGAAGGTCCGCCGTCGATGAATTGTTTGACGTCTTCCGCAATCCGTTGGTCCGGGTTGTCGGCAGAGTCTCCCAGCAGCTGCATTCGGTAGTGGTTGGCGCTGCTGAGCCATTTGTCGAGATAGCGTTGCGTAAGCCAGCGCCGCCAGCGGATCTGCAGCCATTGATTGAGATAGAGCTGATAGACCTGAAGAACAATGAGCAGGCCGGCCAGGATGGAGAAATAACCAAGCTGGTAGACGAACGCGTCCCAGTTCTTGTCCTGCAGGGCGTTGTAGAAATCGTTGTTCCAGGCATTGAGCAGCACGTTGATGCCCACGATCGACAACTCGATGATGATCAAACCCGCCAGCAGCAGGCGGCCCGGCCAGCGATCCTCGGAACGGAAATAGGGGCTGGCAATCCGCCAGATGGTGGCGAGCTTCGCGAAAAGGCCTGTCACGGGCTATCTCCTGTCGGGAAGGGGGCGCTGTCAGATTTGCAAGCTGCTAAGGACTATATGGGCGATGGGCAGCCCGATTTTCCTTAAATTTTGTACGGGGTCGCTTATAAATCGGGCAGTATCGGGGGCCTTCAACCGCACCGCAATATTGCGTCCTGCCGCTGTTGCCCGTACGTTAAGTCCGAAGGGTCGCTTGGTCCGATTTAAAAACCGGATCAGGGAATAAGACCCACGAAAAAATGTTTACGGGAAAACACCAAGGGAGGGCGAAAATGACCAAAAGCACACAAGATAAAACCGCGACCCGCCGCACGTTTTTGGGCGGCGCTGCCGTTGCCAGTGTCGCGGCGGTAGTTGCCCCGAGCGTCGTCAAGGCGCAGGGGCCGATCAGCATGCGTTGGCAGAGCACCTGGCCGTCAAAGGACATCTTCCACGAATACGCGCTCGATTACGCCAAAAAGGTCAACGACATGACCGGCGGCGACCTCAAGATCGAGGTGTTGCCAGCAGGCGCGGTGGTGCCGGCTTTCGGCCTGCTCGACGCGGTTTCGAAGGGCACGCTCGACGGCGGTCACGGCGTGATCGTCTATCACTACGGCAAGCAGAACGCGCTGGCGCTGTGGGGCTCGGGTCCGGGCTATGCCATGGACGCCAACATGCTGCTGTCCTGGCACAAATACGGCGGTGGCAAAGAACTGCTGGCCAAGCTGTATGCCTCGGTCGGCGCCAACGTCGTCTCGTTCCCCTACGGACCGATGCCGACGCAGCCGCTTGGCTGGTTCAAGAAGCCGGTCACCGGCGTGGCCGACTTCCAGGGCGTGAAGTATCGCACCGTCGGCATCTCGATCGACGTGTTTACCGGAATGGGTGCCGCCGTGAACGCGCTGCCCGGCGGCGAAATCGTGTCGGCGATGGATCGTGGCTTGCTTGACGCGGCGGAATTCAACAACGCCTCGTCGGACCGCACGCTCGGCTTTGCCGACGTTTCCAAGGTCTGCATGCTGCAGAGCTATCACCAGAACGCCGAGCAGTTCGAAATCACCTTCAACAAGACGAAGTATGACTCGTTGCCTGATAAGATGAAGGCGATCATCGCGAATGCCGTCGAGGCGGCCTCGCAGGATATGTCTTGGAAGGCGGTCGATCGTTATTCGCAGGATTACATCGAGCTGCAAACCAAGGACAAGGTGAAGTTCTACAAGACACCAGACTCCGTGCTGATGAAGCAGCTCGAAGTCTACGACCAGGTCGTTGCGAAGAAGTCGGCCGACAATCCGTTGTTCAAGGAGATCGTCCAGTCGCAAGTCAAGTTCGCCGAACGTACGACCCGTTGGGAGCAGGACACCGTCGTGAGCCGCAAGATGGCGTTCGACTGGTATTTCGGCGCCAACGGGGCGGCGAAAAAGATCTAGTTTCTTTACTTGCAATAGATAAGCACCATCCGGATAATTTCATTCCGGATGGTGCTTTCTTGTTAAATCAACGTAACTTGAGTGGCTGACTGCATGACCGTCCAACGTTTTCTCCACACCATCGACGAAATCAGCACCTGGGCGGGCAAGGCCGCGGCTTGGCTCATCATTGCGCTGATGGGCGTGGTCTGCGTCGAAGTGTTCAAGCGCTACATCATGAACATGCCGACGGCGTGGATTTTCGATGCCAACAACATGTTGTACGGCACCACGTTCATGCTGTGCGGCGCCTATACGCTGGCGCAAAACGCGCATGTCCGCGGTGACTTTCTCTACAGCTCCATGAAGCCGCGGACGCAGGCTTCGCTCGATATCGTCTTGTACATCGTGTTTTTCGTTCCCGGCATCGCCGCGCTGATCTACGCCGGCTACGACTATGCCGCGCTGTCGTGGCACATTAACGAGCATTCGAACGTGACCGCGGACGGCCCACCGGTCTATCACTTCAAGGCGATGATCCCGCTCGCCGGCGCGCTGATCATGTTGCAGGGCATCGCCGAGATCGTGCGCTGCGTCGTTTGCCTGCAAACGGGCGCATGGCCGAGCCGGTTGAAGGACGTTGCCGAAATCGACGTCATCGAGCAGCAGCTCGCCCATAGCGAATATGTCGATGACGAATCGCGCAAGATCGCGATCGAGAACGCCCAGCAGATTGACGAGACCGCGCGCCAGCGCGGCATGGGCGGGGACTTGAACACATGAGCGATCCCGCGCTTGGGCTGTTGATGCTCACGCTCATCGTGATCGTGATCATGCTGGGCTTCCCGACCGCCTTTACGCTGATGGGCCTCGGGATGTTCTTCGGCTTCATCGCGTTTTACGTGCCCGGCCAGCTCTGGACCGATAATCGCGTCTTCGACCTGATGGTCGAGCGCACTTACGGCGCCATGACCAATGACGTCCTGATCTCCATCCCGTTATTCGTGCTGATGGGTTACGTCATGGAGCGCGGCGCGTTGGTCGACAAGATGTTCTATTCGATCCAGCTCGCGTTCCGGCGCGTGCCGGCTTCGCTCGCGGTCGCCACGCTGATCGTGTGCACGTTCTGGGGCATCGCTTCGGGCCTGGTGGGCGCGGTGGTGGTGCTGATGGGCGTCATCGCCTTCAACCCGATGCTGCGCGCCGGCTATGACGTGCGGCTTGCTTCCGGTGTCATCACGGCCGGCGGCACGCTGGGCATCCTGATTCCGCCCTCGGTCATGATCATCGTCTACGCAGCGGTCGCCGGGCAATCGATCGTGAAGCTTTACGCGGCGGCGATGTTCCCCGGCTTCTTCCTGTCGTTCCTCTACCTTGTCTATATCGTCGGCTGGGCGATGATTAATCCGAAAATCGCGCCGCCTTTGCCGAAAGAGCAAACGCAGGTGCCAATCCCGGAATGGATTCCAAAATTCCAGCAAGTCTATTCGAACAATATGCTCGTCGGCTTGCTCATGGCGGTGCTTTCGCCCGCGAAGGCCAGACAGATCGACGTCAACGGCAAACCCCTCGGCTATTTGAAGTTGATGGGGAATCTTGTCTACGCGCTGGTGCCTTTCATCATTGTCGCCGGCTCGCTCGCCACCGTCTGGTGGTACGTCGTCATTCATCAGCAGGCGGCGGTCGAAGTCGCCATAACCGGCGTCCAGCAACTTGGAACTCCCGTGACTGCATCGGCGCCGACAGCGGCCGAACAAGGCCCGGCCCCCGCCTTCTATTACTGGTTCTTCGGCATTGCCGCCGGCTTGGCGCTGTTGCAGATTCGCTATTACCGCAAAATGGACGCCGAGCGTTTCGAGGTCGTGAAGCTCGTGAGCGCCTCGACGATGCCTTTGGGCATTCTCACGGTGGTCGTGCTGGCGGTAATCCTGTTTGGCATCTGCACCGCGACCGAATCCGCCGCTGTCGGCGCGTTCGGCGCGTTTTTGCTGGCGTTGCAGGCGCGCACGCTGGACTGGGACCGCACCAAGCAGGCGGTATTTCTGACCGCCAAGACCACGGCGATGGTGTGCTGGCTGTTCGTCGGTTCGGCGCTGTTCTCGGGCGTTTTCGCCATCCTCGGCGGTCAGGCGTTGCTTGAGCACTGGGTGCTTGGGCTCAATATGTCGCCGATACAGTTCATGCTGCTGTCGCAAGCGATCATCTTCGTGCTCGGCTGGCCGCTGGAGTGGACCGAGATCATCATCATCTTCGTCCCGATCTTCCTGCCGATGCTCAAGCACTTCAACATCGACCCGATCCTGTGGGGCACGCTGGTATTCGTGAACTTGCAGGCGGCGTTCCTGTCGCCTCCGGTGGCGATGTCGGCCTTCTATCTCAAAGGCGTTGCGCCCAAGCACGTCACGCTCAACCAGATTTTCGCCGGCATGATGCCCTACATGATCATCGTCATCATTTGCATGGTCATCATGTATTTCTGGCCCGGCATGACGTTGTGGCTGCCGAACTATCTCTATGGCGGCGGCTGAGAAAACATCCATGAGCGAACTTACGGCTTCGCAGGCCTCTGCCGACATCGCGCGAGGCGCGATGTCGGCAGAGGAGTACACGGCCGCTTGCTTGGCGCGGATCGCCGCGGTCGAAAGCGAAGTGCGGGCCTTTATCCATCTCGATGCTGAGCACGCGCTGGAGCAGGCTCGCGCTCTCGACCGGCAAAAGCGCGACGGCGGACGTGTCGGCCCGTTGCACGGCATTCCCGTAGGCATCAAGGATATTTTCGATACCGCCGATTATCCGACCGAGTGCGGCTCGCCGATTCTGGCCGGCCGCCGGCCGAAAACCGATGCCACGGTTGTAGCCAAACTGCGCGAGGCCGGCGCCGTCATCATCGGCAAGACGGTGACCACTGAATTTGCCTATTTTCATCCGGGTAAGACCCGTAATCCGCGCGACGTGACGCGCACGCCCGGGGGCTCGTCGTCGGGCTCGGCCGCGGCGGTGGCCGCCGGCATGGTGCCGCTGGCGATCGGGTCGCAGACCAACGGCTCGATGATCCGCCCGGCAGCGTTTTGCGGGGTGTTTGGCGTCAAACCAAGCCATGGCCTGATTTCCAGGAGTGGGGCGCTGACGCTGTCCCACAAGCTCGATCACGTCGGCGCCTTCGCGCGCAGCATCGACGACCTGGCGCTGATCCTCGATTGCATCGTGGGTCACGACGCGGCCGATCCGGATTCGCGGCCCTTTGCCTCGCCGAATTTCCGCGCCGCCGCCGCCGAAGCCCCGCCGCTGCCGCCGAGCTTTGCTTTTGTGCGCACGCCGATGTGGGACAAGGCCGACGCCGAGGCCCGCACCGCCTTGGAAGAGCTCGCCAAGGAACTGGGCGCGCAAGAAGTCGATCTGCCGGGTGATTTTAAAGCCGCCTGGGAGGGCTTGCGCGCCATCATGGCCGCCGACATGGCCGCCAATCTCGGCTCCTTTGTCGACAAAGACGGTGAGGTCAGCAAGCCGTTCCGCGAACTGATCGAGGAAGGCCGCAAAGTCACGGCGGTCGCCTATCTGGCGGCGATGCGCGATGCGCAGCGCTACGTTGAAGGGATGGCTACAATCTACGAGCAGATCGCCGACGCCATCATCACACTGTCGGCGCCCGGCGTGGCGCCTCAAGGGCTCGACAAGACCGGCAACCCGGTATTCTGCACGCTGTGGACGCTCACTGGCATGCCCTCGCTCAATCTGCCGCTGCTGGCAAATCCGCAAGGGCTGCCGATCGGCGTCCAGCTCGTGGGCGCGCCGGGCCGCGACGAGCGGCTGCTGCGGACCGCCAACGCGATGATCGCGTCGCTAGGCTAGCGCTCAGCGACTGGGCGGCGCACCAAGTTGCTCCTTGAAGAACGCGACAGTGCGGCTCCACGCGAGCTTGGCGGCGGCTTCATTGTAACGCGCAGCGCCGGTGTCGTTGTTGAAGGCGTGTTGCGCGCCGGCGTAGGTGTACATTGTGAACTTCTTGTTGTTGGCTTTGAGCGCCGCCTCATAGGCCGGAATTCCCGCATTCACGCCGTCGTCGGTCTCCGCGTAATGCAGCAAGAGCGCGGCTTTGATGTTTGGGACTTGCTCCGCCGGAACCTGACGGCCGTAGTAGGCGACGCCGGCATCCAGTTCCGGGCTCGAAACGGCCAGCCGATTGATCATCAGCCCGCCGAAACAGAAGCCGACCGCGCCGACCTTGCCGGTCGACTCCGGATGCTTCTTGAGGAACGACACGCCGGCCACCAGAGCGGCAACGGCGTCGTCTTGATTCATTTTTGCATGCAGATCGCGCGGCGCGTCCTCGCTTGCTGGCGTTCCGCCGACCAGCGACAGCAAATCGACGGCGTAGGCCAGAAAACCTTCGGCCGCGAACCGCCGTGCCACGTCCTCGAGATGGGGGTTGAGGCCGCGGTTCTCGTGGACGACTAATACGACAGGGCGTTTGCCCCTGGCCTTGGGCCGCACCAGGTAGCCGTCGATCTTGCCCTTGGGTGGATCGTAAGTGGCGCGCTCGCTGACGAGCCGCGCATCGTCGGGCGCGATGATGGCGGCGCGCGCGTAATCGTTTTGCAGGAGCGGCAGCAGCGCGACGGCAGCGGCGCTGGATCCGGCCAATTCGGCCAGGCGGTCAAGAAATTGGCGACGATTCATGCCGCCATGCGTAAAGCGGTCGTAAAGGTCGATGATCTTCTGGTCCATGGGTTCCTCGCGATTTTTTTTGCTTGTCCGACTAACTTTGGCGGCAGCCATGATATTCCCAAATGCCGCTTGACGACATCGGTTTGGGCCTGCATTTCAAGCAGCCTTGCAACCGCCAATCCGGAGAAAACGATGAGTTTGCTGCGCCTGTCCGCGGGCCGTTTTATTGTTTTGTGTGGCGCATTCGCCGCCAGCCTGACACTGCTGGCGCCGGGTTTGGCCATAGCAGCCGAACCGTTCCCATTCGATCAGGAACTTTTGTTGAATGCCGCGCCGATGCGGCCGGCCAAGCGCATGCCCGCCCTCACGGTGGCGCCGGACGGCAAGGCCACCATTGATCTGTGGTGCAAAACCGTGACCGCGCGGATGGATTTGACGGACTCAGGCTTCAAGATCGAACCAGGCCCGGTGCCCGAAGCCTTGCCGGAAATGATGGGCAACGGCCAATGCACGCCGGAGCGTATCCAGGCTGACCAAGATTTGCTCGCCGTGCTGGCGCAGGTGACTGCCTGGCGCAAGCAGGGTGGCACGCTGGTGCTGGAGGGGCCGAAGACGCTGAAATTCCGGCCGGCGACGAACTAACGCGTGGAATGATAAGCGCCAGCAAAAGATTGACGCGCACGGACGGGCCACTGAACAATGTCCGCTTTTGGCGTAAGAGCAGACATCAAGTTTAGTGACAGTCGCGACCGTTCTTTACCAGATCCGGTCATGCGGAGCGTCCGCATACGTCGCCTGTGCCGGCCTAGCCCGGTGCTTGCGCCCACAGGCGCCTCCAAGACACTGGTGCAACCAGCAATGCCAAAACCAGCAAGCCCAAGCCCACGCCCCACCGAATGCGCTCGCGTGCCCGCGCGCGCACTTCGCCCATGACGAATTGTTCGCCTTTGCGCATTTCACCGTAAGATTTCAGAAACGAGGAAATTCGCCCGACGCTGAAGTCGTCGAGCACCTCGCCTTGGGTGCGGCGACGTCGTTCCACCTCGTTGAGCTGCTCGGCCTCTCGACGATAGCGCTCGGCGTATTCGCTTGCTTCCACGAAGGTGGCCTGCTCGGCGCGCGTGAAATACAGGCTTCGCAGCGAAGGAACCGCGACTTCGATGATGTCCAAGAGCGGCTGATCCGCGCGTGGTAGAGCTGCCAGTTGGATTGCGGATCCAGCCAGTATAGCGGCTACGCTCCAGCGCGCGGTTGCAATACCGGCACCCAGTGCGCTTTGGCGAGGGCCGCACAGGAACGGATAAAGCAACCCCGCCACGGCCAGTGCCGCGCCGAAGGCGCAAACCATGGCCGCGCCGGTCGGCAAGTCGAAGGCGAATGAGGCGGTAAGGCCGGCGGCGCTGGTGAACGTGCCGACAATCCAGCCGATGGTGAGCTGTCTTGCCAGCGACGACGCGAACATGACGCCGATGGTGGCGGGAATAATGAGAAACGAAAAGACCAGCAAGACGCCGGCAATCGCGACCGAGGAAGTCACGACCATCCCGAATGTAGCATAGAACACGAATTCCCAAACTAGTGGCCCCGCTGCCGTCAACCGGCGGCGCAACAACCAGTGCAGCAGCCCGATCGCGGCATAAAGTGGAACAATGACGGCAATATCGTTGTATCCACTGGTCAGAATATTTCCGGTCAGGATTTGTTTCAGATGCTCTGCACCTTGCGGTGCCTGGTCGATGAGCAGGATGGCCGCCGCCGCCGCGACGACGTAGATGACGCCGATCAGCGCCTCCTGCGGCACGCGCGTGCTCCAGGCCCGCGTGAAGGCCAACAACACCGCCGCAAGCAAGGTGAACGCGAGCGAATATCCATAGGTCGCAGGGCTCTGGGCGGGATGACCGAGCATGAAGGCCACTGTCGCGCCCAGCGCCGCGAGCTGGGCGAGCGCCAGATCGACAAAGATCACATTACGGGCCAGCACCTGGATACCGAAATAGGCGTGGATGCCGACAAGACATACCGCCACCAGGAACGCCGGCCAGAGAAAAATGAGCGGCTCGATCATCGTTTGGCCGTCTCTGATGTGAGGGCCTCGACGTTGGCGTCGAACAGCGCGATGTAATCGCTTGCCTGCGGCAGCGCACCGACCGAGGCGGCCAGCGTCACCACCGACGCGCCCGCTTTGTTCGCCACGAAAGCAACGTCGCGTTCTGGCTCGTGCGGCTCGCGCACGACAATGCGGACCCCGCGATCCCGCATGGTCTTAACGATCCCGGTAAGATGCGAGGGGCTTGGCGGCACACCGGGCTTGGTCTCGATAAAGCCCACAAAATCCAACCGGAAGCGGCGCGCGAAATAAGGCCAGCTGTTGTGGTAGGCGACGATCGGCATGGTTTTGAGCGAGCTCAGTTTTGCTTCCCATTCCAGTATCTTTGCGTTCAGGCGAGCAAGGAAAGCCAGCCGATTGGCCTCATAGGTTGTGGCATGAGCCGGGTCGATCCGCGCCAGAGCTTCGAGGATTGTGCCGGTGATGATCTCGGCGTTCTTGGGATCGAGCCAATAATGCGGGTTGCCGCTGCCATGGGCATGGCCGTCGCCGGGGCCGACGCTCATCCCGCGTAGCTCCAACACGGCGATAGCGAAAGAGGCATCGACATAGCCGGGACCGCCGCGTCTGAGTTCGGGCTTGCCAGCCAAAAACAGCAGACGATCGAGCCACAAATCATAATCAAGCCCAACGCGCACGACCATTTTGGCGTTCTTCAGACGCAACGCATCCTGCGGCTTGGACTGATAATCCTCGGCGTCCATGCTCGGCGGAACCATGCTGGTTGTGGCCACCCGCTCGCCGCCCACGGCTTCGGTGAGACTGCGCAAGTCAGTCGTGGTGGTTACAACTTGGATGCGTTCTTGTGCCCAGCCCGGCGACACTAACGCGAGCCAGACGGGGATGAGAGCGAGGCGTAACATAGAATTTTGGAAGGGCCGCCTGGGCGGCCCTTCCATCATCTTGGCTAGCGCTTGCCCGCGACCCAGATGCTCTTCGGCATTATGCAATGGACATTCTTCTCGGTATCGGAGATCGCCCCGACCCGGCAATCCATCGCCACGCTGGCGAGGCCATAGGCATCGAGACGCGCGATCTTTTTCTCCGACTCGAGCAACTTGATCATGCCCATCGATGCCTCGTTCATCGCCTTGTTCAGGTCGGCATCCTTGATGTGCGAGACCAGGTATTTCGGTGTCTCTTTGGTCGGGCGCTCCATGTCTTCCTTGTCGCGCGCGTTTTTGGGATTGAGGCAGTGGATGCCTTTCTTGACGTTGACGACCTGCGAGACACGGCAATCGGAAACGCTCGCCATCAATGTCGCTGCTTGCTCGGCGGAAACGCCGCGCTGCTCGGACAGGAACTTGACGGTTTGTGCCTTGGCCTGCGCCCAGGCTTTGTTCATGTCTGCGTCAAATCCCATCGTGATCCAGGATTTCGCCGTCTCGATGCGCGGGAAGTCGAGCGGCTTGCCCTTGATGACTTCTACCGTGATGTTGAATTCCTTATAGGCGGTCTCGAGCGCGGTGAGGTTGACTTCGCCATTGCCCTGGCCGGCATGGGAATCGCCGGTCCACAACAACGCGCCGGGCACATGCACCGGCACATAAAGAGAACTGCCGGCGACGAAGTCCCGGATGTCCATGTTGCCAGCGAATTCTCCCGGAGGCACGCTCGAATAGCGGCCCGGATCTTTGCGCGCGACGCCGATCGTGCCGGGGAACGGCTTGAGCGGCAGAACGACGCCGGGCAGGAACTCGGTCGTCATCCTCTCGAGATCGAGATACATGTACTTGACCTGTCCGTCCGAATAGACACTCGGGAACTGGCCGAACATGCCCGGCACGTTGAAGTTGGTCGCGTAAGCGCGCGGAACGATCTTGTTGAGCGTCACTTTGAGGACGTCACCCGGCTGGGCTTCCTCGATATAGATCGGTCCGGTCAGCGTGTGCGGTCCGCGGCCGGGAAAATCCGTGCGCGTCTTCTTGATCTGCTCGATGGTGGTGCCGGGAACCACCTGGTTGTGGCTATGCATCATCGTTTCCAGCACGACAGTGTCGCCGGACTTGACGCGCAGCACTGGCGGCTGGGCATTGTCGAACCAGCCCCATTGCGTGGTTTCAAGCGTGGCGGGAAGCAGATGCACCTTCTTGCCGTTCGGCAAACCCACGACGCGCAGCTTGGAGTCGGCCGGACCGACGCCTGGATAACCGGGCGTGGTAATCGTCGTGGTTGGCGCGAATTGCGGCGCCGCCGGAGCGGCGGGCGCCGACGCGGCAGGTGGTGGCGCGGCGGGAGTCGGAGCGGGCGGTGGCGTTTGCGCGAGCGCCGCCGTAGCGATGATAAACGCCGCGCTGGTGCCGCCTGCGATGCGAGACAGGAATGTTGCTTGAACCATGCTTGATCTCCCCAATACGCAAATAGTCCCAACCGGCCTTAGGTCAGCGTAGGCCATTTTGGCTTGCGACGGCAATGTATCGTGCTCGCTGCGGCCATAGAGACAACTGGTCGCACGCCGTGGTTGATGATTACGCGGGCTAATTCAATCACGAAAAAGGGCGCAGCCGAGGCCGCGCCCTTTGCGTTTCCAGATGTGACGGAGGGGCTTAGAAACCCATCCCGCCACCCATTCCACCGCCACCGCTCGGCATGGCCGGGGCAGGATCCTTCGGCAGTTCGGCGATCATGGCTTCGGTGGTAACCAGAAGGCCGGCGACCGAGCCCGCATCCTGCAAGGCCGTGCGCACGACCTTGGCCGGATCGATAATGCCCTTTTCGATCATGTCGACATATTCTTCGTTCTGGGCATCGAAGCCGAAGGTCTCCGACTTTTCGTCGAGGATCTTGCCGACCACGATCGAGCCTTCGACGCCGGCATTTTCCGCGATCTGTCGGATGGGGGCTTCCAGCGCCTTGAGCACAATATTAA
>JAYTFS010000442.1:0-3884 GCA_043734185.1 Pseudolabrys sp. | reverse complement strand
AAATCGAAAAAGAAAAACCCAATCTGGTCGTCTACGAGGTCGATTTTGACACCGCAAAAGACGCGCTGAAGCGTTTTCGCGTTCAATACCAAAGCACGCTCATCATGTTCAAAGGGGTTAAAGAGGTCGCCCGGTCAACCGGCGAGACAGACCCCACACAGATCCGCGCGCTGGTCGCGAAAGGCCTCTGATCATGGCCGACCTCGGCAATCTGGCGCTTAGCTACGCGGCGGGCGCGTTGTCGACTTTGTCTCCATGCGTGCTGCCGCTATTGCCGATCGTCTTGTTCGGCGTACTTGAGCGGCACGCGTGGGGGCCGCTGGCGTTGGCCGCTGGTTTATCGGTTTCGTTTGCCGCCGTAGGAATTGCTATCGCCTCGTTCGGATTCAGCATCGGGCTCGATCCCTCCACGTTACGCCTCGGCATCGCGGCGCTCATGGTGAGTATGGGCGTCGTACTGCTTGTTCCAGCTCTTCAGAGCAGGTTGGCGGTTATTGCCGCGCCAGTAGCAACCGGGGGGCAAACACTACTGAACCGTCTCCAGCCGTCAGGCATCGGTGGTCAGTTTCTGCTTGGCATTTTACTCGGCGCGATCTGGTCACCTTGCTCCGGTCCGACGCTCGGCGCCGCCATCGGCCTTGCGGCGCAAGGCGAAACCGTGGGTAAGGCGGCGGCAATCATGCTGACATTCGGTCTCGGCGCGTCGACGCCCATCCTGGCGCTCGCCTACGGATCGCGTCAGGCCATCTTTGCGCGGCGCGACTGGCTGGCGCGAATGTCGCGCCTCGGCAAGCCGCTTATGGGCGCGGCCTTCGTCAGCATTGGCGCCTTTGTTCTAACCGGCCTCGACAAGATCGTCGAAGCCTCCCTGACGCGCGCCATGCCGGACTGGCTGGTGACCGTAACGACGCGGTTATGAAAACCCGTCGGTGTTCCACTCCAGAGGAGAAGTTAAAATGTCGATGCTCAAAAAGTCTCTTCAGACCCTGGGTTCGCTCGCAGCCCTTGGCATGATCGCCGCGACGCCACTTCCGGCCTTCGCACAAGCCTCAAATCCGTGCGCTCCAAAGGCGCGGAAGGCTGCCAACCCGTGTGCACCAGCCGCAAAGAAAACTGCAAACCCTTGTGCACCGGCGGCGAAAAAGGCTGCAAATCCCTGCGCCGCGGCAAACCCTTGCGCGCCGAAGAAGTAACATCGACTGCGTGGTCGTGCATGGGATTACCCCTAGGCCACGACCACACGTTCGATACACACGACGAAGGCGGGGGCCATACCGACTGACCGCCGCCTTCGACGGCTCATTTTTAGAATTTAACACCAGAAACACACTTAACTCGGGACGAGCGATCAATCACTGTCGGCTGTTCGGTACGTAGTTGAATATCTAACAAACGCTTCTCTACAAAAACAGGAACGAGATAATGAAGAATAAAGTAGCAAATTTCGCACTCATTGCCGCGCTGGTTGTCGGCGCGGCGTCCATGGCACGGGCCGAGCCCGTCAAGTTTGATGCGCTGGTCACACAAAAAGAGGCGCTTCGACTCGACTTTGCCGACGGCAGCAAGCACTTTTTTCTGCTCGTCCATCGAGAAGGCAAGTCTGAGGGTCAGGGTCCGCTCGCTGGCGCGACAGTCAATGAGTATGGGGCTCACGACATTGTGCCAGGCTTCGGCGGTGAGCCACGCGGCTATCTCGAATTCACCAAAGCTGACGGAGACAAGGCTTATATCAAATGGCTGATTCAGGCGATCTTCGTCCCCGGTCCGGACGGTAAGCCGAAGTTGCTGGACAATGGCGTATGGCAGGTCGTGAGCGGCACCGGCAAGCTGGATAAGCTCAAGGGCGCTGGAACCTTCCATCTGATTGCAACCGGGCCCACGGAGCGCCGCTTCGTGCTGGAGGGCGAACTGGTTCAATAATGTAGTGGTGACTACAATGTCAGAGCAGACCGTAATGCCGGCGGCTTACATTTTCCAGAGCTCGCCATCCTCAAACCTCTCACGGGCGGAGCTGCTGCGTATGGCGGATGCAGGCGTCAAAGTCGTCGACTGCATCAACCAACTTCACACATCCGGAAGCAATCTCGTTATCGAAGCATTGCGCGGGAGCCGCGACTTTGCCGAGTGGGAGCACTATCCACCGAATGACGTGCATGATCCGAAATCGCACGCCCAGTACTATTTCCACGCTCACCCGCCAGACGATCGAGACGCCCCCGATTACGGGCATTTCCACACATTCATGAGGCCGAAGGGGATGCCAGCCGGCATTCGTCCCGCCGAGGTGAAGAACTTTGTTCCTCCGGCGGATGACAACGGTGCCCTGTCCCATCTAATAGCGATTTCAATGACGCCGACAGGGCTGCCGGAGCGACTGTTTACGACCAATCGCTGGGTGACCGGGGAGACCTGGTATCAAGCTGCTGATGTCATAGCCATGCTTGATCGGTTTGTGATTGATCTCGATCATCCGTCACCACTACTCAATCAGTGGCTCACGGCCATGTTCGTTTTATTCATGCCGCAGATTACAGAGCTTTTGATCAAACGTGACCTCATCGTCGAGCAATGGCTTGCGAGGCATCCCAACAGCGATGTCTTTGAAGATCGGCGTCTGGAAATCACGTCTTCGATGGAAATATCTTTGTATGAACACATTGAATGGCTTGATCACCAACTGGTGGCCAGCGCCTAAGCGTCGCTTCGCCGCCCATTGGGATCGGCATAGGGTTCTGTAGCGAAATATCTTAACCGCGGGACGAGGACCACAATGACTTTTCTTCCATCGCTTCGCAAAGGCGCAAGCCTTCTGGACCTGTTCAAGGCCTTTCCGCAGACAAGCGAACCCCTCATCCAGTTTCACGAAGTCCTTTTGCGCGGGCCATCGCCGTTCACTGAAGGCGAACGAGAGCTGGTTGCGGCTTACGTCTCCGGTCTCAACCATTGCCGCTATTGCCATGGCGTGCATGTCGCGACAGCCGAACTCCTGGGTGCGCCTAAGAATTCAGTAGCGAGAGCAATTGAAAACATTGATACGGCGGCGATTGATGAGAAGATGAAACCCGTCTTGCGCTACGCTCGAAAACTCACTCAACAGCCCAATGGGGTAACGCAAGCCGATGCCGACGCGATATTCGCCGCTGGATGGGACGAAACGGCCCTTTTTCATACCGTGGCCGTCACTGCTCTGTTCAACTTCATGAATCGGCTCGTAGAAGGCACGGGAATTGAGCTGGACGCAAGCTACGTCAAACCGGCCTCAGAACGGCTCGCCAAAAGCGGATACTTGCCGCTTATCGAGATGATGAAGCGCTAATACGAGGAGGACATAATTATGTATCGCATTCTGTTGAGCGTGACTGTTGTGCTGTTCACGCTTTCGATGGCATCGGCGGGGACTGTGAAGCCACGAGATGGCTGGGTGGTGATTGATACTCAGCAATCGTTTGCTGCGCTTACGGAACGGCTTGAAGCCGCCGTGAAAGCCGAAAAGATGGGCCTCGTGACTTCGGCGAGTGCGTCCGAGGGAGCGAAGGTGGCGGGCTTTGCGATTTCGGGAAATCGTGTCGTCGGCGTTTTCCGAAATGATTTTGCGCGACGGATGTTGACCGCGAGCGTCTCCGCTGGCATCGAGGCCCCGATCCGGTTTTACGTTTCCGAGAACCCGGATGCCACAGCTACGCTGTCGTACAAGAAGCCAAGCTTCGTGTTCACGCCTTATTTCGATGAAGGCAAAGACGCACTCAAAGCCATCGCAAGCGAATTGGACGATATATTCGCGAGAATTTCTAACATTGCGACAAAAGATAAATGACGAGGCGGATTTTCGATCAGAAGCACCTACGACTTTTTGGAGCCTGCGTTGGCATCTCGCCCGTCGCCCT
>JAYTFS010000441.1:0-2969 GCA_043734185.1 Pseudolabrys sp. | reverse complement strand
GTACGCTCATGAGCGCTACTCGGCTGCGACGTTACGGCGGCTGGGGCGGTCGAACGCGCCGCGATCGAGATCGCGGCTGATCAGGCGCAGGATTTCGGCAGAGGCGTCGGCATGCAGCGCGCGATAGCCGGCGATCCAGCGCGAGAACATGTTGTACATCACGACGGCGGGGATCGCCGCCCCGAGGCCTAAGGCGGTCGCCAGCAAAGCCTCGGCGATGCCGGGCGCCACGACCGCTAGATTGGTGGTGTGTGATTTCGAAATTCCGATGAAGCTGTTCATGATGCCCCACACGGTGCCGAAAAGGCCGACAAACGGGGCGGTGGCGCCGATGGTGGCAAGAATGCCGGTGCCGCGGATCATCTGCCGGCCGGCGGCAGCCTCCAGTCGCTCCATCCGCGACGCAATGCGCTCCTTGAGGCCGTCAGGCGATATCGCACCGGCGGACAGGCGCAATTCGTCGTCGGCGCTGCGGATCAGTGTCGCCGCGCTGTCATCGTGCGTTTTCAAACCGGCGGTCATCTCGTTCCATGAGCGCGCCTTGTGGAGCGCGTCAATCGCCGTGCCTATGCGGCGGCGGGCGTTCATGAGTTCAATCGCCTTGGCAAGCCAGATCGTCCAGGTCAGCACCGAAGCGAAGGCCAGACCTACCATCACCGCTTTGACGACGACGTCCGCCGCCATGAACATGCCCCAGGGCGACAGGTCGCGTGGCAGCTTGAGAAGCACGTCGGAAGCCGGTGGCTCCGGTGTTTGCCCAAAGGCAATCGCAGGCAATATCAGGCCGGCAGCCAGCGCGACCACCAAAAGCACCAGCCTGTCGCCAAGAAATTTTGCCGCACGCGAGCGAAACATGAATGCCTCTCAGTGGCGGCAGCTATAGCAGCAACATGGGGTCGGCTGAACCAAAAAGACCCCTGAAACGGTAGATTTTAGGCGTCCAGCGCTTGCGCGACTTGGACTGGTTTATCCTTTGCAATGGCCTCAGCGGAGAGGCCGCACACCGCGATCAGAAATGTCATGGCCAGCAAAATTTGCGCGCGCTGGCGCGCGTCCAAACTACGCATAAAATTCCCCTGTCATGTGGGGCTTCACAAACGGTGTGCCCCTTACGCGACGGCGTTTAGGGCGTTAAAAATATACTTGCAATATCAATGATTTAGACTGCTTCCAGTCTATAATTAGAAACATTCGAGAAGAAGACCTAGTGAACGCTAATAATGAAGCTTTTGCCGGTGTTGCCGCCAAGGCAGCTCGAAAAACTTTTTTGGATTGCGCGACGATCGAGCCCGATTGAACTACATCCCACTTGTGTGCATCGTCCGTGGCGCAGGTTTTACGCCGCAATCCCCACAACGTTCCAAGGATCCATTCCCTATGGCGTTCACAATGTCCCAAGCATCACTGCCGGTTTTCGAGATCGGTCTCAATGCACTCGCCGGCGTGCTCGACAAGGCCGCAGCGCATGCGGCGGCGAAGAAAATCGATCCCTCGGTGATTCTCGGCTGGCGTCTTGAGCCGGATATGTTCGCACTCGTCCGTCAGGTGCAGGTGGCGGCCGATCAGGCCAAGAACGGCTCTGCGCGCCTTGCCGGCGTCGAGCCGCCGAAGATGGAAGATAACGAGACCACTATCGACCAGCTCAAGGAGCGCATCGGCAAGACCGTCGCCTTTCTCAAGACCCTCGACACCAAGGCCATCGACGCCTCAGCGGACCGCGAAATCACGTTTCCGCTCGGACCTGCGAAGGGCCAGATGAAGGGCGGCGACTATCTCAATCATTTCATGTTGCCGAATTTCTATTTCCACCTCACCGCTGCTTATGCCTGCGTGCGAGCCTGCGGCGTGGAAGTCGGCAAACGCGACTTCCTGGGTGCCATTCCGGTCAAAAGGATCTAGCGCGGTCTTTTCGGCAAAATTCAAAATAAAACCGCCTCGCTGGTTTCCCGGCGAGGCGGCTTGGTTAGGGACGAAAGTTAAATTAGTAGCGATAAGAGACCCGTTCGCCGTCATCGCTGCTTTCGCGGGATTCGCCACCGCGGCCGTCGTAGCCGCAATTACAGTTGGTGCCACGGACTTCGCGACGTTCATTGACGTAACGAACGCTGCCCTGTGCATAGCGATTGATGGTCTCGTTGCGGTTTTCAACTTCAGTCCGGTTGGTCGTGTTGACCTTGTGCAGGGTGATGTTGCGAACCACAGTGTTCGTGCGGTGCACGACGATTTCGCGGTTGATGATCGGCCTGATGTGCACGATCAGGCGGTTTTCCTGGACCAGGTTGGTCTTCTTCACTTCCCTGGTGTGATCGACGTAGCGGGTATTGGTGCGAACCTGCGCCGGTCCGCGCTCCACGCGCCGCGTGTTGTATTCAGAATCCGGTCGCCGGCAGTTACACACCGAGTCATAATAGGTCCCTGCGGAGGCCGGTTCGGGAAGGATGCCTGCCACTCCAATCAGGAGCAGGGCACCGCAGAACGCTTTGTACACATGTCTCATTTTGGTACGCCCCGTTAACCATTTAAGTTCAGCAGCTGCCTACACTTTTCCGCGTTTTTTGGCATTTGTAAAGACAAAAATTAACCACGCTAGACGCATCCCCCGCGCCACAAATGATTTGGCCCCGAAAACGCACGTTCCGGGGCCAAAAAATCGCAATAATTTAGACGCGTGTGACTATTTTATCCGCTTGGCCGCTTCCTTCACCAGACTTAAGTCGGAGTACTTGTTGATGTCGATCTTGTTCTTCACGAAGCCGAGGTCGCGGGTCGTGTCGATATTCCGTTGCAGCGCCTCGAGGTTTGGCAGCAGGTTCGGATCGCGATAGGTGTCCTGCTTGGTGAAGAGCCAGCCAAACTGGGCGGCCGGCGCCTTGGTGATACGAGAGGCGATCTGGGCCACTTCGTCTTTGTTTTTTGGGTCTTCATACCAACGGGTGATCCGCAGCATGTCCTCCATGAAATCGACCATG
>JAYTFS010000440.1:0-1558 GCA_043734185.1 Pseudolabrys sp. | reverse complement strand
GGATCGGGTTTGTTACGCTGCTGCGACTTGGGCAGAGCAGCACGCTCGATCTGGGCTGCGCTCAAAGTGACGTAGCCGACGATCTCAGCCGTAGCGGCGGCGCAAATGACGTTGGCGCGCGAAATGCCTGCGGCGTGATTGGCCCAGGCGTGACGCCTGAACCAAAGGTTCATCGACTCGCGGCCGCAATCAAATCCGCTGCGATCGTCGGTTTCGGCAAGCGGCCGCGGCGCCGTTATTTCCGCCATTTGGGATCGGTGCGCGCGAGTTCCTCAAGCGCGGCAATCTTCTGCGGTCGCCTGTGCGCCCAGGCCTCGAACGCCTCCCAATCCTTGGCGGGGATGGCAACGATCCGACGTTCCAGGACATCGATCTCCGCCGCATCAAGCGCTTTGTGTCGGATGAAATCGCTGAGACTGGTGCGCGCCTGTTCCGAGGCCGCTTCCAGGAGAGCGCGTTCCTCCTCGTTGACGCGAACGCTCAGCACCGAAGTCTTCATAGCGCGGTTCTCCCCCAAATCCGGGACTGTGTGACAATGGCATACACAGCTACGATCGGCAACGAGCAGAGATGAGGTCGCGCTAAGCGGCGGCTCGCTTCGGCCGATACGCGCGGCAAGCCTCTGATTTGCATCGCGTTTTTCAGTCGCGCCCGGTGGAGCCCTATAGGACGCTGCCCACAAATCCGGTTTTTCCCGTTGGGCAAGAGACATCAATCTCGGAGCAGAGCCAAAATATTTTGTCGTTTCAATGCATTATCATTATGGGCAAAAGCCCATATCTGCGCCCACCTAGATAGTGGGCTACTTTGTGGTTGACCCAACCCCGTGAAATTGGTCGCATTTGGGCAAGCCCGCGCCTCATCAGACGGCGCCAAGCCGCGCCGGTTTCAGGCCCTTGCTCGAAATCGGAATGGTTGGTGCGGGAGCCTGAGGAAACCATCGAGGGACACGCGCCATGAACGCGCAAGAGCTGTTGCAGGAAATTTCCGACTACTGCCGGCAAACGGGTTTGGCCGAATCCACCTTCGGCCGGCGCGCCGTCAACGACGGCAAGCTGACGAGCCGGCTGCGCCACGGCGGCCGCATCACCACCGAAACGCTCGACCGCATCCGCGGCTTCATGGCGTCGAACCGGAATGCCGCCGGTCGTCCGGCCGTCATTCCACGAACGCAGGATCAGATGCCGGCACGCCTGCCGGAAACCCCTTCAGCATCGCGGCCAACGACGGCGCTCACAACAATGTCGACAACGTCCCCATCCATCACCCCTACCCCATCCGTACCGGCCACCGCCAAAAGCGGCGCCGATCCGCAACGCAACTTCCGCTTCTTCGACAACCGGCAGAAGTATCTGCTGTTCGTGAACACCTGCAGCGAAAAGTGGGTGGTCGGCAACCGCGTCTCGCTGGAGCTGCACAACATCCATCCGCGGCCGCCGGCGTTGCGCCTGTTCGACGCCGGCGTCGGCGACGGCACGGTGCTCGGCCGGGTGATGCGCTCGATGCACGACCGCTTCCCGCACACGCCGTTCTACGTCGTCGGCAAGGAGATCAGCCT
>JAYTFS010000439.1:0-18461 GCA_043734185.1 Pseudolabrys sp. | reverse complement strand
TAGCAGGGGGATTCCGGCCGACATAGAACCACATAAAGGAAAGGTTAATAACGGCGGGCTTATCCGCAGCTAATTGGCATATCGCGCGGTGATTTCGCGCGCGATTTTGGCGCCTTCATCGAGATAGCGGCGAATTGCCACATCAGCGGCGGGCGTGCAGGTGCGGTAGGTCTGCTGGAATCCGCGGTAACCACGATTGAAGCTGGCGACGATCTTGTGTTTGCGCTCGCCATTGGGGGCCTCGGCGTCGATCAAAGTCTGCATTTCGTTGCGCCATTTCTGCCCTTCATTGGCGCCGCAAACCCCGCGCAGATATTGCAGCGAGCCGAGAATTTCAGCGAGCCGCTGCAAGTCGGAATCGAACGGCGCCGGGTCGCCTTCCGCAGCGCGCCCAGAACTCGCTAGCGCCAGCGACAGGCAGAGCAGGATCGAGCCGATGGTGACGAGCTTTTTCACGCTGGTGATATGCCCTTGCTGTGCGGCGACCGCAAGGCGGACCAATCAAGCTTTGCGGTTAAGAACTTCAACAGCCGAAGCCACTATCTCGGCCAGGCCCTCGGTGGAGCTCAAGCCCGCGATCTCCGCCGGTGCAATCCAGCGCGCGTCATCGAGTTCTTCGTTGAGCACGGGCTCGCCAGAAAGCCAGCGCGCGGCAAAGCACATGATGATGAAGTGCCGTTCGACCTTGCCGTGCGCATCGCGCATGATCGCCTCGCGGTGGCCCGCCAGCGCCACCGGCTCGATGTCGAGCGTGGTCTCCTCGCGCACCTCGCGCCTGACCGCCGCGAACAAGGTCTCGCCGGCCTCAACCACGCCGCCGGGCATTGTATAGAGGTTGAGCGCGGGCTTTCGCGCTCGGCGCACCACCAGCACCTTGCTGTCGCGCACGATGGCCGCGCTGACGGCGAGAAACGGACGCTGCGGATAGGTTCTCTCTTCGGCCACTCAATTATCTTTTCATAAGCGCGTCGACCACCGCTTGCGGCGCCACCGGCTCGGCCAGTCCGGCGTGCGGCTCGCCGTTGATCACCGAGCCCGCGCGTGCGACGAGCGGACGAAGCCAGGCGGCGGCGCGGGTGGCGAGAACGGCGGCCGCGTCGGGCGGCATGTCTGCCCCCATCGCCGCGCGGGTTGTCTCTAGCACGGCGGTCATCGTACCGGCCAGCGCGTCCAAGCAATCGCGCAAGGCGGGATCGGCGGCCTCATAGGCTGCGATCGCCAGGTCGCGGCCGGTGAAATGCGAGGCGGTGAAATGCTCGTGGTAGCTCATCGGCCGCCATCCCAGGAAGTCGTCGATACATTCCGGGCAATCAGACAGCATATCGAGCAGCATGATCGCTTCATTGAAATGGTTGAGATAATCGGTGGCGAGCCCGGTCGCCGGATTGATATTAGCGTCGGCGAGCCGCGGGTCGTCCTCGCCCGCCGCTTGCACCGCCTCTGCGCAATCCTGATATTTCATCGAGTCCCGCCGCCGAGATTCCCCAGGCGGCAGTGTTATGGTTCCAAGTTAAGACGCGCTTAACCAGCGCAGGTTGAGGCCTTCGACGATGTGCGGCCGCTATGCTTTCACCTCGGCGCCGGAAGCCATCCGGCTGCTGCTGCGCTACCTCGAGCGGCCCAATTTTCCGCCACGCTTCAATGTCGCGCCGACCCAGCCGATCGCCATCTGCCGCCTGGTGAACGGCGAGCGCCATTTCGCGCTGGTGCGCTGGGGGCTGCTGCCGTCCTGGGTCAAGGACCCGAAAAAATTCACGCTGCTGGCCAACGCGCGCGGCGAGACCGTGATGGAGAAGCCGGCCTATCGCGCCGCCATGAAGCGGCGGCGCTGCCTCATTCCGGCCCACGGCTTCTACGAATGGAAAGCGGGCGGAGCGCGCAAGCAGCCTTATTACATTCGATTCAAATCCGGCGAGCCTTTCGCCTTCGCCGGATTGTGGGAGACTTGGACCGGCCCGAACGGCGAGGAGCTGGAAACCGCGGTCATCGTTACGACAACGGCCAACCAGACATTAAAGCCGATCCATGACCGCATGCCGGTGATCTTAGCCCCGGACGCCTTCGACCTCTGGCTCGACGGCGCCAATGTCGATCCCGTGACGGCCTCCGCGCTGATTGCGCCGGCGCCGGATAATCTGCTGGAGGCGTATCCGGTCTCGACCGACGTCAACCGCGTCGCCAACGACAATCCGAAACTGCTGGAGTCTGTTGTTGTGGGCGCGGAGCCGGAGCCTGCGCCGAAACCGAAAGCCGCCAAACGCGCGCCGGTCAAAAAGGCGAAGAAGGACAGCGGGCAGGGAGCGTTGTTTTAAGAACCCCTACAAAACCTTGCCCGGATTCAATATGCCGTTCGGGTCGAGCATCTTCTTCATGCCGCGCATGAGTTCAAGCGCGACCGGGTCTTTCACCTTCACCAGCGAGGAGCGCTTGAGTACGCCGATGCCGTGCTCGGCCGAAATCGAGCCGTTGTATTTCAGCACGATCTTGTCGACCACCGCGTTGACCTCCGCCCAGCGCGCGATAAATTGCGCCTGATCGGCGCCTGTAGGCTGGGTGATGTTGAAATGCATATTGCCGTCGCCGACATGGCCGAACGGCACCGGCCGCGCGCCGGGGATCAGCTTTTGCACGGCCGCGCTCGCTTCGGCGATGAAATCGGGAATCGAAGCGACCGGCACCGAAACATCGTGCTTGATCGAGCCGCCTTCGGGCTTCTGCACTTCCGGCAGCGTGTGGCGCAGATGCCAGAACGCCTTGGATTGTTCGAGGCTAGCGGCGATGGTGGCGTCGGCGACCAGGCCTTGTTCGCTGGCCTCGCTGAGCAACAGCTCGACGCCCTCGCGCAGGCCCTCACTCTGCTGCGAGGCCACTTCCATCAGCACATACCAGGGATGCTTGCTGACGAGCGGATCGCGCACGTTGTGGCCGTGCTTGATCGCCATCTCGATGACGTCGCGCACGATCAACTCGAAGCTTGTCACCGTGCCGCCGACGCGCGCCTGCGCCAGATTGAGCAGCGTCACCGCTGCGGCAGGCGAGGGCACGCCGATAAAAGCGGTCTCGATGGCGCGCGGGCGCGGGAAAAGCTTGAGCACGGCGGCCGTGATAATGCCGAGCGTGCCTTCGGCGCCGACGAAAATATGCCGCAGGTCGTAGCCGGTATTGTCCTTCTTGAGCTTGCGCAGCAAATTGAGCACGCGGCCGTCGGCTAGCACTACTTCCAGCCCCATCACCAGTTCGCGCGCGATGCCGTAAGCGAGCGCGGCGGTGCCGCCGGCATTGGTGGAAAGGTTGCCGCCGATGGTGCAGCTGCCTTCGGCGCCGAGCGAGAGCGGAAACAGCCGGTCCACGGCGGTGGCCGCGTCCTGCGCCTTTTGCAGCACGACGCCGGCCTCGCAGGTCATGGTGTTGGAGGCGGGGTCCACTTCTCGGATCTTGTCGAGCCGTGTCAGCGACAGGATCAATTCGCCATCAAATGGAATCTGCGCGCCGACGAGGCCGGTATTGCCGCCCTGCGGCACGATCGCCGTCTTGGTCGCGTTGGCGAGCTTGAGAATCGCCACGACCTCGTCGCGCGAGCCGGGGCGCAGCATCATGGCGGTGCGGCCCTGGTAGAGCCCGCGACCCTCGATGAGGTGCGGCGCCAGAACAACCGGATCGATGACAGCGTGTTTCGGGCCGACGATCTTTGCGAACTGGGCCAGAACATCGGACGTCGGCGCGCGAGCAAGAGGCGAACTCATCCCGTCGGCCCTGTTCTGGGGGCCGCTGCGCGCGCCAGGCGGTCGTTGATGGCCTCGCCAAGTCCTTGATACGGCACGCGCATCACCGCGATGGTCTTGGCGCCAGACGCATCGAGCGCGCGCAAATGCGAAAACAAATTCGCCGCCGCCTCAATTAGATTTCCCCGCTCGGAAAGATTGAACATCGTGCCGGAAAAATCCGGCGCCGTCCCAAATGCGAGTAGCGCTTCGCCGCCGCGCGGCGCGTCGGCGTTCAGGCGCAGCTTTGCCTTCGGCGCGTAATGTGAGACGAGCATTCCCGGAGCAATCGGCGTGTCATCGGCAATCACCGGAACCGCCAGCGCGCGGCCAAGCACGCGCTCAATCGGCTCGCGTGCCAGGCCGCCGGGACGCAAGAGTGTCGGCTCACCTAAGCAAGCGACGATGGTGGACTCCACGCCGACGTCGCAGGCACCGCCGTCGATGACCATTTCGATGCGGCCGCGCAGATCCGTAAGCACATGCGCGGCGCTGGTGGGCGAAACGTGGCCGGAGCGATTGGCCGACGGCGCCACCACCGGCCCGTCGAAAGCTTTGAGCAAGGCGAGCGCCACGGAATGGCTCGGCACGCGCAACGCTACGCTATCCAACCCGGCGAGCGCGAGATCAGCGACGTCGCCGTCCGCCCGCTTCGGCAACACCAGCGTCAGCGGCCCCGGCCAGAACGCCGCCGCCAAGCTTTCCGCCGCGGCGTCGAACTCGGCCAGCCGGCGCGCCGCCTCGATACCGGCGACATGAACGATCAATGGATTGAAGGCGGGCCGTTCTTTCGCGGCGTAAAGCTTTGCCACCGCCTCGCCGTTGCGAGCGTCGGCGCCGAGCCCGTAGACCGTCTCGGTCGGAAACGCGACCAGCCCGCCGGCGCGAAGGCAGCCTGCGGCTGCCTCGATCGACGGGCCATCGGTCTTGAGGTTGCGTGTTCCCGGCTGGGCGGTCATTTGTCTCTCTGGCTCTGAAGCTTGCGGCCTTGCGCGAGCCGGGGTTATAAGGCCGCCGCTAGTCGGAGTGTAGCGCAGTCTGGTAGCGCACCTCGTTCGGGACGAGGGGGTCGCAGGTTCAAATCCTGCCACTCCGACCAACTTTCCCGCCAGGGCGTTGATCCCTCACAACTATCTGCAGCACCTAGCGATTTCCATAGGCCCCGCGTACACAAGGGGCATCCGGCGGTACATGAAAGCCGTCAGGCCACGGGGGCAGAGGTGTCAGGGATTGCGATCTATCAGATCACGCACAGCGATCTGGTCGCCCATAAGAAGGATGCCGACTTTCGCGTGTTCGATTGCCGCCACGACCCGGCGCCGGAGAAGCGCGAAATTTATCACATGCGGACGTTCTATAATTCCGGCGGACACGAGAAATCTCGGCTGAGCGGCTTGGTTTCACCGCTCTTTAATCAGAAAACGAAGCTCAGCGGACGCCAGTTCATTTCCTTCATCGAGGCCAATCCGGGCTTCGACGTCTATTTCATCAATCCTTATCCGCAAATGGCCTACCTCGCCTTCAATGTCTGGGAACAAGGCGAGTTCTTTCATCCCGGCTTGTGCGAGCTTGCCAACAAGGCGCTGCGCGCTGCGGGGCATCCCCTGGATGTCCGAACCGTCACGCGCAACAGCGCCGACACGCTGCTTTATTGCAATTATTGGGTCGGCAGCGTTCACTTCTGGAACGAATATATGAGCTTCGTCGGCTCGCTTATGCAGGCGATCGAGGAAATGACCGCGGAAGACCGGTCTCGTTTTTTTTCAAAGCCCAATGCGACCACGCGCTCCCCTTACTATCCATATATCTTCGAAAGGACTTTCAGCACATTTCTGTTGCAGCGGCCCGATATCAAGGCGCTCGCATATCCTTTTCCGCGAGCGGAAAACGCGCGTTATTGCCGAAACGAATTTGAAGCGCTTCTCGTCGACGAATGGGCGGACATGATCGATGCTTGGGATAGGGAGCGCCCTTACGACGAGGGCCGCCGCCGCTTCTTCTCTCCGTTGCTGAAAGCCGTCGAACTTCACGAGCGCGTCACGAAGCGGAAAATAAAATGGCGCCGGTTGCTCGGCAGGAATTGAGGCTTCGTCTTGGCGCGGTCCCGCTAATCGAAGGCGTTTTGCAGCGAAATGGCGAAGGATCCAAACGGCAAATTCTGCTATTTCGGCCAACTGCCCTGCCAGGGCATTGATCCTTCACAACAATCTGCATACAACAATTTCAGGGAACCCTGGGCCGCTATTGCGGCATCCGAGACTTGAATTGCTCGGCGTGCACGATAGGGTCGCTGCGGGGGCGGAACACGTCCAGGAGAGCTAATGCTAATTCGCCGATTTTTACTGGTAGCCGTTCTTATCGTCGCTCCGGCGCCAGCATTCGCACAAGGCTCGAAGGTTAAGGCGCCGGCCGGCACCGAGCGGTCCGGCAGTTCCGACGATCAGGCGGCATGCCGCCCTGATGTCCGCAAGCATTGCCACGATATCGAGTCGGATGCGGGCGACCTGGTCTTTCTGGCCTGCCTGAAGTCGCATCGCGACAAGCTCCGTAAGCCCTGCCTCTCCGTTCTTGAAAGGAATGGGCAATAGGCCGGCGCGTAACGTCAACTCTAAATATGACAATGCTGGCGGGTTCACGACCAGCAAAAAGGGGAGGAGAAAACTCATGCAACGGCTTCTAGGTTTGATTTCGCGCGCGGCCATCGCTTTGATCTTCTGCGCGCCTTTCGCGGTCGCGACTGTTCACGCGGCGGACTATCCAACCAAGCCGGTCAAGTGGATCGTGCCCTATCCTCCGGCGGGCACGACCGACATCCTCGCGCGCATTGTCGGCGCGGCGCTGCAGGAAGAACTCGGCCAGACCTTCATCATCGATAACCGTGCCGGCGCCGGCAACAACCTCGGTACCGAGGCTGCGATCAATTCGCCGCCGGATGGCTACACCATCCTCCTGGTCAATCCCGCACATGGCATCAACGCCACACTCTACAAGAAGCTGAACTTCGACGTGCTGCGTGACGTCATGCCGGTCGCCGGCATCACGCGCGTTCCGAACGTGATGGAAGTCAATCCGAACTTCCCGGCCAAGACGGTCGAGGAATTTATCGCCTACGCCAAGGCCAATCCCGGCAAGATCAACATGGCTTCGTCCGGCAACGGCACCTCGGTGCACATGTCGGGCGAAATGTTCATGGCGATGACCGGCATCAAGATGACGCATGTGCCGTACAAGGGTGCTGGCCCGGCGCTGATCGACCTGATCGCCGGAACCACCGATGTGCTGTTCGACAACATGCCTTCTTCGATTGAACATATCCGCGGCGGCAAGCTGCGCGCCATCGCGGTGACGACCGACGCTCCGAGCCCGTTCCTGCCGGGCGTGCCTACCGTAGGCGCCACGGTGAAGGGCTACGAAGCCAGCGCCTGGTTCGGTATCGGCGCGCCGAAGGGTACGCCACCCGAAATCATCGCGACCCTGAACAAGGCGGTGAACAAGGTTCTGGCAACCGACAAGATGAAGGCAAGACTGGCCGAGCTTGGTGGCGAGCCGATGATCGTTACGCCGGCGCAGTTCGGCGAAGTGATGAAGTCGGAAACCGCGAAGTGGAAAAAGGTCGTCGAGTTCTCCGGCGCCAGCGTGGAATAGACGCGCTTCAATTCCCCGCGCACAATGAGCGCAAGCCGTGACGGCTTGCGTTTTCCTTTGATGCAGGACGTTCCATGAGCAAAGCCAAGCGTCCGCAAGACCTGCGCAGCCACCGTTGGCTCGATGCCGACGACATGCGCTCGTTCGGCCACCGCTCGAGGCTGCGCCAGATCGGCTATGACGCCGAGGATTGGCAAGGCAAGCCCGTCATCGGCATCATCAACACCTGGAGCGAGATCAATCCCTGCCACGCGCATTTGCGCGTGCGCGCGGAGAACGTGAAGCGCGGCGTGCTGCAGGCCGGCGGTTTCCCGATCGAGCTTCCGGCGCTGTCGCTGTCGGAAACCTTCGTGAAGCCGACCACGATGCTCTATCGCAATTTGCTGGCGATGGAGACCGAGGAATTGCTGCGCAGCCATCCGCTGGACGGCGCGGTGCTGATGGGCGGCTGCGACAAGACGACGCCCGGGCTGATCATGGGCGCCATCAGCATGGGAATTCCGGCGATCTACATTCCCGCAGGCCCCATGTTGCGCGGCAACTGGAAGGGCGAATATCTCGGCTCCGGCTCCGACGTATGGAAATACTGGACCGAAAAGCGCGCCGGCAACATCACCAGCGACGAATGGAACGAAATCGAGGGCGGCATCGCCCGCTCGTTCGGCACCTGCATGGTGATGGGCACGGCTGCCACCATGATGGCCATTGCCGAGGCGCTGGGCCTGTCGCTGCCCGGCGCATCGTCGATTCCGGCAGCGGATTCCAATCATCCGCGCATGTGCGGTGTCGCCGGAAGGCGCATCGTCGACATGGTGTGGGAGGATTTGACGCCCAACAAGATTCTCAGCGCTGCTTCGTTCGACAACGCCATCAAAGTGCATATGGCGATGGGCGGCTCGACCAATGCGATCATTCATGTGTTGGCCATGGCGCGCCGCGCCGGCATCCCGATGGACATGGAGCGTTTCGATCAGCTGTCGCGGGAAATTCCGGTGCTGGCCAATGTGCGGCCGTCTGGCAAATACCTGATGGAGGATTTCTTCTATGCCGGCGGCTTACGCGCGCTGATGCAGAACCTGCGCAACAATCTCGATCTTTCCTGTATGACAGTGAACGGCAAGACCATTGGCGAGAACATCGACGGCGCCAAAGTTCACATTCCCGATGTGATCCACTCGCTCAACGATCCGGTTTATGCCGAAGGCGCGACCGCGGTGCTCAAGGGCAATCTCGCGCCCAACGGCTGCGTCATCAAGCCGGCCGCCGCCGACAAGCGCTTCCTCAAGCATCGCGGCAAGGCGATCGCCTTCGACGACTACAACCACATGATGCGCGAAATCGAGCGCGACGATCTCGACGTCACCGCCGACCATATCCTGGTCTTGAAAAATGCCGGCCCGAAGGGTGGCCCGGGTATGCCGGAATGGGGCATGCTGCCGATCCCCAAGCGCCTGTTGGGGCAGGGGGTGCGCGACATGATCCGCATTTCAGACGGCCGCATGAGCGGCACCAGCTACGGCGCCTGCATTCTGCACGTCGCGCCGGAAAGCTTCGTCGGCGGGCCGCTCGCCTTTGTGCAGACCGGCGACGAAATCGAGATCGACGTCGACAAACGCTCCATCCATCTTCATGTCAGCGACGCCGAGCTGGCCAAGCGCAAGGCCGCCTGGAAAAAGCCGGCGCCGAAATATCCGCGCGGCTATGGCGCGTTGTATTCCGAACATATCGGCCAGGCCGACCAGGGCTGCGACTTCGACTTTCTCGCGCCGCTTGGCGCGGTGCCGGAGCCGGAAATTCATTAAATATTGGGAGGATGGCGATGGTGCGAACTTTGCCGCGCGAAATTTTCGGAACAGCCTTCGCTCTAGGCCTCGCCTTCACCGCGCTTCCCGCTTCGGCCCAGACTTATCCCAGCGGCCCGGTGCACTGGATCGTCGGCTATGCCGCAGGCGGCACCGGCGACGTGGTGGCCCGCATCGTGGCGGCCAAGCTCCAGACTTCGCTCGGCCAGTCGGTGATCGTGGAAAACCGCGCCGGCGCCAGCGGGGCGATTGCCGCGCATGGCGTCGTCACCGCTGCGCCTGACGGCCTCACATTGCTGGTCGGGCAGACCGCCGAAGTCGCCATCAACCAGCATTGGCTCAAGGGCATCACTTACGACCCGGACAAGGATCTTCAGGCGGTGGCGCTGCTTGCGGTGGTGCCGCTCGCGCTGACGGTTCCCGCCAAGGCGCCGTATTCGACCATGGCGGAATTTCTCAAAGCGCTGCCGGGGCAGAAGATGACATTCGCATCGGCCGGCACCGGCACGCCTGGCCATTTCGCCGGCGAGTTTCTTAAAGCCAAGACCAAGGGCAACCTCGTCCACGTGCCTTACAAGGGCGCGGGGCCGGCCTTGAACGATCTGCTTGGCAGCCACGTCGACCTGTATTTCCCCGGCATGCCGGCCGTGATGCCGCATGTGAAGTCGGGCCTTTTGAAGGTGCTCGCGGTCTCGTCAGCCAAGCGTTCGGCGGTCGCGCCGGAAGTGCCGACCATCGCCGAGACTACCGGCATGAAGGATTTCGACTTCACGCTGTGGGCGGGCGTGTTTGCGCCGCGCGCGACGCCGCCCGACATCGTTGCCAAGCTCAGCACCGAGATCAACAAGGCGCTCAACGACGCCGATACGCGAGCAAAACTGGTCGAGGCCGGCGCCGAAGTGGACGCCATGTCGGTCGCCCAGTTCCGCGCCTTCGTGGATGGCGAGAGCGCCAAGTATCAGCGCATCATCAAGGAAACCGGCGTGACGGCGGAATAGCCGGCTATTGCGGCTGGTTGTTCCAGAAGTTCATCGCCGCCGAAACCGTGGCACCGCCGACGACGCAAGGCAGGCCCAACTCGACATGCCCGGTGATAGCCGCCGCGACACAACCGCCGGCAATGGCACTTTGACCGACGAACATCCACCAGTTCACCGCGCGCTTGTAAGCCGGCCCCTTGGTCCTGAGTTCTTCCACGGCCGCGATCGCCTTCGCGCGAATATGTGCGGTTTCGGCGGTCTCGGCCGCCTCGACGATTTCCTTTAGCGTGGCGACCGTCTTTTCCGGCTGGTTGCGCGCCTTGCTCGAACTCTTGAGCATGATGAGCAAATCCTGATCGCGGATCGCATTATTGGCCAGCGAATATTTTGCCATGCTACCCACCGTGAGCCGCTCGGTATCGTCATGATCGTCGGCCCAGGCCAGCGTCTCGATCATCCGCATCACCGGGCCATAACTGCCGGTGGCGAAATAATATCCCCACAGCACATCGAGCATCTCGGGGTTCGGCTCCAGCATTACATTGCGCTTCGGTTTGCCGAACACCGCGTCGAGCCGCATATGCTTGCGGAATTGGTCCAGGCCGGATGGCTTGGGACTAATCACCAACTGCTCAAGAGTGGCGCTTTTGCCGTTGATGAATCTCTCAATCATGGCCGTGCGCTCGGGGATGCGGGGCGCGAGGTTGCGCAGGCGCTGTTTCCAGTCGGGCAGTCCGGAATAGGCGATAGCGCGTATGATAGCCCAGCGATCTTCATCGCGTACCGCCGCGAGCGTTTGGCCTGTGACCAACGCAGCCCGCTCCGGACTGGAGCCGATGACGCCGGCCAAAAATCCGATATAGACACCGGCGCGTTCCGGGTCGCGGAACGATCCGGAGGCGCTCAGCGCTTTCATCGCGACAGTCACGATTCTCGGATCGGGCGCGCTACGATAGCCGGCGATCCAGCGCAGCACGGCATCGGCCGAATTGAAATCCGGCGGCGTGAACGGCTTGGCTTGCACCGGTGCTGCGGCCAGCACGGCGATCAGTCCTGCGAGCAACCAGCGCATGTCCCCTCTCAAATCGCCCCTCCCAAGTCGCCCGAGGTGACCAATGGCTCGCGACAATTTCGTGGGCGCCTCGCGGCAAAGTCGTGGCGGCAAGTTATGCCAAGAGTTGTCCCGAATTGGGAATAAGCATTGACGAAGCGGGCCGCGTGCAGGCATTTGCTGGATTGAAATGGCAGACGACATTCCCTTCGACAAGAATCTCGATCTCGCGCCCGATACGGTCGACGAGGCGATGCCGGGCGTGCGGCGCGTGATGGCCGATAATCCGGGCCCGTTCACTTTCAAGGGGACGCTCAGCTACATCATCGGCCGCGGCAAGGTCGCCATCGTCGATCCGGGGCCGAACGATCCGCGCCACATTGCGGCGTTGCTCGATGCCGTGCGCAACGAGACGGTGACACATATTTTCGTCACCCATACCCACCGCGATCATTCCCCGGCGGTGCCGGCGATCAAGGCGGCCACCGGTGCCACGGTTTATGCCGAAGGCCCGCACCGCGCCGCGCGGCCGCTGCATATAGGCGAGAACAATCCGCTCGAGGGCTCAGGGGACCGCGATTTCAAGCCGGACGTCATGCTCAGGGACGGCGAGGTCGTGACCGGCGACGGCTGGAGCGTCGAGGCGGTGACGACACCCGGCCACACCGCCAACCACATGGCCTATGCGCTCAAGGACAAGGACGCTCTGTTTGTCGGCGATCACGTGATGGGCTGGGCGACGTCGATTGTGGCGCCGCCCGATGGCGCGATGAGCGACTACATGGCGTCGCTGCACAAGCTCTCGAAACGAAAAGAGCAGACCTATTTTCCCGGCCACGGGCCTGTGATCAACGATGCCTCGCGCTTCGTGCATTACTACATCCTGCATCGCAAGGCGCGCGAAGACTCGATCCTGCATCGGCTCGGCAAAGGCGCGACGGATATTCCGACCATCGTGCGTGCGAGCTACATCGGCATCGACCCGCGCTTGGTCAACGCTGCCGGCCTCTCGGTGCTGGCGCATCTGGAAGATCTGGTGACGCGCGGCGTGGTCGCGACCGACGGGCCGCCGGCCGTCGATGGCATCTATCGCCTGGCGAAATAGCTACCGCTTCTTTTCAGGAGCACCTTTTTTAACCGGAGCGGTTTTCTTGTCCGGCTCAGGCTTGGCCTCCGGTGTCGAACCTGCGGCATCGTCGATATCCTCGAGCAACGCGCGCACGCGCGTGGCATTGGCGCCGAAATCGTGCATGCCGAAACGCGAGGCCGAGCGCACGTCGACGCGCGAGCCTTGCCCCTGCGGGACAACGCGCACGATTACGTCATCGCGAAAGCCCATGATCAAAGTCTGCGCCACGGCCTCGATGGTCGCCTCGCGGCGTCCGGGGGCGGGCGGCTTGGGGTCGATAACACGCCATTTGCGCTTGTTGATGATCGCAAGCGCCGTGTCATAGGCGGACTTCGGCGTCACGCTGAGTTGCAGCGGCACGATGTCGCCATAGGCGGTGCGTTGCAGCGCGGCAGTTTTTGCGCCGGGATAATTGACGCGCTCGCGCGGGCGCAACCGTGACAACGCGTCAAACCGCGGCGGGTTGTCCATATCGGTGGTGATATCCGTAATCGCCGGCAGCGCCGTAGCGCGGTAGCCCAGATAACTCGGATAGGCGAGCAGCAGAATTCCGAGAAACAGGCCGAGGATCGCAGAGCGAAGCCCGGACAAGCCTTGCCGCCAGATCGTGATGAATGAGGCGAACGCCAGCAGGATCGCCAGCGCCGCAAACACGAGCGCTGCGCCAAAAGTGGCGAGTGATGGCTCGATCTCCAGCATGCCCGATCGCACGATGACGACGGAAAGCGCCGCCACAGCGAGCGAGAATATTCCAAACCGCCCCGACCAGACGGCCAGCCGGGATTTCGGTTCTTCGCCAAAGGAGGGTCGCCGCGCCATGCTTGGCTATCCCGCGCAAATACGTTTGAGGGCCGCCCATTCGCCCGTTTCGAGAAACGGCGGTCCCGGCCGCGCGCCGGCGATCTTGTTGATCGCAGCGATGCGCGCCTTGGTCTCCGGATGATCGAGCAGGATTTTCATGCCCGGTTCGGTCGCACCGCCCAGTTTGCCGAGCATGGTGGCGAGCGCGCGCGGATTGCCATGCGCCTTCACCATCAGTTCGGCGCCATAGATATCGGCCGCGGCTTCCGCCTCGCGCGAATAGGACGATTGCAGCACGGTCTTGGCGGCGATGACGACGGCGCCGCCGCCAACAAAATCGCCCAATAGCATACCGAACAAAAATGATAGCCCGCCGGCCTGCAGCACCGCCTTGGTGCCGTCGCGATGCGCGACATGGCCCATTTCATGCGCGATCACGCCCGCGACCTCGTCCGCATTGTCGGCCTTTTCGATCAAGCCGCGGAAAACATAAACCTGCCCGCCCGGCAACGCCAAGGCGTTGGCTTCGGGCCGCCGCACCACGAGGCTGCGCAACGGCGTGTCCAGGGCGGCTGCGGCTTCCAGCCTTCGCACGATCTTGTCGAGCGCGGCGCGGCCGCCTGCCGTGCTGCATTCGAAAGGCCCGCTTTTCTTGTCGTCCAGAACGCCGCGCAACTGCATGTCCACGGCATTGCCGAGCTTGCGGTCGATCGAGGACGGCAGCAGCGGCGCCAGCCGTGCGGCAATCGCCGGCACGCCGAAATAGCCGACCACAAGCAGCGAAACCGTGGCGGCGATGCTCCAGCCGATGACGCTGTTGCGCTGGCGCCGTTGCATGGTGCCGCTGCGGTCGATGTAGATCGCGCGCGTATCGATGGCGGCGGCCAATTCCGGGTCGAGAATTTCCAGCCGTTCGAGCGTAGGCGTGCTGCGGCGGCCGATGCGCAGCACATCGTCGGGAGCGGCCATGCCCTGGATGTCGTCATAAGGCCATGCCGCCAGCAATTGCCCGCCGGCGTTTGCGATCTGCAGCGCTGAATCGCCTAGCGCCACCACGGCGTCATGGCGCGCGCTGGTGATGCCGTCGAAATAAACTCCAGCGCCCGAAGCCATAGGTCAGTACCCGCCCACATGGAGTGCGTCGGCCAGGCCTTCGCCCAGCGCCGAACTCGGCCGCCCGGTCGCCTTGACCGTCTCGAGCGCCGAGAGACCCGACAATTGCAGCGATTCCATGCCCAACTGCCAGAGCGAGAACATCACCGTGGCGCGATAGACAGTCGAGAAGCCCAGCGCCACGAACACATAGCCGATCAGCACGATGCCGGCCGCCACGATTTCCCCGCGGATGTTGACCGCGTCCGCGGTCACGGCGCCGATCACGATGAGGCCGATCGCGCCGAGAATCCCCGCCAGGATAGCAAACAAAATCGCGTACCAGAGAAAGCGGATATAGGCGCCATAGACCTGCACGGTGCGAAGCGACGAGCGCATCTCAATGCCGCCAAAGCGCAAGCCTGACGACCACCAGCGCAACAGCAGCGCCTGAAAGGCCGGATACAGAAAAGCGCCAATGGCGAGCGAGGCGCCTCCCATCAACATGGCGAAGACGAGCACGCTGGCGAGCGCCGGATTGGTAGCTTCGATCCGGCTCATCACGTCATCGCCGCCGGCCGCGGTCGCATCGGCCAGCGCTTGCAAATCTACCACCTCGAAGAAGGCGCCGACCGTCACCGCGATCGGCGCGACGACCGCGATCCACATCGGCACGCCGCGCAGGAACAGCCGCCAGCCCGATCCGTCGAAGCGTCCGGCAAGATCGCCATAAAACGTATTGCGCATCTTGTAGCGCTCGAGGCTCGCGAGCTGGAACGGGTAGGCGAGGCCCAGCGTAATGCCGCTGACGATCCACCACAGGCTGGCGCGCAACGCATAGGCCCAAGCCGAGCCGGTCTGGTGAAAGCGCAAGCCCCGGTAGATCGTGCGCGTCAACCGGTAGCGGCGCGCGCGGTAGACGGCGTATTGGCCGAGCACCCACAGCGCGCCGAAGGCAATGACGCCCGACAAAGATCCAAAAAGCCCGAGATCGAGCGTCGCCAGAAAGAACCCAGCATAGATCGGGATCAGGATGGCCACCGCCACCAGGAATCCGATCAGCAGCTCGAACGGCGTGCCAGAATATTCCAGCGTCTCGCCACCGATTTCCGTGTTGGCCCACAGATAGCGGCGCACGTCGGTGGCGAGCCAGAAGCGGTAGATGCCGAGCGTGACCATCAACAACGCCGCGCCGCGCATGAGCAGCCGCAAATAGGTCCGGCGGTTGCCCAGGAATTTGATGCCCAAGGATAGCTGGTTGTTGCCAGCGGTTTGGCTGTCGAAGCTCGTCATGCGGCAGGGATAAAGGGAAGGGCGGGGGGAGGCAATGACTGCGTCCCGCCGCCTAGAAGTGCCCGCGCCGGGAACAGGTTAGATGCTACGCGTACCAATGCTGTGCTGTCGCAGTCAGAAACCGGCAAAATCAACTGCGTCCATCTTCCCCATTACGGCCGGTTGCCACCCGGCGCGTGCGCAGAGTGAACGCGCAAACCGTTGCGCGGTTCCTGCGCTATTTCACGCCCAGCAGTTCAACGTCGAACATCAGCGTGGCATTGGGCGGAATGACGCCGCCGGCGCCATTGGCGCCATAGCCGAGTGCGGGCGGAATGATGAGGGTGCGCTTGCCGCCGACTTTCATGGTGGCAACGCCTTCATCCCAGCCGCCGATGACCCGGCGCGTGCCGATCGGAAACTCGAACGGCTGGCCGCGATCGACAGATGAGTCGAACTTCTTGCCCTTGGCGCCATTTACATAAAGCCAGCCGGTGTAATGCATGACGCAGGTCTGGCCCGTCTTGGGCGAAGCGCCGGTGCCGACGACGGTGTCGATGATTTGCAAGCCTGATGCTGTGGTCATTGTTTTTCCGGCGGTTTGTGCTGTGGCGATGGTCATGCCGCCGAGCGCGGCGACGAGGATGAATGTCGAAAGGGCGGATGCCCGTGCGAAAGCTCGCATTGATGTCTCCTTGATAAGCCGCGCCGAAGCGAGCCGGGGTTATTTACGTCCGAATGCATTTTCCATGCGCTTGTCCGGAACGAGCCATATAAGCGCCGTCAGAAGATAGCCGGCCAGGCTCAGATAAGGTTGGATGAAGGCCAACGGCAAGGACACGAGATAGACGACGAGCGAAATATTTCCCTTCACGTCCTGCTGACGGCGATGGCGAGGGGTGATTCCTTGCCATTAATGGAACATGTGGTGGTGGTTGTTCCAGTAGATGCCGACATAGACGAAGCTCAGCACATAGGCGATGAAGACATGCGAATTGGCGACCAGCGCGGAAATATCCGCGCTATGCGGCGCTTTGAGCTCAAGCACCATGATGGTGATGATGATGGCCAGAACGCCATCGCTGAATGCCGCAAGCCGGCCTTTGTGCATGTTCTGATTTTCCTGGCCGGCTTAAGGTTATTCCGCCGCCTGCACGCTCGGCAGCCGGTAATCCTTGAACTGCTGGCGCAGCGTGATCTTCTGAATCTTGCCCGTCGCGGTGTGGGGAATCTCGTCGACGAAAGCGACGTCATCCGGCATCCACCATTTGGCGATCTTGCCCTGCATGAAGCCGAGGATCTCTTCCTTGGTGGCGGTCTCGCCTTTCTTGAGCACAACCACCAGCAGCGGACGCTCGTCCCATTTCGGATGCGCGACGCCGATGGCGGCGGCTTCCGCCACTTTCGGATGGCCGACCGCGAGATTTTCGAGATCAATGGTGGAAATCCATTCGCCGCCGGACTTGATGACGTCCTTGGCCCGATCGGTGACCTGCATGTAGCCGTATCGATCCATGGTGGCGACATCGCCGGTGTCGAAGAAGCCGTCCTTCTCGAACACTTCGCCGCCTTCGCCTTTGAAGTAAGCCTTGGCCACCGCCGGCCCGCGCACTTTCAGGCGGCCGAACTTCTTGCCGTCCCACGGCAGCTCGCGGCCCTCATCGTCGGTGATTTTCATTTCGACGCCGAATGGCGGGTGGCCTTGCTTCATCTTGACGTCGAGCTGCGCGTCGCCGGTGAGCGCTGCGTATTCCGGCTTCATGGTGCAGAGCGAGCCGAGCGGCGACATTTCGGTCATGCCCCAGGCATGCACGACCTCGACGCCATAGTTTTCCTGGAAGGTTTTGGTCATGGCGCGCGGGCAGGCCGAGCCGCCGATCACCACGCGCTTCAAGTAAGGCAGTTTGGCGCCGGTCTTTTCCAGGTCCGCCAGCAGCATCAACCACACCGTCGGCACCGCGGCAGTGAAAGTGACCTTGTAGGTGTCGAGCAGCTCATAGATCGAAGGCCCGTCCATCTTGGCGCCGGGCAGCACCAGCGTCGCGCCGACCATTGGCGTGGAAAACGCCAGCGACCAGCCATTGGCATGGAACATCGGCACCACCGGCATGCAGACATCGGCGGAGGCGAGATTTTTGGAATCCGGCAGCGCCGCCATGAAAGCGTGCAGCACGTTGGAGCGGTGCGAGTAGAGCACGCCCTTGGGATTGCCCGTCGTGCCCGATGTGTAGCACATGCCAGCCGCGGTATTTTCGTCGAACGTCTTCCACGCGATATCGCCGTCGACTTCGCCGATCCAGGATTCGTAAGCGACCGCGTTCTTGAGCGCGGTCTTGGGCATATGCGCGGCGTCGGTGAGCACGACGTAGCGCTCGATGAGGGGAAGCTTGTCGGCGACCTTTTCTAGGATCGGCACGAACGTCAGATCGACAAACATCATGCGGTCGCCGGCGTGATTGACAATCCACACGATCTGATCGGGGAACAGCCGCGGATTGACGGTGTGATAGACCGCGCCGATGCCGAGAATGCCGTACCAGGTTTCCAGATGCCGCCAGGTATTCCAGGCGAGCGTTCCCACCCGGTCACCCAGTTTGATGCCGTCTTTCTCCAGCCGCTGCGCCACCTTCAAAGCGCGGGCGCGAATCTCGGCGTAATTGGTCTCGACGATCGGGCCTTCGACGGAGCGTGTGATAACCTTGCGCTCGCCATGAAATTTGGCGGCATGGTCGATGATGCGATGAAGCAGCAGCGGCCAATCCTGCATCAGGCCCAGCATGGCATCCCCTCCGCAATAACTTCTTTTGGACCGGCGACCCCTCACCAGTCCGTGCCACGATACCGCAAAAACATGTCCCGCAGAAATACCGCAATTATGCCCAATATCGCCGCCATGCGGCTGGCGGTGGCAATCCTGGGACTGGCGTA
>JAYTFS010000438.1:0-17855 GCA_043734185.1 Pseudolabrys sp. | reverse complement strand
CGACCTGGAAACGCTGGAAGTCCTGGTAGTTCGACTTGGTGATGAGTTCGACCGAGTTGATGCTGATCAGCTTGGTGCCGGTCTTGATCTTGGACTCGTTGAAGCCAATGCCGTGATCACCGTTGTCGACGAAGCCATTCACCACGCCCCAGAAATCGGACAACTCCAGGCCGATAATGACATCGGCCTGGCCGATCACATTCGCCGGGCGATTGAGATAATGCGTTTTCGGGAAATTCATGCGGCCGCCCTGGTCGACGACCGGGGCCTGCAGGGTTTCGGCAAGTTCGACGAGAAGCTTGATGCCGCTTGGCGTGCGCGCAGCGCGATCGACAACAATGACCGGACGCTCGGCGTTGGCGAGAAGACGCGCCGCCTCTTTCACGGCGCCGGTGTCACCCTGCGGCGGTGAGCTTGGCACGTAACGCGGGATATAAAGCTTCTCGCCGCCATGCTCGCGGATCGGCTCCTGCTGCAAGCCGGCGTCGAGCGACATCATCACCGGCCCATAAGGCGGCGTCATCGCGGTCTTGTACATGCGCACGAAAGACTGCGCGAAATGCTGCGGCGACACCGGCGTGTCGTCCCACTTGGTAAAGTCGCGCACGAGCGCGTTGATGTCCTGCGCCGAGTGGAACGTCGGCACGCCCGGCGGGCGGCTGGCGGCATCGAGATCGTTTCCGCCAACGACAAGAACCGGAACGCGGTCGCACCAGGCGTTGTAGATGCCCATGGCCGCATGCTGCAGACCGACGGTGCCGTGGCACAGCGTCAGCAGCGGCTTGCCCGCGATCTTGAAGTATCCGTGCGCCATGCCCACGGCGGATTCTTCATGCATGCAGGTGAGAAATTCGGGCTGCTTGTTGCCACCGTAATCGATCAGCGACTCGTGCAGTGCGCGGAAACTGGAAGCCGGATTGCAGGGCAGATATTTGATATCGAGCGTCTTGATGACGTCGACCATGAAGTCGGAACCGGGCTTGCCGCTTTCGCGTTTAATTTCCTGTGGCGTTCCGGCTTCGGCAGCGGCAACGGCCGCATTGGGACGAAGCGCCGATGGGCGCGGATTGGCGGCGGGAGATTCCGCGGAGGTCGCGGCGCTGGCAGGATTTACCGCCGGCGCCGTCGCGGCGGCGCCAGCGACTGCTACGCCGGCCAAAAATTTGCGTCGATTGAATTTGGTTCGCGATTCTTCGCGCGCCATGCCCGTCTCCTGTCGCTTCCAACCTCTGACGCCGATCTTACTCGAAGAACCTTCGGGTGATTGGCTCGTTGGCGCGATGTTAGTGCAGAGACAGGCGACCCGCTATGGGGTCAGCGCGCCGGCGGCAGCGGCGAGCCGGAAACACCGGACCCAGGACGCGGCGGCGCCATTGGGTTTGCCGGCTCCGGCGGTGGTGCATTGCCGGAAGCCACCGTGTCGGTCGGCGCCCTGCCGGGCAACACGACGACGCGGGTGCCGACCTGTACGCGGCTGTAGAGATCCTCGATGTCCGCGTTGAGCATTCCGACACAGCCGGACGAGACATAGTGGCCGATCGTCGAGGGCTGGTTGGTGCCGTGGATGCGGTACAGCGTCTTGCCGAGATAAAGCGCGCGCGCGCCGAGCGGATTGCCGTTTCCGCCGGCCATGAAGCGCGGCAAATACGGTTGGCGCTCGATCATTTCAGCCGGCGGATGCCAATCCGGCCACTCTGTCATCTTGCTGACGCGTTCCGTGCCGGTCCAGGTGAAGCCATCGCGGCCAACACGCACGCCGTAGCGCATCGCCTTGCCGTTGCCGAGCACCAGATAGAGGTAGGTGTTTGGCGTGTCGACGATGATCGTGCCGGCCGGCTCCCTGGTGGAATAATCCACCAACTGCTTCCTCAAATTTTCCGGCAATTCTTTCGGCGCGCCTACTTCGGGCTGGTCTTCGGGCGGCAGCGCGGCCGCTGTGGGCGGAGCGGCCTGTTGCGGGGCTATGCCGATGGCGACTGGCGGGCGCAACACGTCCGGTTCGGCTCTGGCGGCAGGCGGCGGAATGGCAATTCCCGGTCCTGGTTGCTCGAGTTGATGGCCGTAAGGCGGCCGGCCATCCGGCGAGACGAAGCCGGGCAGCGGCGGAATAGAGGCGTCGGATTCCGCCGGGTAAGGCAGAATGCGGTTGGGCGAGCCGGGCGGGATTTGCTGCTGGCTGACGCGCGGACCGCGCCGCGGCCGTTCGATCACCACCGGCGCATCATCGTCATCATCAGCATCCATGAAGTAGCGGGGTGCCGGCAACCGCTGGTCGTAGTAGCCCGGCGGCGGAGCGGCCCGGTAATAGGGCTGCGGCGGCGCGGGATAATACTGTGCCTGCGCGGAAACGGCCGGAAGGACCGCCGCGATTGGAAGCGTCAGCAAGAACAAACCGAAGCGTCGCATTATCGTCCGCCTGACAGCCGTACCCCGCCTTGGATTGCCTCGTGATGAAGGCACATTCAAGACAAGAATGGGGCTATCTCAGTATCGTGATTCTGCCGTAATCACTCAGCTATTCAATCCGTTTTTCAGATCAAGCCTTCTTGGATTCCGCCGCCAGAACCGCTTTGGCCACGCGGTGGCAATCGACCGCGGCGGGATAGCCGCAATAGATCGCGATTTGCCGCAAAATCGCCGACAGTTCCTTGGGCGTCAGCCCGTTGCGCAGTGCACCACGGAAATGGGCCTCGAATTCGTGCATCCGGCCCAGGCAGGCGATCATGCCGAGATTGAGGATGCTGCGGTCGCGCGGCTTCAGGCTGTCGTCGCCCCACACCGCGCCCCAGCAATGTTCCGTGAGCTGCGCCTGAAATTCCCTGTTGAAGTCGTCGGTATTGGCGACGGCGCGATCGACATATTCGTCGCCCAGCACCTTGCGCCGCATCGCCATGCCGCGGTCGTAGACTGCTTTGTCCATGATGTTATTCCTCCCTTTTGACGGGCTATTCCGCCATTGATCCCATGTTGACAGGGAAATACCGATTTCGTCCATTGCCCCGACAAGGAATTGAAACGATGGACGTTGCGATCGTCGGCGGTGGGATTTGCGGGCTTTCGCTGGCGCTCAATCTCCAGCGGCGCGGGATAAGTTGCCGCATCTATGAGCGGGCTCCCGAAATCAGGCCGCTCGGCGTCGGCATTACCTTGCTGCCGCATGCCATGCGCGAATTCAGCGCCTTAGGCTTGGGCGAAGCCCTGCTCGCCGCCGGCATCGAGAACCGCGAAAGCTGTTTCTTCAACCGCTTCGGCCAACTGATCTACAAGGAAGCCCGCGGCAAGTTTGCCGGTTATCAATATTCGGAAGTCGGCATTCATCGCGGCAAGCTGCACCTGATATTGTACGATGCCGCGCGCGCGCAACTTGGCGGCGATGCCATCCTGCTTGACCATGATTGCACGGGTGTCGATCAGGACGAGACCGGCGCCACCGTCCACTTCAACAAGCGCGACAGTGTACGCGCCGATGTGGTGATCGCCTGCGACGGCATCAATTCGGCGATCCGCAAGCAGTTCTATCCGTACGACAAGGTCGCCTTCGCCGGCATCAATACTTGGCGCGGCGTGACGCGCCGCAAGCCGATCCTTGGCGGGCGCACTTATATGCGGGTCGGTTCGATCCTGACCGGCAAGATCGTGATCTATCCGATTGTTGATGATGTTGATGATGAAGGTAATCAACTCATCAACTGGATGGCCGAAATCAAGCGGGACAGCTTCGCCCAGAATGACTGGAATCGGCCGGGCAACCTGGCTGATTTTTTCCCGCTCTATGAAAGCTGGCGCTTCGACTGGCTCGACGTGGCGCAGATGATCCGCGACGCCGACCAAATTCTGGAATATCCGATGGTCGACAAGGACCCGATCGCGCGCTGGACCTTCGGCCGCGTGACGCTGTCCGGCGACGCCGCCCATCCGATGTATCCGCGCGGCTCCAACGGCGCAGCGCAAGCCGCGATCGACGCCCGCACGCTGGCCGACTTTCTGCGCGGTCAGGCCGATCCGCGCGAGGCGCTGAAAGCCTACGAGGCAGCGCGCGTTGAGCCGGCCGCGAAGGTGGTGCGCACCAACCGCGAGCATCCGCCGGATTTCATCAATATCAAGGTCGAGGAATTGGTCGGCGACAGGCCATTCGAGGATCTCGACAAATACATCACGCAAGACGAATTGCGCGCGCTGTCGGAGAACTACAAGCGCATCGCCGGCTTTGCGCTGGCCGATGTGAAATCAGGCTAATGGCTGTCTCGCAAATTCTGATCGTCGGCTGCGGCGCCATCGGCGGATTGTTTGCATCGGCTTTGGCGAAAGTCGCCGCGGTGACCGCCTACGACGCCAATGCGGAACATGTGGCCGCCATCAACGCTCAGGGCCTGCGTGTAATCGGGACGAAGCCGCGCGTGGCCCGAATTGCCGCGACTTGCGACCCCGGCACGCTCAAAGGCAAAGCGTTCGACGCCGTGATCTTTCTGACCAAGTCGAAAGTGACCGGCGATGCTTTGGCGCAATTGCGCCCTCACCTCGCCGGCAATCCGTTGCTGGTGACATTGCAAAACGGCATGGGCAATGCGGAGGCGCTGCTGGGAGTAAAAGATGCTGTGGTGGTGCGCGGTGTTACCATGAATGCCGGCCGCTATGTCGAGCCCGGCTGCGTGGAGAATTTAATCGAAGGCAAGACATGGCTCGGACCCCAACGTGGTTCTGTCTCCGATATTGCCAAGCTGAGCGACCTCCTCAATGCCGCTGGAATGCCGACCGAGATCGTCGCCGATCCGATGGGCGCGGTGTGGTCGAAATTCGTGTTCAACTGCGTGATGAATCCGCTCGGCGCGCTGATGATGGGCGACAATGCCGCGCGCTACAATTCGCTCGATATGCGCGCCCTGATCGACGAAATGGCGGCGGAGTGCATGACCGTGATCGGCAAACTCGGCGGTACTTTCGCATTTCCGCCGATGGAATTCGTCGCCAAGGTACGCTCCGGCGAAATCCCGATGTCGAAACATGCCGGTTCGATGGCGCTGGACATCGCGCGCGGCGTCCCGACCGAGATCGACGAACTCACCGGCTTTATTGTCTCTGAGAGCGAACGTCTCAAGATCCCGGCGCCGAACTGCCGGGCCGTCTATCGCTTGGTTAAAGGGCTGGAGCTTGCCGCTCAGGGTCGCGGCGCAAAGCCTCATTGATTCAATAGGTTAGACAACTTGAGGGCGGTTTATCCCCGGTGTCCCCGTTATCCCGCCAGCACAGGATTCGGGCACTTGGCCCGTTAATCGGATAGGCCACGCATTACAATGGACGCGGATTTCCTATGCCGACTGCCCAAATTAAATGGACGATAGCGACGAAGTACTTATGTCCCGGGTCGCACGCGGCGACCAACCGGCGTATCGCACGCTCACGCGCCGACATTTGCCGGCGATGCTTGGGCTGGCGCGGCGCGTCCTCGGCAACGCTGCCGACGCTGAAGACGTTGTCCAGGAAGCCATGCTCCGCGTCTGGACCCACGCGCCGCGCTGGCAACCATTGGCCGCGTTTCGCACCTGGCTCACGCGCGTCGTTATCAATCTCTGTCTCGACCGCAAACGGCGCAGGCCCTGGGTCGCGCTGGAAGCAGCCGGCGAGATTGTCGATCCCACGCCCGGCGCTACCGAGAAAGCCGAACAAACCGAACGGGAGCGATTGCTCGCGGCCACGGTTGCGGAATTACCGGCGCGCCAGCGCGCCGCGGTCATGCTCACGTACAGCGAGGGCATGAGCAATGCACAAGTGGCGGAGATTCTCGATACGTCGGTGTCGGCGGTCGAAACATTGCTGGTGCGCGGAAAAAAAAATTTGCGTGCGCGTTTAAGTCAAATGATCGGGGATGAGTAACATGAACAACGAACAATTCGAGACGCTTCTGAGCCGCGCCCTCAAGCGCCAGCCGGAAACACCGGAAACCGACGCGGCCACGGCCGAGCGCATTCTCAAACGGCTGAGCGGACCACTGCCTCGGCAGAAAATGTCGTTCTGGCGATTGCCCGAAGTCCTACTTGACTGGCAATTTGCGCCGGCCTGGCCGCGCGTTGCAGCGCTCGCCTGCGGCGCCATTCTCGGATTTATGTTCGGGATCGCCGGGCTTGACCGCAGCACCGACCTGCGCGGCGCGCCCTTCGTAATCAGCAACAGCGGCGATATCGGCTCGATCGTATTCGAGCCTGACGCCTTGACCGGAGCACGCCGATGACCGCAACCCATTTCGAGCCCGCCGCGACGCGTGGCTCATCGCGCTGGCTGCTGCTTGGCTCGCTAGCGCTCAATCTGTTTTTTGTCGGCGTTGCCGCCGCGTTTTTGATCCGGTCGCCGGCGCCGCCGGCCTGGGACCGCGACGTGCTGGTGCGAGCCGAGCGCGTGGCCGCCAGTTTGCCGCCGTCCGATGCCGACCTGCTACGCGGCCAGATCAAAACCAACCGCGCGGCCATCGAGGATACGCAGGCTAAATATCGCGGCGCCCAGGACGTGATCCGCGAGGCGTTGCGGCAGGATCCGTTCGACACCGAGACCATGCGCGCGGCGATGACCAAGACCCGCGCGGCCCGCCAGACCTTTGACCATACCGTCCAGGGCGTCTTTGCAAGCGCCGCTTCACAAATGTCCTCGGCCGGTCGCCATGCTCTGGCAGATTGGCCGCCGGATCGAAAATCCTCAAGCAATCAGCGTTAGTTCAGGCTAGTTTCTTTACCTGAGTCTCGTTTTCACCAGTGTTTTGAAAGTTTCGTTATGCGTCGCGGTAGTGGAGTAGTTCGGTGGGGAACTAAAGCGGGCGTGTACCCGTTCTGGACTATGCTCCAGGGGTTGTGCCTGATACTTCCGCTTGGCGGATGCTTGCTGACCGACAAACCCGAACCAGGCCTCGATATTCCGCAGGCCTATGACGGCGGCCCACGTAATCCAGTCGCGGCCGAGGCGGCGCTGCCGCCGCTTGACTGGTGGCGCGGCTTCCGCTCGCGCGAACTAACCGAAATCATTGAAGAGACGCGCGCGGCCAATCTGGATATCGCCGCCGCGATTGCCCGCATCGTGCAGGCCGACGCGCAATCGCGCATTGCAGGCTCGGCGCTGCTGCCCGTTGTCGGCCTCAACGCCAGTGCCCAGCGCTCGCGCCCCTCGCAGACCACCAGCAGCGGATCCTCCGGCGGTGAACGTGACAACCTGTCGGCTTCGCTGACCGCGAGTTACGAAATCGACTTCTGGGGCAAGAACCGCTCCGCCTTGCGCGCAGCGGAAGAGACTGCCGTCGCCAGCCGCTATGATCGTGAAGTGGTGGGCTTAACGACTGTCGTAGCCGCCGCCAACGCTTATTTTCAGGTTCTGACCGCGCAGGACCGCTTGCAGGTCGCGCGCGAGAACCTGGTCAGCGCCGACCGTGTGCTCAATCTAATTCAACAGCGCGTCAATGCCGGCACCGCGTCGGCACTCGACACCGCGCAACAGGAAAGCATCGTCTATACCCAGCGCGCGGCAATTCCACCGTTGGAACAGACACTCAAACAAAACCGCAACGCGCTTGCAGTGTTGATGGCGCGCTCGCCAGAAAGCGTGCGCATTCGCGGCGGATCGTTGCGCGGCATTGGCTATCCGCGCGTGACGCCGGGCCTGCCTTCCGAACTTCTCGCGCAGCGCCCCGATATCCGCGAAGCCGAAGCGCAGCTTGCGGCGGCGAACGCCAACGTCGAGAACGCGCGCGCGCAGATGCTGCCAAGCATCACGCTCACCGGCGAAGGCGGTTATCAGAGCGCCGTGCTGCAAACATTAATGCGGCCGGAATCGATGTTCTTCAATCTTGCCGCTGGGCTGACGCAGCCGATCTTCGATGGCCTGCGGCTGCAGGGCAATCTCGACGCGCAGAAAGGCCGGCAGGACGAACTCCTGCAGAACTACCGCAAGGCGGTAATCTCCGGCTTTGCCGACGTCGAGAATGCGCTCGACGCTATTCGCCAGACCACATTGCGCGAAAAGCTGCAAGGCGACGTGGTGACGAGTTCACGGCGTGCTTTCGAAATTTCCGAGCAGCGCCTCAACCAAGGCACCATCGATCTGGTCAACGTGCTGCAAACCCAACAGACCCTCTATCAAGCTCAGGACGCATTGGTGCAGGCGCGGCTCGCCCATGTGCAGGCGATCGTGAGCCTTTATCAGGCGCTCGGCGGCGGCTGGCTGCCGAAGCCGGTGGAGGCCGCTGATGCACGGTGAACTGGGCCAACTGCCGAAACAGGCCAAGGACATTTGGAAAAAGACCAGCACCCGCAATCGCCGCTATCTGGCGATCGCGCTGATACTTATCCTGATCGGCGCGGCCATGTTCTACGTCTTCGGCGGTTCGCCCACGCCAACGCGCACCGGCGGACGCTTCGGCGCCGATGGCGGTCCAGTGCCGGTGCTAGCCGCGGCGGCGGCGAAGGCCGACGTGCCGGTCTATCTTGACGCCGTCGGCACCACCAAGGCGCTCAACACCGTGACGGTGCGCTCGCAGGTAGACGGCAAGCTGATCGAGGTCGCTTTCGGCGAGGGCCAGGACGTCAAGAAGGGTGATGTGCTGGCGCGCATCGATCCGACCACCTTTCAGGCCCAGCTCGATCAGGCTTTGGCCAAGAAGGCACAGGACGAGGCGACGCTCGCCAATGCCAAGATCGATCTCGATCGCTACGAGCGGCTCGCCGCCACCAATTCGATCAATCGCCAGCAGGCCGATACGCAAAAATCCCTGGTCGCGCAAATTCAGGCGCAGGTGCAAAACGATCAGGGCGCGATCGACAATGCGCGCGCCGTTCTTGCCTACACGACGATCCGCGCCCCGCTCGATGGCCGCACCGGCATTCGCCAGGTCGACGAGGGCAATATCATTCACGCCTCGGATTCCACCGGCATCGTTGTCATTACCCAGCTCAGGCCGATCTCGATATTCTTCAATCTGCCGCAGCAGGACATCACGCAGGTCAACAACGCTTTCGCCAAAGGGCCGCTGAGCGTCGACGCGCAACGCTCCGACAACGACGCGGTGATCGACCGCGGCACGCTCAAGGTGGTCGACAACCAGGTCGATGCCTCCACTGGCACGGTGAAGCTCAAGGCGGAATTTCCCAATGCCGACCTGCAATTGTGGCCCGGACAGTTCGTCAACGTGCGCCTGCTGATCGACACGCTCAGGCAAGTGGTGGTGATTCCGACCGGCGCCGTGCAACGCGGACCCAACGGGACTTTCGCGTACATGATCAAGGACGACAACACGGTGGCGATGCGGCCGATCACGGTGGCCAAGCAGGATGAGACCCAGACCGTTGTTTCGAAAGGCCTGGAGCCGCCTGAGCGCGTGGTCACCACCGGATTTGTCCGCCTCACCGATGGCGCCAAAGTTGCGATCAGCAGCGGTGACGGCACGCCGGCAGCCGTGGCGCCAGGCGGCCGGCGTCAGCGCGGCGAGGGGCAAAAGGGCGGCAACGCGCCGCGACCGAACGCGCCGCCAACTACGGCTCCAGCCGCCCCTCCATGAGCGTTTCATCCCCATTCATTCACCGGCCGATCGCCACTTCCTTGCTCGGCGTCGCGGTGATGCTGGGCGGCGCGCTGGGCTACTGGTGGCTGCCGGTTTCCGCGCTGCCGCAGGTGGATTTCCCTTCCATCCAGGTCACCACCCAGCTTCCAGGCGCCAATCCGGACACCATCGCCGCGCTGGTGACGGCGCCGCTCGAGCGCCAGTTTGGCCAGATTCCGGCGCTAGCGACCATGACGTCGTCGAGTTCGTTCGGCATCAGCCAGGTGACGCTGCAATTCGATCTGTCGCGCGACATCGACGCCGCCGCGCAAGACGTGCAGTCCGCGATCAATGCCGCCGGCTCGACGCTGCCGCGCAACCTTCCCTACCCGCCGCTCTATTCCAAGGTGAATCCGGCCGACGCGCCGATCATCACGCTCGCGCTCACCTCTAAGACCATCGACCAGCGCGCGCTCAGCGACATGGCCGACACCATCATGGCGCCGCGACTGTCGGAGGTAACCGGCGTCGGTCACGTCTCGGTGCAGGGCGGCATCCGCCCCGCGATCCGTATTCAGGCTGATCTATCGCGACTCGCCGCCTACGGCATCGCGCTCGAGGATCTGCGCACGGCCATTGTCGGCGCCAATGTGGCGGGCGCAAAAGGCGCGCTCGATGGCGCGCACCAGTCCTACACCATCGCCGCCAACGACCAGCTCGCCAGCGCCGATGCCTATAAGGCGATCACCGTGGCGTTCCGCAATGGCGCACCGGTGCTGCTGAGCGATGTCGCCGATTTGGTCGAGGGACTTGAGAACAGCAAGGTCGGCGCTACCTACAAAAGCGAGTCTGCGATCGTCATCGACGTGCAGCGCCAGCCCGGCGCCAATGTGATCGATACCGTTACACGCGTGCGCGCCGAACTGCCGCGCCTGCGGCGCTCGATTCCGGCCGGCGCCACGCTCACCATCGTCAATGACCGCACCACCACCATTCGCGCCTCGATCCATGACGTGCAATTCACGCTGGTGCTGAGCATCGCTCTGGTCGTTCTGGTGGTGTTGATTTTCCTTCGCACCATCCGTGCCACCATCATCGCCGGTGTGGCGCTGCCTTTGTCGCTGATCGCGACCTTCGGCGTGATGTGGTTTTCCGGATTCTCGCTCGACAACCTTTCCCTGATGGCGCTGACCATCGGCACCGGCTTCGTGGTCGACGATGCCATCGTGATGATCGAGAACATCGTGCGTCACATCGAGGATGGCGAAAATCCGCTGGAGGCGGCATTGCGCGGCGCCAGGGAAATCGGCTTCACGGTGATTTCGCTAACGTTGTCGCTGATCGCGGTGTTCATTCCGCTTTTGTTCATGACCGGGCTGGTCGGGCGCATGTTCCGGGAATTTGCGCTCACGCTGACCATCGCGGTGGTGGCCTCCGCGGTCATTTCGTTGACGCTGACGCCCATGATGTGCGGCCGGCTGCTGCGGCGCGGCGATGACCGCCCCGCCGGCGCGCTGGCGCAGCGCTTCAATGGTTATGTCGAGCGCACGGTCGAGGCCTATAGCCAAAGCCTGCAATGGGTCCTGCGCCGCCAGCGCGCGACGCTGATGGTGACGCTGGCGACGCTGGCCGCCACCATCTTTCTTTACATTATCATCCCCAAGGGATTTCTGCCGCTGCAGGACACCGGGATGATCACGGCGGTGACGGAAGTAGGTACCGATGTCTCATTTGCGGAAATGGCGCGTCGCCAGCGCGAAGTCGAAGCGGCGATCAAGTCCGATCCGGACATCGCCAGTGTCATCTCGGTGATCGGCGTCAGTACGCTCAATTCCACGCCCAATGCCGGCCACCTCGCGATCACCCTGAAGCCGCGCGAAGAGCGTCGCACGCGGGTGGAAGCCATCGTGGCACGGCTCAAAGATTCAGTCGCGCACATTCCGGGCACCACCGTCTATTTCCAGGCGACGCAGGACATCCAGATTTCCACGCGCGCCAGCCGCGCCCAGTACCAATACACGCTGGTCGGCACCGATTCCGCCGAAGTCATCGAATGGGCCGACAAGCTCACCCGCCGGCTGCACGGCGAGACGGCGTTTCGTGAAATCGCCTCGGAAGCGCAGGAAGGCGGCCCGCGCGTCAACGTCAATGTCGACCGCGAGCAGGCCGGACGCCTCGGCGTCTCGATGCAGAGCATAACCGACACGCTCAATGACGCCTTCGGCCAACGGCAGATTTCCACCATCTACGGCCAGGCCAACCAGTACCGCGTCATTCTGGAGGCGCAGCCGCGCTACCAGCAAGACCCGAGTTCGCTGAGCAAGCTCTATGTCACCGGATCGAGCACCTCGACCGGTACCGCAGCCACCGTCTCCAATACCGCGAGTGGCACCACCAATACCAACACCACCGCCACGCCCAACACCGTGACCGGCTCGACCCAGGTGCCGCTTTCGGCTTTTGCGCGCTTCGTGAACACCTCGGCGCCGCTGGTGATCGCGCATCAGGAGCAATTCCCCGCGGTCACCATCAGCTTCGACCTGGCGCATGGCTACGCGCTGAGCGATGCAGTCGACCTCATCACGGGCGCACAGCGCGACATTGGCATGCCGTTATCGGTGACGGGCAGCTATTCGGGCGACGCGGCGGAATTCGCCAAATCGCTGGCCGGCGAGCCGTGGCTGTTGCTGGCCGCGGCCATCGCCATCTACATCGTGCTCGGCGTGCTGTACGAGAGCTTCATTCATCCGCTCACCATTCTCTCCACCTTGCCCTCGGCCGGCGTCGGCGCGCTGCTGGCGCTGATGATCTTTGGCTATGATCTTTCGGTGATCGCGTTGATCGGCATCGTGCTGCTGATGGGGATCGTGAAAAAGAACGCGATTTTGATGATCGACTTCGCCATTGAGGCCGAGCGTCACCAGGGCCTGTCGCCGGAAGAATCCATCGTGCAGGCGGCCTTGCTGCGTTTCCGCCCGATCATGATGACTACGCTTGCCGCCTTGTTCGGCGCGCTGCCGCTGGCTTTGGAAAGCGGCACCGGCTCGGAACTGCGCAATCCGCTCGGAGTCTCGATCGTCGGAGGATTGCTGCTGAGCCAACTCCTCACGCTCTACACCACGCCGGTGATTTACCTCTATATGGAGCGGTTGCGCGCGCGGCTGGCGCCGGTGCCGCCGACGCTTCCGCCTCGGCTCATTCCGCGCCCGGCACGGCGCCGCACCTAAGATGAATTTTTCCTGGCCCTTTATCCGCAGGCCAATCGGCACCACGCTGATGGCAATCGGATTGTTCCTGATCGGCGCCATCGCCTATGGCTTTTTGCCGGTCGCCAGCCTGCCGAGCGTCGAGTTTCCGACCATCAATGTCACCGCCAGCCGGCCCGGCGCCGACCCCAATATCATGGCGGCGACGGTGGCGGCGCCACTAGAGCGGCGGTTGGGTGAAATCGCCGGCGTCAACGAACTCACTTCGGTCAGTTCGCTCGGCTCCTCGCGCATCACGATCCAGTTCGATCTCAATCGCAGCATCGAAGGCGCCGCGCGCGACGTTCAGGCGGCGCTCAACGCCGCGCTCAGCGATTTGCCGAGCGACATGCCGACGCTCCCGACTTTCCGCAAGGCTAATCCTGCTGCAGCGCCAATCCTGATTCTGGCGTTGACGTCGAAAACCATGCAGGCCAGCGCGATCTATGACGGCGCCGACAGCGTGATCGCGCAACGCCTGTCGCAGGTGGACGGGGTTGCGGACGTTACCGTCGCCGGCTCCGAGCAGCCCGCCTTGCGTGTCAGCGTCGACCCGGCGCGGCTGGCGTCCATGGGGCTTGCCATGGAGGACGTGCGAACGGCGATTGCCAACTCCAACGCGGTCGGCCCGATCGGCACGTTCGACGGCGCCACACGCGCGACAAGCATCGGCGTTAACAATCAGCTGCGCATGGCAAGTGAATATAACCCGCTGGTGGTGAAAACGATCGACGGCACGGTGATCCGCCTCTCGACCGTCGCCTCGATCACGCCAGGGGTGCGCAACAGCCGCTCCGCCGGCTGGTTCAACCGGGACCCTTCCGTTCTGCTGATCATTACCAAGCAAGGCAACGCCAACGTCATCGATACCGTGGACCGCATCTATGCGCTGCTGCCCGAACTGCGGCAACGGGTGCCGGCGGGCCTGGATATTTCGGTTTTGGCCGACCGCACGCAAACCATCCGCGCCAGCGTGCATGACATGCAGCTTACTTTGGCGGCGACCGCCGTTTTGGTGATGATGGTGGTGTTCTTATTCCTGCGACGTACCGCGGCGACCATTGCCGCCGGCATTACCGTGCCGCTTTCACTCGCCGGCACCTGTGCCGCGATGTGGCTGGCCGGCTTTTCGATCGACAATCTCTCGCTGATGGCGCTAGCCGTTTGCATCGGCTTCGTGGTCGACGACGCCATCGTCATGATCGAGAACATGTTCCGCTATCTGGAACAAGGCGACTCGCCGTTCCGCGCCGCCATGAAAGGCGCCAAACAGATCAGCTTTACCGTCGTGTCGATCTCGGTTTCGCTGATTGCCGCGTTCATTCCGCTGCTGTTCATGGGCGGCATTGTCGGGCGGCTGTTCCGCGAATTCTCGGTCACGCTGGCCTTTGCGATCGTCGTTTCCACCGTGGTGTCGCTATCGGTGACGCCGATGATCTGCGCCTATTTCGTGCGCTCCAGCCCAAGTCCGAACGCGACCTGGCTCGACCGCGCCGTCGAAGGCGTGCTGTCGCGCATGATCCGGTTTTACGACCGCACGCTGGCCTTTACGCTCGAACATCGATCGCTGGCGTTGATTGTGTTCGTCGCCACCATCGTGCTCACCGTCGGCCTCTATATCAAAACGCCGAAAGGCTATTTTCCGCAGGACGATACCGGCCTGATTTTCGGCGGCACCCAGGCCTCCACCGACATTTCGTATGAAGCGATGCTGACGCTGCAATTAAAGGCGATGGACATTGTGCTGGCCGATCCGGCCGTCGCGGGGCTTGGCTCCTCGGTTGGCAGCACTGGCGGCCCGGGCGGCGCCTCGGTCAATCGCGGGCGGCTCTTCATCAGCCTCAAGCCGCTGAGCGAGCGCGGCGACACCACCCAGCGGGTGATCGCGCGGCTGCGCGGCAAGCTCAATCAGATCCCCGGTATCAGCGTATTCATGTTTCCGGCGCAAGACCTGCGGGTCGGCGGACGGCAGAGCGATTCGCAATACCAGTTCACGCTATGGAGCGCCGACATCGAGCAGTTGCTGGCCTGGGTGCCGCGCGTTGTCGCGCGGGTAAAACAACTTCCCCAAGTTGTCGATGTCACCACCGACCGCGAACAAGGGGGCTTGCAGGCCAATATCAGCATCGACCGTCCTGCGGCGGCGCGCTTAGGCGTGCGCGTCCAGGATATCGACAACGCGCTCAACGATGCATTCTCGCAGCGACAGATTTCAACGATTTATACCCAGCGCAATCAATACCGCGTCATTTTGGAAGTGGATCAGAAATACCAGCGCGACCCGACCGATCTCAGCCAGGTTTACGTGCCCGGCAATGGCCGTTCACAGGTGCCGCTCTCGGCAGTTGCGAAAGTCGAGCGCGGCATAGCGCCTTTGGTCGTGAACCATCAGGGCCAGTTTCCCTCGGTGACCATTACCTACAATCTCGCGCCCAACGTCACGCTCCAGGATGCAAGCGGATCGCTCGAACAGGCTGTGGCGGAACTGCACATTCCGGACGTCATTCACGCCGATTTCTCCGGCGACGTGCAAGCTTTCAAGCAAAGCGTCAGCGCGCAGCCTTTGCTGCTGCTGGCCGCCCTGATCGCGGTCTATATCGTGCTCGGCGTGCTGTATGAGAGTCTCGCGCACCCGCTCACCATCATCTCTACGTTGCCTTCGGCGGGCCTGGGCGCCCTGCTCGCGCTGAATATCTCCGGCACTGAACTCACCGTGATCGCCTTTATCGGCATTATTCTTTTGATCGGCATCGTGAAAAAGAACGGCATCATGATGGTGGACTTCGCGCTCGATGGCGAACGGCGGCGTGGCTTGCCGCCAGCGGTGGCTATTCACGAAGCCTGTCTGGCGCGTTTCCGTCCGATCCTGATGACGACGATGGCCGCGATGCTGGGCGCGGTACCGTTGGTGATCGCATCCGGCCCTGGTTCCGAACTGCGGCGCCCGCTCGGCATCACCATCATCGGCGGCTTGCTGGTGTCGCAAATCCTGACGCTCTACACCACGCCGGTCATCTACCTGCTGCTCGATAAATTGCACCGCAAGCTCGGCGGCGCCAGCCCAACCTTTATCTTCCGCCGCCCGAACCGGCCGCAACCGGCGGAGTAGCATCAAACGCCCAAATAGCGGTGCTGAATATCCGGCGCGGCGGCAAGTTCGCGCGAGACCCCGCTCCACACCACTCGGCCGCGCTCAATCAGGAAATGCCGGTCGGCGACACGGGTGAGCGTGCCGACATTCTTGTCGATCACCAGAATGGCAAGACCGGATTCTTTCAGCCGCGCCAGACAGCGCCAAATCTCCGTGCGGATCAGTGGCGCCAGGCCTTCGGTCGCCTCGTCGAGAATCAGCAGAAGCGGATTGGTCATCAGCGCGCGTCCAATCGCCAGCATCTGCTGTTCGCCGCCGGAAAGTTGATTGCCCATGCTGTTTTCGCGCTCGGCCAGCCGCGGAAACAGGCCGTGCACTTTCTCAAGCGTCCACCCGTCGGGGCGAGTGACCGCGGTCGCCACCAGATTTTCACGTACGCTGAGATTGGGAAATATCTGGCGGCCTTCCGGCACTAGCCCGATGCCAAGCTGGGCGATCTTGTAGGACGGCAAGCCGCGCATCTCGTGGCCCATGAATTTGATGCTGCCGGCGCGCGCCAGCGTAAGCCCCATGATCGAGCGCACGGTGGTAGTCTTGCCCATGCCGTTGCGGCCCATCAACGTCACCATTTCGCCGGGTGCGATACTGAGCGACAGGCCGAACAGCACCTGGCTCAGCCCGTAACAGGTCTCGATTTCGCTGACGTCGAGGACGGTTTCAGCCATGTGCGACCTCTGCCTCGCCCAGATAGGCGTCGCGCACTTGCGGGTTGGCGCGGATGTCGGCTGGCGCTCCCGACGCGATTACACGGCCATAGACCAGCACCGTAATGCGGTCGGCCAGCGCGAACACCGCGTCCATGTCGTGCTCGACGAGCAGAATCGTGAGCTCCTGCTTCAAGGCGAGCAGCGTACCGACCATGCGCGCAGATTCCTCCGGCCCCAGGCCCGCCATCGGCTCGTCGAGCAGCAGCATGCGTGGATTGCCGGCCAGCGCCATGGCCAATTCTAGCTGGCGATGCTCGCCGTGGCTGAGCAGCGACGCCGGCAAATCGGCGCGCGCCGACAGCCCAACGCGGGCGAGCGCGGCACGCGCGGGCTCACGCAATGCCGGCTCGGCCCGCGCGTTGCGCCAGAAATGAAACGAATGACCGGCCTGCGCCTGGACGGCGAGCACCACGTTGTCGAGCGCGCTGAGATCGAGAAACAAGGACGTGATCTGGAACGTGCGTGCCAACCCTAACCGACTGCAGCGGTCCATCGGCAAGGCTGTTATTTCTTGGCCGTCAAAACGCACGTGTCCGGCGTCGGATTTCAATTGCCCACTGAGCTGCGCGATCAATGTGGTCTTGCCGGCGCCATTCGGGCCGATCACGGCGTGCAGCTCGTTGGCAGCGATATTCAGCGTGAGATCGTCGGTGGCGACAATACCGCCGAAACGCTTGGTCAGATTTTCGACCTGGAGCATCGGTTCAGTCATGGGCCACCTTTTTCAGCAGTCCGTCGATACCGCCGCGCGCAAAGATGACGACGAGTAGCAATAGCGGCCCCAAAACGATCGGCCAATATTCCGATGCGCGCGCCGCCGCGACACCGAAAAATGGCGTGCCTGCGAACTTAATCAGGAACGGCAGCGCTTCTTCGAGCACCAGCAGCGCGACGGCGCCGAACAGTGGCCCGAACAGGGAGCCCATGCCGCCCAGCACGACCATGACGATGAGGTCGCCGGACCGGGTCCAGAACATCATCGCCGGACTGACGAAATCGGTGTTATTGGCGAGCAGGATGCCGGCGAGCCCGCACATTGTGCCGGCGATGACAAAGCAGGTCAGTTTGTAACGATAGGTCGGAAAACCGATTGCGCGCATGCGCACGTCGTTGGTGCGCGCGCCCTGGATCACCATGCCGAAGCGGGAATTGATGAGCCGCCACACCAGAAAAATCGAGGCAAAAAGCAAGGCCAGGCACAGATAGTAGAATTGCACCTTGTTCGACAGGTTGATCAGCCC
>JAYTFS010000437.1:0-6556 GCA_043734185.1 Pseudolabrys sp. | reverse complement strand
GGTGCTGGCCATCGCGGTGCAAGCCAAGGAACGCAAGGACGACGTCAAGCTCGGCGCCGCCTTCACCAAGCTGACCGAGGAAGATCCCTCGCTCACGGTCAAGCACAACGCCGAAAGCCATGAAATCGTGATCTGGGGCCAGGGCGAGATGCATCTACGCGTGGCGGGCGAGCGGCTCGGCGAGCGTTACGGCTTGCCGGTGACGACGCGTTCGCCGACGGTGGGTTACCGCGAGACCATCCGCAAGCCGATCACGTTGCGCGGCCGGCACAAAAAACAATCCGGCGGCCACGGCGCGTTCGGCGACGTGGTGCTGGAGATCAAGCCGCTGCCGCGTTCATCCGGCTTCAAATTCGAGGACAGGATCACCGGCGGCGTGGTGCCGCGCAATTACATCCCGGCGGTGGAGGAGGGCGTCATCGACGCGCTCAAGCACGGCCCGCTCGGATTCCCGGTGGTCGATGTCGCGGTGGCGTTGACCGACGGCTCGTATCATACGGTGGATTCCTCGGACATGGCGTTCCGCACCGCAGGCCGCATCGCCATCGTCGAAGGTCTGCCGCAATGCCAGCCGGTGCTGCTGGAGCCAATCCACCTGGTTGAGATCGTCTGCCCAAGCGATGCGACCGCGAAAATGAACGCCATTCTGTCCGGCCGCCGTGGCCATATTCTCGGCTTCGACACCCGCGAGGGCTGGCCCGGCTGGGACATCGTACGCGCGCAGATGGCGGAAGCCGAAATCGGCGACCTCATCATCGAGGCGCGCTCGGCCACCGCGGGCGTCGGTTCGTTCACGTTCAAATTCGATCACATGGCCGAACTGACCGGACGTCAGGCGGATCAGATAGTGGCGGCGAGGAAGAACGCGGTCGCAGCGTAGCGCTATGCTTTATCTTGCTGTCAAAGCTGCCCTGTCTGGTATCTTGGCCGCGGGCGTGTCCGAAATTGCCAAGCGCAGTCCGGCGTTCGGCGCACTCGTTGCGTCGTTGCCGCTTATATCCATCATGGCGGTGATCTGGCTTTGGCGCGATACGGGCGATAACCAGCGCATTGCCTCGCATATGGAAGCGACGTTCTGGTACGTGCTGCCATCGCTGCCGATGTTCCTGGTGATGCCCGCGATGCTGCGTTCGGGCGTTGGATTCTGGCCAAGCCTAGCCGCTAGTTGTGCGCTGACGGTGGGGCTTTATTTCATAACCGCCTGGACGCTCGCCAAGTTCGGAATCAATCTGTAGCCCGCCTGTTTTAGACGTAACTCACGTTCCCGTATCCGTGACTTGCCTGTGAACGCAGGCCGCCGTAGGTCATTGGCGCGATTCAAGAGGGATCATGCGCGATGAACGTCATTCGCCGCCGCGGCTGGGAAATTCCGGAGCGTGAGGTCACGCCGGAGCATTTGTTCTTCAACCGCCGCAATTTCCTGGTGGCCGGCGCAAGTGCGATTGCGCTGGCGCCAGGTCTGGCGAATTCCCAGCGCGTCACCGATGCCGCCAATCTGCCCGATCCGACCGCCGATCTTTACCCGGCCAAGCTCAATGCGAAATATCCGCTCGACCGGCCGATCACCGACGAGAAGATCAACGGCAACTACAATAATTTCTACGAATTCGGCCCCGACAAAGCTGTCGCCAGCCGCGCGCAGGCGCTGCGCACCCGGCCCTGGACGGTGAAGATCGACGGCATGGTGGAAAAGCCGATCGAAATCGGCGTCGACGAACTCATCCGCAAGATGACGCTGGAGGAGCGCACCTACCGTCACCGCTGCGTCGAAGCCTGGAGCATGGCGATTGCCTGGACCGGGTTTCCGCTCGCCAAGCTCGTCGACTTCGCGAAGCCCTTGGGCTCGGCGAAATATCTGCAGATGCAAACTTTCATGGACGCCAAGATGGCGCCGGAGCAGCGCAAGACCTGGTTTCCGTGGCCCTACATCGAGGGCCTAAGCATGGCGGAGGCGACCAACGATCTCGCCTTGATCGCCACCGGCGCCTATGGCCATCCGATGGCCAAGCAGCACGGCGCGCCGCTGCGGCTGGCGGTGCCGTGGAAATACGGTTTCAAGTCGGTCAAGTCGATCGTGCGTTTCACGTTCACCGACCAGCGCCCAAAGAGCTATTGGGAGGCGTTGCAGGCGGCCGAATACGGCTTCTGGGCCAACGTCAATCCGGCCGTGCCGCATCCGCGCTGGAGCCAGGCGAACGAGGAAGTAATCGGCACCGGCGAGCGCAAGCCTACTTTGCTGTTCAACGGCTATGGCGAGTTCGTGGCGGATATCTACAAGGGCATGGAGAGCAAAGAGCGGCTTTGGGCCTAGCCCCTTCCGTTGATTGTTCTGCGTACCTATCTCGCAAGAAGAACGATCCGAACAAACTTTGTTGGAGGTCTTCTTGCGCCAGTTCATCGCCGCCGTTTCCGTGGTTCTTGCAGTTCTGGGCGCCGTCCCGGCCCATAGCGCCGAGGAGCCGGACCTCATTTTCAAGCGCTCGACCGTGTTCAAGTGGCTCACGCCGAACGACAAACTCGCCACCTATGGGCTCGACGATCCCGGCGTCGAGGGTGTCGCCTGCCATTTCACCGTGCCGCAGCGCGGCGGCCTGAAAGGCTGGATCGGCGTCGCCGAAGAAGTGTCTGATATTTCATTGGCTTGCAGACAAATCGGGCCGATCAAATTCAAGGCCAAATTCGAGCAGGGCGAGGATGTTTTCCGCCAGCGCCGCTCGCTATTTTTCAAAAAAATGCAGATCGTGCGCGGCTGCGACGTCAAACGAAACGTGCTGGTCTACATGGTCTACAGCGACCGCATCATTGAAGGCTCGCCGAAAAATTCCACATCGACGGTGCCGGTCATGCCTTGGGGCAGCGAAGCGGCCGTACAAAAATGCGCGGATTGGGTCGAGAAATAGTCCACAATCACGGGAGGTCTAGTCATGTCCACACCTGACATCGAAGGTATGCAACGCGCGGTCGCCAAGGCGCTACACGCGCATTGGAAACTCTATCTGGTCGAGGGCATCGTGCTGCTGGCGCTCGGCTTCCTCGCCATCGTCGTGCCGCCGATCGCCACATTGGCAGTGACGATTCTGCTCGGCTGGCTGTTTCTCATCAGCGGCGTGGTCGGCCTCGCCACCAGTTTCATGATGCGCCAGGCGCCGGGCTTCTGGTGGGCGCTGCTGTCGGCGGCGCTCGGCATTTTGGTTGGCGCTTCGTTGCTGGCTATGCCGGCAAGCGGTGCTGTCTCGCTCACGCTGGTGCTCGTCGCCTTCTTCATGATCGAGGGCGTCGTCTCGATCATGTTCGCGCTCGACCACAAACGCGAATTGTCCGGCCGCTGGGGCTGGATGCTGGCGAGCGGCGTCGTCGATCTCGTCTTGGGCGCCATGATCCTTGCGGGATTGCCGAGCACGGCAGCCTGGGCGATCGGGCTCTTGGTCGGCATCAATATGATCTTCGGCGGATCGGCGCTGATCGGCATGGCGCTGCACGCCAAAGACGCCGCGCCGTAATTTTACGGCTGGACTTCGCCGGCTTCCGCTTCGGCGAGCGTGGCGCGCCAGTCCTTGCGCTTGAGCATGAAGGTAATGGCTGACAGCGTCAGCAGGACCGCGCACACGATCAGCAGCGCGAGCGAGATCGGCCGGCTGAAGAAAATCAGATAATTGCCGTTCGACATGATTAATGACTGCCGCAGGCTTTGCTCGAACAGAGGCGCAATTACGAGTCCCAACACTAGCGGCGCGGGATCGAACGAGAACTTGCGCAAGGCGTAACCGAGCATGCCCATGATCAGCATGATCCAGACGTCGACCACGGAGTGGCTAACCTCATAGACGCCGACGATGCAGAACATGATGATCAGCGGATAGAGATAGGCGTAGGGGATGCGCAGCACGGTCACGAACAGACCGACCAGCGGAAGATTAAGCGCCAGCAGCATCAAGTTGCCGACATACATCGAGGCGACGAAGCCCCAGAACACATCCGGATGTTCGGTCACAAGCTGCGGTCCGGAGTTGACGCCGTGCACCATCAGCGCGCCCATCAACACGGCCGTAATCGGGCCGGTCGGAATGCCGAGCGCCAGCATCGGCACGAAGGCGCCGGTGGAGGCCGAATTATTGGCCGATTCAGGTCCGGCGACGCCGGCCACCGCGCCTTTGCCGAATTCCTCTGGATGCTTCGAAATACGGCGCTCGAGCGCATAAGACAGAAAGCTGGAGATGATGTGCGCGGAGCCCGGAATAATTCCGATGATGAAGCCGAGCACCGTGCCGCGCGCGATCGGCATGGCGGATTCGCGCCATTCCTGCCGGTTCGGCAACAACTCGCGGAATTTCGGTGTGATCACCTCGCCGACCACTTTGTGGCTTGGCGTCGATAAAATTTCACCGAGGCCGAACAGGCCGACTGCCACAGGCACGATGCCGATACCGTCGCCAAGTTCCGCGATGTTGAAGCTATAGCGAAAATGGCCGGTCATGTTGTCGATGCCGATCATGCCGAGCAAAAGCCCGATGCAGGCCATCAACAGGGTTCGCACCAGCGACGACGATGACATGTAGGCGAGGAAGATCAGGCCGAGGATCAGCAGCGCGGTATATTCGGGTGGCCCGAACTTCAGCGCGATGGTGGCGAGCGGCGGCGCGACCAAAGTCAGCATGATCACGCCAAAGGTTCCGGCGACCCAGGAGCCTACCGCGGCGATGCAAAGTGCTGCGCCGGCGCGGCCCTTCTTGGCCATGGCGTTGCCGTCGATACAGGTCATCACCGACGAGGCTTCGCCAGGAATGCGCATCAGGATCGATGTGGTGGAGCCGCCATATTGCGAGCCGTAATAGATCCCGGCCAGCATGATCACGGCTTGCGTCGCATTCAGCCCGAAAGTGACCGGCAGCAGAATCGAGATGCCCGACAGCGGGCCGATGCCCGGCAGCACGCCGACCAATGTGCCTACCAGGCAGCCGAGAAAGGCGTACCAGAGATTGTCCGGCTGGAAGGCGATGGCAAATCCATGCGCCAGGCTGAGGAGGGTCGATTCCACGGATTATTCCTAAATGCCGAACGAGAGCATCGGCAGCGGCGTCTTGAGGCCATAGGCGAAGCAAACATAGGTGAACAACACGACGGAGACGCAATAGACGCCGGCGCGCAAAGGATTGCGCCGCTCGATCACGAGCAACAGTGCGGCCATCATCAGCATCATGGTGACGATGAAACCAAGATATTCGTAAGACGCGATCGCGGCGGCGGTGATGACGGTCACCATCGCGGCATGCTTGCCGTCTTCCCAGGCAAGTTCGGCGAACGGCGCGCTTTCCTTGGCGCGCAAGAACAGCGTTAGTCCGAACACAATGGTGAGCACGGCGACGATCATCGGCAGAAAGCCGGAACCGGGCATCGACAACCGCCCGACCGGCAGATCGCCGCTCAAGGCGATGATCGCCGTGCCGAACACAACGAACGCGGCGCCCGCCACATGATCTGCGCGCAGGATCATCTATTTATCCCTGCCGACCGATCGAAATCACCGCTTCGTCGGTGCGCTTACCGTCTATGTCCCAGAATTTCTGGAAGTCCGGGCCGTCGAGATAAGCCAGTTCCTGGCCGGCATTGGTGAGCACGGTCGTGAAGGCCTCGCTGTGCACGGCCTGCTTGATGGCGCCGCGCAGCGTGGTCACGATCGCGGGCGGCGTGCCCTTCGGCGCGAAAATACCGACCCAGAGATAATATTCGACATCGTAACCGAGCTCCTTGAGCGTCGGCACATCGGGCAGCAGCTTGGAACGCTTTGCACCGAAGTTCGCCAGCGGGCGTAGTTTGCCGGCCTTGGCGTGCTGCAACGTGGCCGAGATCGATTGCGTTGTCACTTGCGCATTGTTGCCGAGGATGGCGGTGATGGCCGGGCCGCCGCCATTGGTCGGCAGGTGAGGGAGCTTCAACGGTCCCGTCGCCTTTTCCATGTAGGCGAGCGGCAGGTGGCTGGCGCCATAAAGTCCACCCGAACTAAAGACCAGTTTTGTCGGGTCGGCCTTAGCGGCGGCGAGGAACTCCTTTAGCGTCTTGTAGGGCTGCTGGTCGTTGACCAGGATCAAAACCGGATCGGCGATCAGGCGCGCGAGTGGAATAAAGTCGGAGCGATTGGTCTTGGTCGGGCGGCCGAACAACTTGTCCACTTCGGCATAGCCCGAGATTCCGGTGTTGTGCGACAGCAGCGTATAGCCGTCGGGCTTGGCGGAGGCTGCGACCTGCGCGCCGACCTGTCCGGCGGCGCCGGCCTTGGTTTCGACCACAACCGGTTGCTTGAGGATCGGCTCCAGGGTCGTAGCCAGCGGCCGCGTCACGATGTCATTGATGCCGCCGGGCGGAAACGCATTGATGATCGTGATCGCGTGCGAGGGGTAAGCCTCTTGGGCAAAAGCCGGCGCCGCTACGAGCGCGGCGGCCGATGCGGTCGTGCCAATGACGAAACTGCGGCGATCCATTTTATCCTCCGTGAATTTTCTACCGATTATTGTTCCAAAGACGAAAGCCGCGCGATCGTTCGATGGCGCGGCGTCCGCAA
>JAYTFS010000436.1:0-19919 GCA_043734185.1 Pseudolabrys sp. | reverse complement strand
GGATTGCCGCCTTGCGGAACGCCTCGCGGTCGACTTCGACCACGGTTTTGCCCAGCTTGCGTAGCTGATCGGCGATCTTCTGCTCGGAAGCGCGAATTTCGTCCGATGCCTTGGACGCGGCCTGCGCCAAAACCTCCTCGAACACCTTCTTGTCGGCGTCAGACAGCTTTGCCCAGATATGGCTTCCAGTGATGGTGAGAAGAGACTCGACGATATGCCCGGTCAGCATGATGTGCGTCTGCACTTCATAGAATTTCTTCGCCATGATGGTCGGCAGCGGATTTTCCTGACCGTCCACGGTGCCTTGCTGCAATGCCAGATAAACTTCCGCGAAGGCTATCGGCGTGGCGTTGGCGCCGACCGATTTCGCCAGCATCAGGTAAAGCGGCGCCGGCGGCACGCGCAGTTTCATGCCCTTCATGTCCTCGGGCTTCTTGATTTCCTTGTTCGCGGTGACCATGCGTTCTCCGTAATACGTGAGCGCAATGATCTTGTGCTTGGTCTTGTCCTCGTAGCCTTTGGCGATGTCACGGAACAGCGTGCTGTCGCGATAAGCCTTCCAGTGATTGAAGTCGCGCAGCATGAAAGGCGCGCCGGAGATCGCCAGCGGCTTGTGGATCGAGCCTGCGAACGACGTGCCGGTGTAGATGATGTCTACGGTGCCGAGCCCCAGTCCTTCATTGATCTGATTCTCATTGCCGAGCTGCGAGGCCGGGAACACACCGATCTCGTAGCGGCCGTTGGTGCGCTTCTTGATTTCCTCTGCCGCCCACAGCGCCTCGGTGTGATAGGGCTCAGCGACTTCATAAACATGCGCCCATTTGAGTTTGGTCTGGGCACCGGCGGAGCCGGCCGTGCCGAATAGTGCGATGGCGAAAGCAAGACCGAGCGCTAGGCTGCGCGTCCGTGACATGTTGTGGCCTCCCTGGTGGCGGTCGTTTTTAAAGCCGCCTGTTGGCAATCATGTTACTATGGAGTCGGGCGCGCGCAACAGCGTTGACGCCGTGGATCCCGTGCGCTGCCCACGCTTACGCTGCAGCGCGGTCGTCAAAGTCAGGCGTTATTCATGAGCACCCCAAGGACAATCCGCCTATCGCCCGAAGACAACGTCGTCGTCGCCGTCGATCAGATTGTGGCCGGCGCCGACGTCGCGGGCGTCACCGCGCGGGAACGCGTGCCGCGTGGGCATAAAATGGCGATAGCCGGCATCCGCGAAGGCGCGCCCGTGCGGAAATATGGCCAAACCATCGGCTTTGCCTCGAAAGCAATCTCGCCTGGCGATTGGGTCCACGAACACAACGTCGGGCTGCATGATTTTGCCCGCGATTATCAGTTTGCCGAAGGCGCCAAAAACGACGAGGTCCTGCCCTCGGACCAGCGCGCGACTTTCGAAGGTTATGTCCGGCCGAACGGAAAAACCGGCACGCGAAACTATATCGGTATCCTGACGTCGGTGAATTGCTCGGCGTCGGTTGCAAAATTCATTGCCGAGGAAGTCAATCGAAGCGGAATTCTCGACGGCTACCCCGAAATCGACGGTGCTGTTGCCTTTGTTCACGGCAGCGGTTGCGGCATGGCGGCCTATGGCGAGGGTTGGGACCTGTTGCGGCGGACGCAATGGGGCTATGCGACCCACTCCAATCTCGGCGCTGCTTTGATGGTGGGACTGGGCTGCGAAGTCTTTCAGATCGACCGCATGAAGGACGAATACGGCATGGTCGAAGGCGACCACTTTCAAACCATGACCATTCAAGCGACCGGCGGCACCAAGAAAACCGTCGAGCAAGGCCTTGAACGCATCAAAGCCATGTTGCCGGTCGCCGCGCGCTCCAAGCGCGAGACACGGCCCGCTTCCGAAATCACCCTGGCGTTGCAATGCGGCGGCTCCGACGGCTATTCCGGCATCACTGCCAATCCATCGCTCGGCGCCGCCGTCGACCTTTTGGTCAAGCATGGCGGCACCGCTGTGCTTGCAGAAACACCGGAAATTTACGGCGCCGAACATTTGCTGACACGCCGCGCGGTCAATCGCGCGGTCGGTGAAAAACTCGTCGAGCGCATTCGCTGGTGGGAGGACTACACCCAACGCAATGGTGGCGAAATGAACAACAATCCGGCGCCGGGCAACAAGGCCGGCGGACTGACGACTATCCTGGAAAAATCATTGGGCGCCGCCGCCAAGGGCGGCACCACGACGTTGCGGGCGGTTTACGAATATGCCGAGCCGGTAAAGGAAAAAGGTTTTGTGTTCATGGACACGCCCGGCTTCGATCCGGTCAGCGCCACAGGCCAGGTTGCTGGTGGCTGCAACGTCATGTGCTTCACCACGGGCCGCGGCTCGGCGTTTGGCTGCAAGCCGGCGCCCTCGATCAAGCTTGCAACCAATACCGACATGTACTGGCGCATGACTGACGACATGGACATCAACTGCGGCGATGTCCTCGATGGAACGTCCATTGAGGCAAAGGGCCAGGAGATCTTCGACAAGGTTTTGCAGGTGGCGTCCGGCGCCCACACTAAATCGGAAGACCTCGGCTACGGCGACCTTGAATTCGTGCCGTGGCAAATCGGCGCGGTGATGTAGGCGTTATTTCTTCTTCGGCGTCTCGACCGACCGCACCGGCGTCTCCGGTATCAGATTCCCGTGCCGGCGTCCGTAGGTTTCTGTCCCGTTTTCTCGCCAGTCGCCAGCCACGGCCGCTTTGGCAAACCCGGTGTATTCGTCGGCCCAATCGCCCAGCTGATAGCCATGCCACGGCGCTTGCGGTACGATGGGCGGCAGATCGAGCTCGCGCCAAATATCCTTGGCGCGCGTCATGAATTCTTCCGCCGGCAGCGCCAAAGGCGGCATGTCATGTTTGAGCGTTGCGTCGATCAACATGGTCCCTTCGCTTGCCGCACGCCCGGACTTGGGACCATGACCGCTTGAGCGGTGCGGCGTGACCAGCACATCTTCCATGAAATCCGACCGGTACGCCAAAGACCAGAAGATTGCGTCGGCATTGTCCGGCGAAATGTCTTCGGACACGGCGATCACGAGCTTTCCGCATTGCGCCTGCAAGCTCGAAGCGCCTTGCATGCCACGCCACACTTCTGTTTTCCGCGTGCCGCGCTCAAACTGAAGGAAGATCACCTTGCGTAAATTGGTGAGCGGCTCATGCATCACCACGCGCTTGATGCCGCGCACGCCGAGGACGTGCTTGAGATGCTCCAGAAACATCGGCTCGTAGGCGACCTTTTTCAGGACCGAGGATTCGCTTGGCGTCACCTGGCTGATGATCGAAAGGAAAACCGGCTTGCGCTTGCGCGTGATCGCCGTCACGCGCATAGACATATTGAAGTCCTCCAGCGCGACGTGGCCGTGACTCTCGCCAAACGGGCCTTCCGGCTCCAGCAGATCCGTGTCGATCAGGCCTTCGATCACGATTTCCGCATAGGCCGGCACGACCAGATCGATTGTCTTGCAACGTACGGTATTGACGGCCTTGCCCATCAGGCCGCCGGCGACGCCCATCTCATCGACATCAATCGGCAGTTTCTGCGGCCCGGTGAACAGCACAGCGGGGGCGCAACCAAGCACGATGGCGCAGGGCATCGGCTGGCCGAGCTTCTTGTATTTCTTCCAATGCAGATATCCGCCGGCGCCACTCAACCGTGACGCCATGCGCACGCCAAGGCGGTCATTGGCTTTGAGTGCGGCGCGATATGTACCCATGTTCTGGATGCCGTTATCGGGATCCTTCGTCACGCATAGCGTCGCCGTTAGGTATGGAGCGGAGTCAAATCCCGGGGTGGAGATTGGCACAGGCAGGCTGGCAAGGCCGCAGCGCTCAGCCAGCAACTCTTTTCCAGTCTGCACAACTTCCTGGCATGGCGCCTTTTCGACCAGCACCGGCGCAATCGGGTTGGCCATCGCCCTCAACCACAGCGCACCAATTTCGCCGACCGACACGCCAAGCCCCGTCGCGTAAATCTCCGGAGAAGCGCCCAATCCACCGACCAGCACTGGAATGTCGTAACTCTCGCCATGCGCGCCGACGACATTCGTGAATAGAAAAGCGCGCCGGTCTTCCTCGCGCAGTCCACCTTGGAACTGCCAGCGCGCGAGAGGGTGAAGTTCGGAATCTTTGTCGATGCGCCGGTCAATGCGAGTGACCAGTCCGCGCTTGGTGAGACGCACGATGTGTTCTTGCAAATCGGACGGTGCTTTTGGCAATACATCCGATTTCATGGGGCGCCTCCGGTCTCAGCGGGCATTTCACGAACGCTGAATGCCTTTACATTGTACCATGATATTGTCATGCAAAGTCAGGCCTCGGCTGTATGGAATTCAATGTGTCCCGACTGAAAACATTTGCGATCCTCCTCGCGATGCTTGCTCTTGTCGCGCTGCAACCTGCATTGGCGCAAGAGGCCTACCCGACCCGCCCCATCCGGCTGATTGTTGGGTTCGCCGCAGGCTCAAGCGGCGACGTCACTGGCCGCATCGTAAGCCGCAAACTGGGGGACCTGCTGGGACAGACGGTCATCGTCGAAAATCGCCCCGGCGCCAGCAGCATGATCGCTACCGAGTATGTCACCAAAGCGCCGAAGGACGGCTACACGCTCCTGCTGGCGACGATTGCGGCCACCATCAACACAACACTGATGCCGGACAAGGGTCCCAATTTTGAAAAGGACCTGGCGCCCATCGCCCTGATCGGCACGCTTCCCAACATCCTTGTCGTCAGCCCGGACCTCGACGTCAAAGACGTGAAGGGACTGATCGCGCTCGCCAAGCAAAAGCCGGATGCGTTGAACTATGGCGCATCCGGGCTCGGCAGTGGACCGCATCTGGCGACCGAGCTGTTCAAGCAGATGGCGGGAATAAAGATGACGGGCATTCTGTACCCGGGCAGTGCGCAAACCGTCACTGATCTGCTGGCCGGCCGCATCCAGGTCATGTTTTCACCTGCGTCAACCGCGCTGGGGCTTATTAAGGACGGCAAGATCAAAGCCTTGGCGACCAGTCAGGCCAAACGTGCGAGCGTCGCGCCAGAGCTACCGACAATCGCGGAAGCGGCCCTGCCCGGCTACGATACCGGCGTTTGGTATGGCATCCTCGCGCCGGCGGGCACTCCGGTGACGATCATCGACAAGATTTCCAAGGCGGCGAATGAGGCGCTGAAGGACTCCGACACGCTCAGCGCGCTTCATGTTCAAGGCCTGGATGCGCTCGGCGGAAGCCCAGACGACTTCGCCCGCTTCATCAAAAGCGAAACCGAGCGCTGGGCGCGCGTTATTCGTGGGATGGACGCCGCCAAAGAAAAATAAGGCGATGCTCACACGCCTAGGCGACGCGCGGCATCGATCAAGTGGGGCGCAGAAGGTCGCGCTGTGCTAGACTTCATCGTGATGTAATTTTTGACGTTCTGAGCGATTGCATCGCGGCAGTCAGCGCGACTGCCCTGAATCTTTTTCGAATGTTCAAACAGAATCGCTTGCTCAATCTGTTCCGCCTCAAGCTCCATCCCTTTGACTTTTGCCCGGAAGCCTTCAAAGTCATTGCGGTTGAGCAATTTGATTTTCTGCCGCACGCCGCGAAGCGGGCGCACGACATTTTCGTGCCACACGGCGACGGAGCTTGAAGCCGCTTCAATCGTAGCTTTGCTCAACGAAACATCGCGCGCGCCAAGCCACGCACAAGACAGCAAGAGATTGATATCGATCCCCAGTGCCTGCTGCAGTTGCAGGCACTCGTTGGCAACCTCATGCTGCCCGTAGACGGCAAGCGAGAAGCGCCAGAACTCGTTGTCATATTGAAGCGGGCCGGTATCGCGCGAGTCGCTCGGCGCCACAGTTTCGCCCTCACCAACTACGAATTGTCCGTCTCTGCGCGTTTCTTCAGCTTCTCGCGCTCGCCGGTCCAGCGGTGAGCCTTTCCGACGTCGATATCGAAAAGATCGAGAACGCGAGCGAGCGTGTGATCCACCATTTCAGCGATCGATTTTGGCATGGCGTAAAACGCGGGAACGGGCGGATAGATGATGCAGCCAGCTTCCGTCACGGTCGCCATGTTACGGATGTGCCCGATATGAAGCGGTGTTTCCCGCAGCATCAGCACCAAGCGCCGGCGCTCCTTCAAGACAACGTCCGCGGCGCGCGAAATCAGGTTCGCCGTGTTGCCGGTCGCGATTTCCGACATGGTTTTGATCGAGCATGGTGCAATCACCATGCCGCGCGTTGAAAACGAGCCGCTCGAGCAGGCCGCGCCGACATCGTTGTTCGAATGCACGACAGTGGCGAGGCGCTCGACATCCGCAATCTTCAGGTTTGTCTCGTGCGCGAGCGTCATCAGCGCCGCGCGCGATACGATCAGGTGGGTATCGACGCCGGACTCGCGCAACAATTCCAGCAGCCGCACGCCGTAGATGACGCCCGACGCGCCGGTAATGCCGACGAGAAGCGGCGGCCGGGAGGATTTGACCGGCAGGTGTTTCATAGGTTGCAAATACGCGATAATTGAACGAACGTCAAAAAACCGAAAGATGTCGTTGTTCTTGGCATCTTAGTTCCCCCATTCGTGGCTTCGGCTTTGCAATGACTAAACCGGACACCGCTTATCGTTTCATCGGCCGGCCGATGGTACGGCACGAAGATGCGCGGCTCATCGCCGGGCAAGGCCAATTCAGCGACGATTTCAGTTTTCCGGGACAGACCTATGCGGCGATGGTGCGTTCGCCGCATCCGCATGCGCGAATCGTCAGCATCGACAAGAGCAAGGTCTTGGCGATGCCCGGCGTGCTCGGCGTCTACACCGGCGCCGATTGCCTCGCCGACGGCCTTGGTTCGATCCCACACGATCCGCTGCCGAAGACGCGCGACGACATGAAGTTGACCGGGCCGGGCGGCAGCGAGATCTTCATCGGCCCTCACTTGCTGCTGCCCGCCGACAAAGCGCGCCATGTCGGCGAGGCGGTGGCCATGGTGGTGGCCGAAACACGCGCCCAGGCGATGGACGCGGCCGAAGCCGTGACAGTTGTCTATGACGAACTCCCTTTCGTCACCCATTCCGGGGATGGGATGAAGACGGGTGCGCCGGCGGTCTGGGACGAAGTGCCGAACAATATCCTGGTCGATACGCATTTCGGCGACGCGGCCGCGACCGATCGCGCCTTTGCCAAAGCGGCGCATATCGTCGCGATGGATTTCAACATCGGCCGCGTCACCGGCGTTCCGATGGAGCCGCGCGCGGCGCTGGCGAACTACGATGCGGACACCGGGCGCTATGTCCTGTACGCCGGCAGTGGTGGCGCGGTGCGCCAGAAGCGCGAGATCGCAACGGTGCTCGGCATCGAACTTGACCGCCTGCGCGTGTTGTCGTTCGACGTCGGCGGCAATTTCGGTACGCGCAACCGCGTCTACGTGGAATCCGGATTGATCCTGTGGGCGTCGCAGATACTTCGTCGCCCGGTCAAGTTCCTCTCGACCCGGTCGGAATGTTTCATCAGCGATTATCAGGGCCGCGACCTGATCGCCAAATACGAACTGGCGCTCGATGCGTCGGGCAAATTCCTGGCGTTGCGCGCGACCAATATCAGCAATGCCGGCGCGCGGTGTGTTTCCTTGTCGCCGCTGAGTAAAGGCTCCGGGCTGATCACCGGCAGCTATGCGATCCCGGTGGCGTCATTGCGCGCGATTTCGGTCTTCACCAACACCATCCCGACGCAAGCCTATCGCAGCTCGGGACGTCCCGAGGTGACTTTCGCCATCGAGCGCTTGATCGACATCGCGGCATCGAAACTCAACATCGACCGGATCAAGCTGCGGCGGCGCAATCTGGTGCGGCCCAGCGCCATGCCTTACCGCAACGCCGTCGGCATGCTCTACGACAGCGGCCGTTACGAGGAGAACATGGACCTCGCCATGCGTATCGCCGACTGGGACGGCTTCAAGGCGCGGCGGCGCGAGGCCAAAAAACGCGGCAAGCTATTGGGGCTCGGTCTGGCCAATTACGTCGAATCCTCGATCGGCGCTCCCAAAGAACAAGCCCGCATCACGATTGCGCCGGAGGGCCGTGTCGATGTGGTGATCGGGACCCAGCCAGCGGGACAGGGCCATGAAACAAGCTTCGCGCAAGTCGTGTCGGATTTGCTCTGCGTCCCGGTCGAGAGCGTACGCATCATCATGGGCGATACCGATGTCGTGCATGCCGGCGGCGGCACGCATTCAGGGCGCTCCATGCGTCATGCCGCGACGGTGTTTTCGTTGGCGGCAACCCAACTCATCGCCAAGGGTAAACGCATCGCGGCACGTATTCTCGGCATCACCCCTGACCATATCGACTTCGATGATGGCCGGTTCATGGGCCGTGGCACCAACCGCAGTTTCGATTTTCTTGAACTGGCGCAGGAAATCCCCCGGCATAGCTTGCCGGATGACATGGCCGGCGGACTTGCCGTCATCGCCGACAACGAGATGCACGATCCGGTATTTCCGAACGGCTGCGCCGTCTGCGAAATCGAGATCGACCCCGATACCGGCGGGCTGACGCTCGCCCGCTATGCCTCGGTGGACGATGTCGGACGCTGCATCAATCCGCTCATCGTCCATGGCCAGACCCACGGCGCGATTGCGCAGGGCGTCGGCCAGGCGCTGTGGGAGCAATGCGTCGTCGATGATTCAGGGCAGCCGCTGTGCGGCTCGTTCATGGACTACGGCATGCCGCGCGCCCATCTTCTCCCGTCCTTCACGACCGAAATTGTCGAGGTGCTTTCGCCGACCAATCCGCTCGGCATTAAAGCCGGCGGCGAAGGCGGCACCACATCGGCGCTGGCTGTGATCGTGAGCGCAATCGTCGATGCGCTCAGCAATTTCGGTGTCCGCGACATCAGGATGCCGGCCACGCCATATAACGTGTGGCAAGCCATTCAAAAGGCGAAATCCCAGCAAATCGAGAATTAGGGCCGTTCAGGCGCCTTGCGCAGGATTTCGGTCCACTTCGTGATCTCGTGCTGAATGTATTTTTCGGCGAATTCCGATCCGGTTTGCCGCGGCGGGATGATGCCTATCTCGTCGAGCCGCTTGCGTAACTCCGGATCGGCGACCGTCTTGGTCATGGCAGCATTGATCAAATCGATAATTTCTTTCGGCGTTCCTTTGGGGGCCATCATGGCAACCCAGGTGGCGGCCTCGTAGCCCTTCAAGCCCAGCTCATCGAGCGTCGGAACGTTTGGCATCGTACTCCAGCGTTCCAACGTTGAGACGGCCATCGGCTTCACGCCATATTTTGATGGATCCGCGAGCGAGGACGTCATCATCAGCGTCAATCGACCCGCCAGGAGGTCGGTATGGGCCTGCGGCGTGGTCTTGTAGGGAATGTAGCGGATATTCACGCCGGCCATTGTATTGAGCAGTTCGATCGACAGATGGCCTGCCGAACCGCGACCATTGCTGCCGGTTGTCGCGTCGTCCGGATGGGACTTCAGCCACGAGATCAGCTCGGCGTAGTTCTTCGCCGGAACGGAACCGTTGACGAACAACACCAGCGGCGTGGCGCCGACCATGGTGACAGGCTTGAGATCGCGCAGCACATCGACATTGGCATTCGGATAAAGCTCGCTGGCGACCGCGACACCGGAGCCGATCGTCAGCAGCGTGTAGCCATCAGGATTGGCCTTGGCCACGCTGGCAATAGCGATTGTGCTGCCTGCTCCAGGCTCGTTCTGAACGACAATGTGCTGGCCCAACGCTCTCGAGAGATATTCCGCGAATACCCGTGTGGTGACGTCAACCGCCCCGCCCGCTCCCGATGCGCATACGATGGTGACAAGACGCTCGGGGAAGGCCGCTTGCGCCGGCGCTACCAACGCCAATAGGCCGCACAGTAATGCGATCAATCTCACCGTATGCTCCTGTCGGAAACGCCGAGGGCTGCTTTGTCGATTTTCCCTATTCTCTCCATCCGTGCCTGTCCAGCGCCCGCCATTGAGACGCCGTCAAAGCCCGACTACCATCACAAATGAGTCGTCCAGTATTCGGCCTCATGGAAAACCGAATGGATTGCTTCTACATAAATCTGGATTCGGCGGCCGAACGAAAAACGAACTTCGAGAAAAACTTCAACGCGCTGAAAAAACAGGATTGGAATTTATCCAGGTTTTCCGCCGTCGATACCGAATTCGTCAAAAACAATAATGTGCCGGGAGAATCGCGCCCCGGAGAGAAAGGCTGTTTCCTCAGTCACAAGACGATCATCGGCTCGAATCTAGCCCATGATCGGCCAATCTTTATCTTGGAAGACGACGCGGTTCTTGGCGCGCGGACCGGCGGCCTGATCGATGGGATGCTCCAGAGCAAGACGCAGGATTGGGACAACTTCCTTAAGTCGGTGCTCAATCCGAAAATTCTTGAACTGCATCGCTTGATGGTGTCGATCGGCAAGACATTCCCGGCCGTCGGCTCTTTCTTTTATGAATCGGGGCCGAATACGGCCTATGCTATCGTCGCCAACTGGATCGAAAAGCAGCAAGCAGCCGGCAAGCTCGCAGGCGGAAATCCGCGTCAGCTTGCTGTGCTGTTTCTCGATATGTTGATCGGCGAGCATCAACTCGCCCTGCTGACATCGCCACGTCAGTCATCGCCGAAAGCGATTGAGAAGACCGTGCGCTCGGCAATAGCGCTATTTCTCAACGGAGCAAAGCCCCGATCACCGTCGCACAAGTCGGACCGATAACGAGGCCCCCAGAGGCAGTTACTACTATGCGTGTGGCATGTACGTTGCTAAAATCCTCAATGGCGCTAAACCTGCGGATCTGCCGGTGCAGCAGCCGACTAAGTTCGAACTGGTCATCATTCTCAAGACTGCCAAGGTGCTCGGCATCATAATACCCGACACGCTCAGGGGCCGCGCCGACGAGGTGATCGAATGACCGATCACGCGGCACCCCTGCAAGCCGAAATATCTGGCGACGTGGCGCCGCGCAAAACTCGGAGTCGCCTGTTCCTGAAATATGCCGGATTGTTCGTTGCTGTGGTATGCGTGGCGCTGCTGACCAACGGAATTTTCGAAATATGGGTTTCCTATCGGGAACATAAAGATGCGCTGATCCAGATCCAGCGTGAGCAGGCGGATGCCGCCGCGGCCAAGATCGGACAGTTCATCAAGGAAATAGAAAGCCAGGTCGGCTGGACCACGCAGCTGCTGTGGTCGGTCGGAACCATCGAGCAGCGCCGCTTCGATGCGCTGCGCCTGCTGCGTCAGGTTCCCGCCATCACCGAGCTGGCGCAGGTCGATGCTAGCGGCAAGGAGCAATTGCGCGTATCGCGGCTCGCCATGGATGTCGTCGGCAGCGGTCTCGATCTGTCAAGTGACCCGAAATTCACCGAGGCGGTCAAGAAGAAGATCTACTACGGCCCGGTCTATTTCCGCCGCGAGTCCGAGCCCTACATGACTCTGTCATTGGCCGGCACCAGACGCGACGCCGGCGTGAGCATTGCCGAAGTCAATCTCAAGCTGATCTGGGACGTGGTGTCGAAGATCAAGGTCGGCGAGCGCGGCCACGCCTATGTGGTGGACGCGCAAGGCCGCCTGATCGCGCATCCCGACATCAGCCTCGTCCTGCGCAACACGGATATGACGCGCCTGGTACAAGTCCAGGCGGCGCAACGTCAGGAAGCTGGCGGCGCTCCGGACGACATCGAGACCGCGACCGACATCCAGGGCCGTAAGGTTCTGACGGCCTTTGCGCCGGTTGCACCGCTCGGCTGGACTGTGTTTGTCGAACTGCCGGTCGAGGAAGCTTATGAGCCGCTGATCACCTCGATCCAGCGCACCGCTTTGGTTTTGCTCGGCGCGCTCTGTCTGGCGGCGCTTGCCGGCATATTTCTGGCTCGCCGGATGGTGGTGCCGATCCAGGCGTTGCGCGCAGGCGCCGCGCGCATCGGTGGGGGCGATCTCTCGCAACGCATCACCGTCAAAACCGGCGACGAACTGGAGGCGCTCGCGGATCAATTCAACGACATGGCCGGGCGGTTGCAGGAATCCTATGCCGGTTTGGAACAGAAGGTGGAGGCCCGCACCCACGAGTTGAGCGAGTCGTTGGAGCAACAGACCGCGACCTCCGAGGTGCTTAAGGTCATCTCGAGTTCGCCGGGAGAACTGGAGCCTGTGTTTCAGGCCATGCTGGAGAGCGCGACACGCATTTGTGACGCCAAATTCGCCAATCTCTGGTTATCTCAAGACGACGGGTTCCTGCTGGCGGCGAGTCATGGCGTACCGGCCGAATATCACGAGCGGCTTCCACTCGGCGTCGTCGCCCATCCTGGGCCGAGCCTTCCGACCGCCCGCGCCACAAGCAGTCGCCTCGTGGTGCATGTTCCCGATTTGCGCGAGGACCAATCTTATCTAAACCATGACCAAGTAGCCGTAATCGGCGTGGAAACTTTCAAGATTCGAACTTTGCTAGCCGTACCCATGTTGAAGGATCAGAAGGCGGTTGGCGCGATAGTCATTTACCGCCAAGAAGTGCGGCCGTTCACCGACAAGCAGATCGAGCTGGTCACGAATTTCGCCGCTCAAGCTGTCATCGCCATTGAGAATACGCGCCTGCTCACGGAATTGCGCGATTCCCTGGAGCAGCAGACCGCAACGTCCGAAGTGCTGCGCGTCATCTCGAGCTCGCCCGGCGAGCTCGAGCCGGTGTTTAGCGCGATGCTCGCGAATGCCACCCGTCTTTGCGAAGCGAGTTACGGCGCGATGTGGCTGCGCGAGGGCGACGCATGGCGCGCCGTCGCCATGCACGGCGATTTGCCGGCGCCCTATCTGGACCGCTGGCGCAGCGGCGCCGCGTCTAAAATTGGGGCTCATGTGCCGATGGCCCGCGTACTGGCCACCCGCCAGCCGGTCCACGTTCCCGACATGCGCGAGGACGCGGGTTACCTTGCCGGCGAACTATTGCCGGTTTCCGCCGTCGAAGAAGCGGGCATCCGCACACAGTTTTCCGTGCCGATGATACGGGATGAGGAAATTGTCGGCGTCATCACGATTTATCGCCGGGAGGTTAAGCCCTTCACCGGCAAGCAAGTCGAGCTGGTCACGAACTTCGCCGCGCAGGCCGTCATCGCCATCGAGAACACGCGACTACTCACGGAATTGCGCGAGTCGCTGGACCAGCAGACAGCGACCTCCGAGGTGCTGCAAGTCATCTCGAGTTCGCCAGGCGAACTCGATCCGGTGTTCCAGGCCATGCTGTCGAACGCCAGCCGCATTTGCGAGGCCAAGTTCGGCAATCTGTTCCTGCGTGAGGGCGATAATCTGCGCGCGGTCGCGGTGCACGGCGAACGAGACTATGCCGACGACTACCAGCGAAATCCGGTGATTGTCTTGCGCGATCATCCTGGCATTCCGCTCGACCGGCTCGTGACAACCAAAGAGGTTCTGCACGTTCCCGACCTGCGGACCGACCGAAGCTACCTCGAGAAGAATCCTCGCATCCTCGCTCTGGTCGATACCGCCGGCGCGCGGACCTTGCTCGGCGTGCCGATGCTCAAGGAAGACGAGTTGATCGGCGCCATCGTCATCTACCGCCAGGAGGTCCGCCCATTCAGCGACAAGCAGATCGAGCTGGTGACAAACTTCGCCGCGCAGGCTGTGATCGCCATCGAAAATACACGCCTGCTCAATGAATTGCAGAAACGCACCGACGATCTGAGCGGGTCGCTCCAGCAGCAGACTGCGACCGCCGAGGTGCTGAAGGTCATCAGCCGCTCGGCCTTCGATCTGCAAACGGTGCTCGACACACTGGTCGCATCGGCCGCGCGGCTTTGTGAGGCCGATAAAGGCGTCATCTTCCAATTGCAGGGTAACGAATATCGCCTGGCTGCCAATTACGGCTTCTCGCACGAGGCGGAAGCTTTCGCGCGAGATCATCCCCTCAAACCCGGCAAAGGCAGCGTTACGGGACGGGTCGCCTTAGAGGGAAAACTCATTCACATTCCCGACGTGTTGGCCGACCCGGATTATCAGCAGTCGGGTTATCAGAAGGCCTTCGGCTACCGGACCAATCTCGGCGTGCCCCTGTTGCGCGAGGGCATGACGATCGGCGTCTTCGTTCTCACCCGCGACGAGGTAAACCCTTTCACCGAGAGCCAGATCGATCTGGTTACGACATTCACCGACCAGGCCGTTATCGCCATGGAAAACGTACGCCTGTTTGACGAAATCCAGGACAAGAGCCGCCAACTCGCGGAAGCGAGCAAGCACAAGTCGCAGTTCCTCGCCAATATGAGCCACGAGCTGCGCACGCCGATGAACGCGATACTTGGCTATACTGAACTCATCATGGACAATATCTACGGCGAGCCGACCGAAAAAATGCGCGGCGTGCTCACCCGCGTGCAAAGCAACGGCAAGCACCTGCTCGGACTGATCAACGACGTGCTCGATCTTTCCAAGATCGAGGCCGGACAACTGTCGCTGGCGCTGGCGGATTACTCGGTCAAGGACATCGTCCACAGCGTGTTCAGTTCGGTCGAATCGCTGGCGAAGAACAAGAAGCTCGACTTGAAGGTTGAACTTCCGCAAAAACTTCCCGTCGCGCACGGCGACGAGCGCCGTCTCACGCAAGTGCTGCTCAACCTTGTCGGCAACTCGATCAAGTTCACCGACAAAGGCGAGGTCACCATCAAGGCGGAAGCCGCCAACGGGTCGTTCACCATCGCGGTGCGCGACACCGGCCCGGGCATTGCCATAGAAGACCAGCACAAGATCTTCGAGGAATTCCAGCAGGCCGATTCGTCCACGACCAAGGAAAAAGGCGGCACCGGCCTCGGGCTCGCCATTTCGAAACGCATCGTGGAAATGCATGGCGGCAAATTGTGGGTCGACTCGCAGCTAGGTCACGGGTCGACATTCTCATTCAGCATCCCCCTCAAAGTCGAGCGACAGGTAGAACCAGCATGACCAAGCGCATCCTCGTGGTCGAAGACCAGGAAGACAACCGGCAGATCCTGCGCGATCTCCTGGGCAGCGTCGACATGGAGATGATCGAGGCGCATGACGGCGAGGCAGCCGTCGCGCAGGCCGGCAAGCACAAACCCGATCTGATCCTGATGGACATCCAACTGCCAGTCATGGACGGCTACGAAGCGACGCGCCGCATCAAGGCGAACCCTGCCCTCAAGGCCATTCCAATCATCGTGGTGACGTCCTATGCGCTAAGCGGCGACGAGGGCAAGGCACGCGATGCCGGATGCGACGCCTATGTCACCAAGCCCTATAGTCCCCGCCAATTGCTGGCGAAGATCAATGAATTTTTGAAATAATAGTCTGTCATGCATAAGCCGCCACGCATTCTGGTCGTCGACGATAATGAGGTTAATCGCGACATCCTTGTCACGCGGCTGGAAACCTATGGCTATGAGATGCTGCAGGCGGCGGACGGCGAAGAAGCGATCGCCGCGGCCAAAATATCACTGCCGGACCTCATTCTTCTCGACGTGATGATGCCGAAAATCGACGGCATCGAAGTGACTAAGCGTCTCAAGACGGATGCCACGCTGCCCTTCATGCCGATCATCCTGGTGACCGCCAAAGCCGACAGCAAAGACGTTGTCGAAGGTCTTGATGCTGGCGCCGACGAATATCTGACCAAGCCGGTCGATCAGATGGCGCTGGTCGCGCGCGTCAAATCCGTGCTGCGCATCAAGGAATTGCACGACACGGTCACCGCGCAGGCGACAGACCTTTCCTCCTGGAACAAGACACTGGAACAGCGTGTCGCCGAGCAGATCACGGAGATCGAGCGCGTTGGACGGCTGAAACGGTTTCTCGCGCCGCAAGTGGCGGAGCTCATTCTTTCATCCGGCAACGAGAAAGTTTTGGAAAGCCACCGCCGCGATGTCAGCGTCGTGTTTTGCGATCTGCGCGGCTTCACAGCCTTTGCCGAAGGCGCCGAGCCCGAAGATGTCATGGGCGTATTGAGCGAATATCACACCTGTCTCGGCACGCTCATTCACAAGCACGAAGGCACGCTAGACAAATATGCCGGCGACGGGCTCATGGTTCTCTTCAACGACCCGCTGCCGTGCACGGACCCCGCGCTACGCGCGGTTCGCATGGCGATGGAGATGCGCGACGAAATCGGAAAACTCGCGGTGAAGTGGCGCAAATACGGCCACGAGCTAGGTTTTGGTCTGGGAATATCGCACGGCTTTGCCACCATGGGCCGCATCGGATTTGAAGGCCGCTTCGATTATTCGGCCATAGGTTCGGTCGTGAACCTCGCCGCGCGGCTGTGCGGAGAAGCCAACGCGGGGCAAATATTGGTGGACCGCAAGGTCTTCATGGCCATCGAAGAACTGGTCGATGTCGAACCGGCCGGCGAACTCAACCTCAAAGGTTTTCATCGCCCCGTCACAGCTTATGACGTACTGACCTTGCGATAGCGACGTCGTAAAATGGTACTTTTTTGGACATTGGACGAGGCATGCTCTCAGGCCGTGATAGGCACGCTGTTGAAGAACTCGGACGTGCAGCCCAACCCGGATTCATTGGGACGCTTTCGGCCGGATGGTCAGCGCTGGTCGAAGCCGCCAAAAAGTGGTTGCGCGGCAACTAGACCCAGAGAGCCAGAACGCTTCTTCAGTCTCGAGCGGTCCGTTACAGGCGCGTATGCGCACTGCTAACCCGGTCATGCAGTGCAATCGAACGGTCTCCGACCCGATTCTCCACAAACCAGACACCTTGCTGAAGATCGACGGAGATTTTCGGTACAGCCGCACGAAAAATATCGAATTTGGTACCCAGAGATTTTCCGTCTAACGCAAGAAGCCCGCCAACGGCGGGCTTCTTGGCGACATTGTAGGTGAGATCTCTAGAGACTGGACTGGTTGGCTGGCGCAACAGTGCAGATGGCACCCTGCTCTGGCCAGCTTCCCTGCTAACAGGGAATTTTACAGGGAATTTTCGGTATTATGGCGCAGACGCCACAGAGGTGCAAATTCCTTAGCAACGAATCAGGAAATTATTTTCGCTAATGAGGGAATCTTGACGAGAGAACAGGGAATTTGACCGACAAAATTGCGATCATCGCTGTTTGAGGTTTTTGTCACGGACCCATCTGTGAATGTCAGGGAGTTACTCCGCGAGTGTTCAATAAAATGAAAGAGGCCGCCAACTGAGGCGGCCTCGGTATGTTTGTAAGCTGTTAGCGCCAGCCGGGTGGCGAAGTGCGGATGCCGTTCCAGCCGACCTTTTTACCCTTACTCCATCCCGGCGGAACACTTCCGCCGTTCCAACCGGTTTGGTGGCCCTGACTAAAGCGGTGCGGCGCGCCACCTCCGCCACCTGGTCCTTTTGCAGATGCGATCGTGATTGTCGAAGCGGCGAATGTGAGTGACAAGACAACAATAGCCGCCTCGCGCGCGATTGATTTGCGCATTTTTGGCCTCCTATCTGTATGTAAAGACCAACGCTCGAACAGCGGTGACGTTCCTCTTCGTTGTTTTTATAATATGCACTGACTGCGGCCGTTAGCGTCATAGTAGGAGGGCAATGCATTCACGTGGGTGGTGGTCTGCTTATAAACGAGTCCGAACAGCACCAAGGTGCACAAGGCCATGGCGCAGGTGACAGCGAGCACCGAGTAAAACGTAGGGATGCAGGCAAAATCAGGCCGGCGCACGGAGAATAAAACCCACGCCGCGGACAACTTGAATCATCGGCAATTCATTCGGCTGGTCCACTTTGTGTCGCAACCGTCCCATGTGAACATCAACCAAATTCGTCTGCGGTACAAATATGTAGTTTCAGACTTCTTCCAGCAGCATGGCGCGCGTTAGAACCTGCTCTTTGCGACGCATCATATATTCGAGCAGCCGGAATTCACGCGATGGGTGCGGCAGGAATGTCCGCTAAGTGCCAACAGGGAACGTCACAGGTCTGTTTCATTTATGAGATCGACCGCCTAAAGGGTAACTAGTGGCGACTTAGTCGGACGCCGTTTAAGGATTTGCCTGATTTGGAAGGTGGTTTTCCCGCGAACCTCATAGCCGCGACGTTCAAGCTCAGCGATTGCGGATCTTTTAAGGTCTGCAAATTCGTCGTGCATTTTCTTGCGCAACAAGGCGCGTTCATCGAGCATGAAATCTCCGGCTATCTGACAATGGGGTAATTCCCCATTGCAAATTCCAAAAGGCGGTGGCGATCAAAACAACTCATAAGAAGCATGTGAGCGCCGAAGCATGTGAGCGCCAAAGAGACTCCCAATCACCACCTGTCGTTCATTTCATCCTCAGCCAAGATGGGATTTGAGCCTAATTTATCTGGATATGACACATCTCAAGGTTTTTCTCTGTGGTGTAGACCACCGACAGAACAGGCCACGCGTGCGATGACGGCGTCCCGGGGCTTACGAGAGGTGCGCTGTGTCCAAGCCGGAACAATTGCGAAAACACGCTTTGGAGTGCCTCCGTCTAGAAGCGGACTGCATGCAATTGGCATGTGACGCTCCCAATCCCAATACGCAGTCGCACTTCGCTCGGATGGGGCGGCTCTGGTTCGGTATGGCGGTTGCAGGCCCGAGCGCGAATGCCGGCCAGCAACTTGCCGATGGTAAGACGCGGACGACATGATAGATGGCAAACCGCTCCCATCTGCCATTTTGATCGTGGAAGATGATCAACTTTTGAAGTTGCTCACGGTTGATATCGTGGAGGCAGCCGGCTTCGTGGCGCTCCACGCCGACAATGCCGATGAAGCCCTGGCCATTTTGAAAGTTCGCTCCGACATTGCTTTGTTGCTCACAGACATCGAAATGCCGGGCAGCATGGATGGGGTGAAACTCGCGCATGCGGTGCGTGACCGCTGGCCGCCCATCAAGATTATCGTCGTATCCAGCCGAGTGTCGAGTTGCGACTTGCCCACGGAAAGCCGCTTTTTCGCCAAGCCGTATCATGCCGAGAAATTGATTTCCGAGATCCGTTCGCTGATTGCCGCGTAAATTTAAACTACCGCGTGGCAGCCGGATAAGGAGTATGAGCTATTTTGCTCAGACTTGGGGCCGCCAACGCGCTGAACTGCGTAGGAATCGTCTTGGCAGCCCTACCAATGATAGCATCATGTTAAAAATTATAAAGAATGTGCTGAGTAACCAATTGCTCGATGCATTGGAGCCTGAGAGCCGGAAGCGGATCGATCCACATCTTGAGCCGGTTGAGCTCAAGCTCGGGGCCGTCGTTTGCGAGGCTGGCGGCCTTCTCAAGCACGCATATTTTCCGCAGGGGGCCGTCCTCTCGCTGCTGACCGTTTTAGAAAACGGCTCGGCCATTGAGACCGCAAACATAGGCCGCGAAGGAGCATTCGGACTTTTCGCCGCCATGTACAGCCGCGTCTCGTTTAACCGATGCATCGTGCAGTTGGAGGGCAGCATGGCTCGCTGCCCAATCGAATTGTTGCAATCCGAATTCAAAAATAGCGAACACGTTCGCAATCTGTTCGTCAGCTACTCGGAGACGCTCCTGTCACAAGTCCAACAGACTGTCGCTTGCAACGCCATGCATACGACCGAAGAGAGAATGTGCCGTTGGCTGCTCATGATGCACGATCGGGCGGAAGGCGAATCCCTGACGTATACCCACGAATTCCTCGCCCACATCTTGGGTGCTAATCGCAAGTCGGTGACGCTTGCGGCGCAATCCATGCAGACGGCCGGCCTTATCAGCTATCGCCGCGGCACGATTCAGGTTCTCAACCGTCACAGCCTCGAAAAGGCATCGTGCGAGTGCTACGCCATTGTTAGGGAGCGTTTCGAAGCCTTCTTGAAGCCGCCCGCGACAGCGGTTCAGGACAACACAAAAGGGCGAAGCAGCAATACGCAGGCGTGAACGTTAGGTCCAGCATTGTTCATCGCGCCTTTGGTCGTCCGAACTGCCTCGAAGAC
>JAYTFS010000435.1:0-4068 GCA_043734185.1 Pseudolabrys sp. | reverse complement strand
TTCCGGATCGCGCCGTCGCGTTCGAGGTTGCCGATGATCACGCCGACGGTTTGCGGGGTCAGCAGCGCCACCCGCGCCACATCGGCACCCGAGAGGCCCGGATAGGCCCGCAGCATCGTCAGCACCACGAATTGCGCCGAGGTGACACCGAGTTCGGCCAGCGCCCGATCGATCGTCAGCCGGGTCGCGGCTTGGGCCTGCCGCAGCAGATAGGCGAGGTGGCCTTGCGCGCCGCGTTTGCCTTGGCCGGGCGGCGGCGGGCGGATCATCGCGAGCACGGGATTGGGGGCGGATTGTTTCCGGCGCCGGGAAGATTTTGCGCGAGCGGATTGCTTGCGCGATCGATTTTTTGCCGCGGGGGATTTTTGGGACTTTTTCGGCGTTTTCGCCGGCGATTTTTGCAACTTTCGCGGTTTGGTTTTCCCCGGAGTTCTGATCTTGCGTATCATATCAGTGCTCTTATATTAAATCAGTACACTGATAACATAAGGCGATGAACATGTCACATGCCCGCAAGGAATATAAGGATTTCATGGCGCTGGCGCCCGAAGCCTATGATGCCGTGCTGGCGCTCGGCAAGGTCGCGGCTGCGGCCGGCATCGACAAGCAACTGCTCGAATTGATCAAGCTGCGCGCCTCGCAGATCAACGGTTGCGCCTTTTGCGTGCAGTATCACATTCTGCAAAGCGAGAGCCTGGGCATGTCGAACGACAAGCTCAACCTGGTCGTGGTGTGGCGCGAGGCCCCGCAATTCTCTGCCCGAGAACGCGCCGCATTGGCCTGGACCGAAGCGCTGACATTACTCACCTCGGGCGTCAGCGACGAGGTCTATGCGCAGGCCAGCGCCGAGTTTTCGGAAAAAGAACTGGCCTATCTCACGTCCGCGATCGCCTCGATCAATGTCTGGAACCGGTTCGGCGCCGCCTTTCGCTGGACCCCGCCGGCGCGGCAGAAGGCGGCCGGTGCGGCGGCTTCGTAACAAACGGACGTCAGTTGTCGCCGCCTTCGCTGCCTTCCTGCGTATCGGGACGAAGGACCTCTTGCGGCAGCGCGTGGGCGACAGCGGCCGGCGCGGCAGGGTCGGTGCCGAGCTCGTGGCCGCGGCCGCGGAGCAGCCGTTCATAGGCCGAGATCAGCGTGGTGTAGGGATTGACCCAGATCCAGCCGTCGCGCGTGAACACCTGCACGTCGAAATGCAGATGCAGCGAGGTGCCGTTGGGATGGTCGAGATAGTTCGAGGCGACGCCGATCTTTTCGCCCTCGGCGACCTGGCGGCCGTTGAGGACGCCGTCCGCGTCCATGCTGGACGGATTCATGTGCATGTAGCGGAAGCGGATATGTTCGTTGCGGCTGTTGACCTGCAGCGTCGCCGCCTGCTGTTTCAGCGAACGGATCAGGATGCCGTCGCGAACCGCGACGATCGCCTGCTGCTTCGGATCGCAACTGCCGGGACTTTCGCTGTTGATCGGCGAGCACGAACCGGGGCGGATATCCTGCCCCTGATGGCCGAAGCCGGCGGCGCATTGGCCGACCTCGAAACTGCGCGCCTCACAGAAATTGTCCTGCCAGGGATATCCGCGTTCGCCGGGTTTGCGCCTGCCGAAGGACTGCGAGCGGACGAAGGCGGGCGCCTTTTCCAGCGGAAACCGGATCTGCGAATAGGCCGTCAGATCAACGCGGCCACCCTGCTTGCGCGAGCCGCTGTTGGCGACGATCTCGCCGCTCGGGCGATAAGTGAAGTCGGGCGAGGGCGCGATCGGCCGTTCGGCAATCTCGGAGGAAATGTCCCGGCGTGGCCGCGAGGGTTGTCCGCCGACGATCCGCAGCGCCTTCAGAAATCGTTCCGCGACCGGATAGGCCTCGCGGCAGGCCAGCCGCCGTGCGCGCGGCGTCGAGTCGAGGCACTGGATCGAAACCACGTAGGGCACGCCGAAGCGCGTGAAGGCGTAACGCACATAGCCTTCGCGGATGAAGCGCCGCATATCGGGGAATTGCGCCGCCAGCGCCTTGACCGGCTCGCCCTTGCCAGCGAGGGGATCGGCGAGGTCGTAAGTCAGGATCGAGCCGGTGATGTGCACCTCGACCGGCTTGGCGTAGGTCCGTTGCGGCATGCCATCTCCGGCACCCGGCTCGAACGCAAACATCGCATCGTAGCCGGCGGAACCTGCGTGAAACAGGTCGGCGGGGCGGAAGTCGGCCTGATGGCGCGATACCGACACGCTGTCGGGAACACCGCTCTGCCGCGCTTCGAGATAGCTTGCGGTGTCGAACGGCAACAGCACCGGAACCGGACTGTGTCCGATCCCGGGAAAGACCAGCGAGGTGATCGCGTTCAGTTGCACCAGCGCCGGCATCGAACGCGGATCGGATCGCGGCGCCCGCCGCTGGCTGGCGAAGGTGAAGGCGGATGCGATCGTCGGCTGGGCGTTGATCTCGGAGCGAAGCTGATCCAGCACCGCGCGCCATTCGACACGGACGGCGGAGATCGAAGGCGTTCTGAACTCCTCCGCCGAAGCGCCGGTCAGGCCGGCGGGAAGCAAACAGAAGGCTGCCAGCCAACGCGTGAGCAAGCGGACAGCCTTCATATCCAAATGCATCGCCCCCCGGCGGGTGCCCGTTGTCGTCAGCGCCTAATCCTTGGCGCGCTCAACGTAGGAACCGTCCTCGGTCATGATCACGATCCGCGTTCCGGTTCCGACGTGCGGCGGCACGTTGGTGCGCACGCCGTTGGAAAGGATGGCGGGCTTGTAGGAGGACGACGCGGTCTGGCCCTTGGTGACCGGCTCGGTTTCGACGACTTCCAGGGTCGCGCGCTGCGGCATCGTGATCGCGACCGGAATCATGTCGTGCAGCGAAAGCTTCACCGACATGTTCTCCTGCAGATAAGGCGCGGCCGAGCCGATGATCTCCTTGGACACCTGGACCTGGTCGTAGTTCTCGGCATTCATGAAATGGAAGCCGTCGCCGTCCTCATAGAGGTAGTTGAAATTGTGGTCCTCGATCGTCGCCTTCTCGACCTGGTCGGTGGTCTTGTAGCGTCCCGAAATCTTCACGCCGTCGCCGATCCGGCGCATTTCGATCTGGCTGACCGGGGTTCCCTTGCCGGGATGAATGTTTTCAGCGGTCAGAACCACATAGAGCTTGCCCTCTTGCTCGATGACGTTGCCCTTGCGAATAGAACTGGCGATGACTTTCAAAGCTGTTTTCCTGAATTTCTGGCCTCCGACCCATCAGGACAATTGTGTCCGGCGGCCATCGAGGCGGTTTCGGGCTGCAACATACTGATTTGCCCTCCAGATACCAGCCTTTTGCGGCCCGTTCCGGAAGGTTACGGACCGGCTGGTGGCGCGCCTGCGCCTTGGCTATTTCCGCTTGGGACGAGGGGTCGTGAAGGCCCGGGCGTTATGCTCGGCAAACGCGGCAGGCACCGAAAATACCCCTGTTTTGAGGTCATAGACGCAATGCCAGTCCTCGATATAGGGCAGCGGCTTATCCTCCCCCTGGGCGTCGAAGTTGAGGCTGATCACGACGTAACGACTATCGGGCCACTTCAGGCCCAACCAAGCGTAATTGTCGTCCATCCCTTTGACGAGGGCGGCGAAAACGTGACTGAGCGAATCCCGGTCCTTGGGGTCGCGATGCAGTTTTTTGGATGCCGGCGAGGCCCAGAAGTAATCCCAGGCCAACTCGCTCAGCGGCTTCTTGGTTGCGGACGAGAAGTCATTGCCGTTCCGCCGATACAGAAACAAATCCTGAAATCCCGCTGCCGTTTTCTGCATTCGCACCAGCCACTGGCTGTCGGCGCTAAATCGAAAGCCTGCGGGGTAGCCGGCAAGATCGGTAGTTTCCCCGGGATTCAGCAGCGAGGGGTGTTGGCGGTCTTCGTCGAAGGTCCAGAACTGGTACAGGAAACCTTCGTCGCCTTATCCGCGGCGTACTGCTCGACCCGAATTTGCCGGTCAGGCGAGGTGAAAATCTCATCCGCATTCGTCCGCAGCTTGAACTCAGGCCCCGGACCGGCCGCGCTGACAGGCGCCGTTGTGGCGAGGCTGAGCAGCAGCAGCGCCG
>JAYTFS010000434.1:0-2910 GCA_043734185.1 Pseudolabrys sp. | reverse complement strand
GTCAACGAGCATTTCAGGCTGCTGCAGGAGATCATTGCCTCGGAACGGGGCGCCGTCGTCAAGACCATTGGCGACGCCGTAATGGCGACGTTCGAGACGCCGGACCGCGCCATTGCCGCGGCCATCCGGATGCGCGAGGCGATGAGCGATCTCGGCGCCGAGCGCCAGCATCAGAGCCTGAGCCTCAAGATGGGTATCCACGAGGGATCGTGCCTGGCGGTCACGCTCAACGCCCAGCAGGACTATTTTGGCCAGACGGTGAACATCGCCTCACGCGTCCAGGGCCTTGCGGCGTCGCGCTCGATCGTGGTGACGGAGCAGGTGGTGGAGAATGCAAAAGCCCGGGCTCTGCTTGAGACCAAGGGGCTGAAGCCAACACCCAGAAGCGTGGCGTTGAGCGGCATTGCGGACAAGGTATCGGTCTACGAGATTTCCTGAGTCAACGGGTCGCAGCGAAGGGCCGCCGATGTTGATGCCGCGATCAACCCGGCTCTTTTCGAGCGACCAGTCGGCCGTCCTCAAAGCCGATGCGCACCGAAAAATCATACCGGTCGATATCGAGTGCGATATCGAGGTCGGCGGGATGCAAATGGGGCTTGGCCGGATCGTGGAAAGCTGGGATCTGTGGTCCTGCCAGGATGACGTCGCGCGTTCCGGACGGATTGCCAGGCCGGCCCTGCAGAAGATTGCGAAGATGAATAGCGCAGAGTTCATCCTCATCTGAGCGGCGGGTGCCATCCAGGCCCATTGCCACCAATGTTACCTCCTCCGGCGACTGTCTGAGAACGGCGCGGGCGGTCGCAGTAGCCGTCACCAGCGATCCGGCATAGAGTCGAGTAGCCCGCTTGGCGGCGACGATGCCTTGCGTGCCGGCGCTGGTGCGCTGAAGAACGGTGCGGCCTTCGAGATCAGCCTGCGAAAGCTCGAAAGGGGAGTTACCGAAATCGAAGCCGGGAGGTGCACGGCCTCCGACTTCGCCCATGCAAAGGTGTCCGACGCCGGCAGCGCGCAGCGCGAGGGCCTCCTCGACATCGCGGACCATGATGATCTTGGCTGCACCATTGGCAAACGCGACAGCGGCCGTCGTGAAGGCGCGAAAGACATCAATGATGACAACAGTCCCAACGGCACGTTCAGCGCCTTCTATCAGGCTATCAACTCGAATGTTCAAATGCGTCACCCCATCAATCCGAAATAGGCGAAGCCGAGCAGGAAGACGCTCGGAATCCAATGTTCTCACGCGGCGCATGTTGCCTGCAAGTAGCGTGGCAGCCTTGACGGACGCTCGCCAACGGCTTCATAACACGACCGCTGTTGGCCCATCGACTGGATCTAAACTGTCAAATGTTTTCGGAGAAGCAGCCATGAACAAGCCTGTGCCCGTCAACCCGCCCGAACTTCGCTCGACCTTCGTCGCGGCATCGTCGATGCCCTGGCAGAAAACGGACTTCGACGGCATCGAGATGAAGATCCTCTACAGGGATGACGACGGGCGCTCGACCATCCTGTTCAGGATGGCGCCCGGTGCGATCGTGCCGCTGCACGAGCACACCGCGCTCGAACAGACTTTTATGCTCGAAGGATCGCTGGAAGACGCCGAGGGGAGCTGTGGCGCCGGTGACTTCGTGTGGCGCCCGGGCGGCAACATCCATGTTGCGCATTCACCCAACGGGGCGACGTTTATCTCCGTCTTCAATCGTCCGAACCGTTTTTTCGATGGGACGAAGTTTTTTACGTCTGAAGAAGGCAAGTGAGACCGCGTAGGGTGGGCAAAGCGCAACGTGCCCACCAACTATTGCTGCGGTGACAATGCTGGGCACGGCGCAAGCGAGCCCCATGGAATCTACGCGCATATCGCGCTCGCTGTGACCCAATCACCACACTCGAAGGGAATTGCGCTGGCGGGACCAGGTCTGACTTTTTCCGGCCCCGGTTCTGCCCCGATTGGATTCGGACGATAGGCGTGTTGGTTTTCGGCTTGGGCTGGGGCGCAAGTTGGGGATTGCAACATGTCCATCGGCCGCGCTTTTACGTCGTACGTCGATATTGCAACGGGTCGCACGCAATGCTGGGCGACTTTGGTGCCGGCCGCAGCGAACGTCATCCGGCTGCTTGCCGTCGGCGTGGCCGCGGCGTCGCTTGCTGCCTGCGCGCAGTCCTCGGTCGTCTCCCAGAAATCCGAAATTCGCGCCAGCCGGGTGGCGTCGCTGGATCATGATCGAACGACGTCGCCCATGATAAAAAGGCGCGTAGCGGCGGTGAGAAAGCGTGCCCCATTCGCGCCGCGCAGGGATGCCGGCGATACAATTGCGGACTCACATGGGGTGGCCAGCTTCTACACCGAGGGCACCAAGACCGCGAGCGGTGAAAAATTCAACACCATGGAAATGACCGCAGCCCATCCGACATTGCCGTTCGGCACCAAGCTGCGCGTGACGGATGTCTCGAGCGGCAAGTCCGTGACGGTGCGGGTCAATGACCGCGGTCCCTACGTCCAGGGGCGCGTCGTCGACGTCTCCTATTCCGCGGCGAATGCGCTCGGAATGGTTGGAAAGGGCGTCGCCAATGTCAAACTCGACGTCGTGCAGTAGCTGACAGGGACGAGCCGCTTATGCCTGGCGCGTTCCGCCGAACTGTTCGCCCACGGCCTACTTCTCGTTGATACCAAAGTTTCATGCGCGATGTCACGCGTGCTCACGCCAGTCGAGCGTGCAGCGTTGTCATCGCACTGTCATGATCCTTACCCCGCGAGATGCAAGCAATCGTTAATTTTGTGCACCAGTCGATGCATCGATGTGATGTGAGTCTTTTGGATATATCTGGACAGATATATCGTTTTTTTCGGATATATAGGTTTGGATATATCGGGCTTGTGTTGAACAGCGCGCGAGTCCCCAAAGGTTCCAATCA
>JAYTFS010000433.1:0-15405 GCA_043734185.1 Pseudolabrys sp. | reverse complement strand
TGGCCATAGTGGCCTCCTTTGGAAAAACGCAAAACAGTGCGTCTATGCCCCATGCAAACCATTCGCATGGGCCTCATATCCGGATTTTTGCGAGTTCTTGGGAAAAGGCCCCGTGGGACCGAAACAACAAGTCCGGCTAAAATTCGAACTCGGTCTATATAGGGTTGTGCTGCCTCTTTGGCAATCGGCCATATTGGTGCGGCGTTACCGTGGTCGATTCGTGCGCTGCGCGGCGTATTCGCAGGCGTTTTGCATCGCGCGCCGGCAGTTGGTTAATATTTTCTTCGCAGCTGTGGCGAAAAAATGGCGCGCTTGTCACACATGCTGTCGCATTAGGCGCTTCGCGCCGAATTGTGAATCAGTTGCATCGTAATGCGACACAAAGACGACGCTGCGCATGAGTCTCGCGCATGGTTCGCATGTCGCCTTGTGCCTACTGTGCACCGCACCATGCGTGTATCTTCTCCTCAACAATAAGAAAAAACGAGGGACACCAGGGAATCGTCGGGCCTCACAAGAGGAGATGTTTCAATGGCCTACACCTCAGTCGGACTCGCTGCGCGCGATTTGGCTTTCACCAAAGCCTCCAACAAAACCGAAAAAGTTAGCAAGCCTTCGTTCCTCAGCTGGCTTTACACCGCGATGATGGCTGCGCGCACGCGCCAGGCCGAGCGCGAAATTGCGCGCTACCTCCACGGCGCCGGCGGCAAGTTCACCGACGAAGCCGAGCGCGAGATCGAGCGCCGGTTCTTGTCCAACCAATCGCGCTGGTAAAAATTTAATTCTACGAAGGAGACCGATCGAAATGGCTACCTACCGAATTCGCGCCACCCACGTTCCGGAAGCCTGGGCATTTCCGAACTTCACGCGCGTCGTCGCGTTCCTGAACGCGGCGCTCGACGTCTTTGCCGAGGCGCAGCAAATGGCTCGCGCCGCGCAGAGGCGTTATCCGTTCGTCGGCGAGTGAGGTCTAGACGCCTTCGACCACGCGCATGTCGCGCTCGACATTGCCGGTGCCCAGCGCCTTGAGCGCTTCCTTGTAGGCGGGCGTTTCGTGGCAGGCCAGCGCCTGGTCGAGGCCGTCGAATTCCACCATCACCACGCGCTCGTTCAGGCCGGCCTCGTAGGTTTTGGCCGGCTTGTTGCGCACGATAAAGCGGCCGCCGGCGCCTTGAATCGCTGGCGCGGCGAGCTTGGCATAGGCCTGCCAGGCTTCCGGATTTTTCACCGACCGGTACGTCACCACCCAATAGGCCTTCGGCATGTCACTCTCCCTGTGAAATTTTTTCGTATGATTATTGTCTATCTTGTCACGGCCTGGCGCAACATCTCAGGGCCTTCCTTGCCGCCGTCCAACATGCGGTAGGCGCGCCGCGCCACCTTCCAGCCGTCCTTGGTGCGTTTGAGATCCCAGCGGTTGGCGCCGAGCCGGTGAATGCGATAGCCGCTCGACAGGCCATGTCCTGAAAGCTCTACGGCCTTGGCGTTCTTGTCCGGCGTGAGCACCTGCAAGTAGGAAATCGCAATCGCCGTGTCGCCATGCAGCTCCACGCGCGGCAGGCCGGCGAAATGGCACAGCCCCACCGCGATCGCGGCTTGGTGCTCGGGCGTTTTCACCACGGCGCCGATGTTCTCATTGCCGGTGGCGGTCTTGGTGCCGAGGTCGATCACACCGTCGGGGGCAAAGGCGTTGCGGTAATAGGTCTCGGTGCCGGTGTCGGCGGCCGGGGGGTGACTGGCGATCAAATGATAGATCGCAAGTTTATCTTCGACCGCGCGCAGGCGGTCCTCCAGCGTGATGTCATTCGGCGGCGTGCTCATGCTTGCTTCCTCCCGCGCCGTGGCCCGACGCAAGGATGAAGACTACACGGCGCGCGAAGCGCCGACCATCGGTGCCCCGACCTACTCGGCCGGCTCGTGCGCGCCGAAATATCTCGCGCCCGGCACGCGCACATTGCGGGTGTAGTAGTCGACCCAGGCCATGGTCACGGCGAATATGGCAAACACTGAAACGATCCCGGCGATGACGATGATGGATACTGTCGGCATGGCTAACCCCTTTTCCCGATCCTGGAAAATTAAGACGGCCGCCTGTTTGGGGCCTTGATCTGGATCAAGGGAGAGTGCAACCGCGCCCCGTATTGGCGTTCACGGCTCCAGTAACAGCGTGACTCATTTCGTGATGAACCCGGCCTGAGTTGACTCAGTTAAGTCACAAAGTTGCCTGAGTTCGCCGCGACAAGGCGCGCCTTCCCAAAAATTTGGAGCCGACATGATTCGCAAACTTTGCCTTACCGCTATTTTTGCCGCGGCTGTCGCCGCTCCGGTTGCTTTCGCGCAAGATCAGCGCACGGCCGGGCTCGACGCTAACGGCAATCTGGATTCCCTGATCGCGAAACATGCCGCCGCCAACAATCTGCCGGAAGCTATCGTCCGTCGCATCATCAAGCGCGAGAGCGGCGGCCGTCCCGGCGTCATCAGCAAGGGCAATTACGGCCTGATGCAGATCCGTCTCGGTACTGCGCGCGCCATGGGTTATCAGGGTTCGGCCGCAGGCCTGCTCGATGCCGACACCAACATGACCTACGCGGTGAAGTATCTCGCTGGCGCCTATCACACCGCTGGCGGCAATCCCGACCGGACGGTGCATTATTATGCCGCGGGCTATTATTTTGCCGCCAAGAGCAAGGGTAGGAGCAACGACAATCCGCTCGAGGCCTTTGCGTCCGCCGGCGGCAACGCGGGCCCTCCGGCCATGGGGCCGGGCAGCCCCAACTTCAAATAACTTAGGGCTAGTTGAGGGTCATGCGGTCGGGCACAGGCTCGCTTGCCTGTGAGTTGTCGCTGGCCCCCCGGCTGGTCTGCTGATCAGATCCAGACCTTTGCCGGGTCTGTGGGGCAAATATCGATTCAAAGACGTCGCTTTTCGGCGCTGGATTCGGCGCCGCGACCGACTTCGCGCGGCGGGCGCGGTGCGCGCGTTTTTTCCGGATCTCGCCCGGCGCCTTGATCTGCTCCGGTGTCTTGATTGCCGCCGGCATTTCCCGCGACGCGGTGACCGGCAATTCCACTGACGATGGCTCGCCGATCTCGATTGGAATGGTCGCCGTCGCAGTGATCGAACCGGTCTCGTCATCCGGCAAATCGCGCAGGCGGTTGAGCTCATCGGCGCGCCGGACCGCCGAGAGAATGAGGAATTGCCGCCACTCCGGGTGATCGCCCAGTTGCAGCAGCGGGCCGCGGGCCAACAAAGCGAGCGGAGTTAAAGCTGAATTCATGCCGCCCGGCGGGCTGAGCGCCAGGACCAGGATCATGATGGCGAGAAGTACGCCGCCTACTGGAATAATTCGGAGAATCGGCAGCATCGATTCTGCATAACTGAGTCGGGCAAAAGGCCAAAGCTTTCCGCACAATCTTTTTAGGCGGAAACGCGCGCGCCACACGCATGACGAGTCCATGACGTGCGTGGCACGGAGAGGCCGTGACAGCGGACGCCGCGGTTGCTACGACAAAAGTCTCAAAAGCGGGGGAAGCGTTATGTTCAAGAAACCGAATTGCCCGGTCATCGCCATCGAAGAGCACTATTGGGATCCGGAGCTGGCCAAGCATTTCACCGGCCCGGAAGCAGGCCGCGGCAACGAGACCGACGAGCGGCTCTACGATATGGGCAGCCTGCGGCTTAAGGAGATGGACGAGGCCGGCATCGATATCCAGGTGCTCTCGCACGGCGCGCCTTCGACCCAGAAGCTTCCAATCGAGATTGCGGCCACGCTCGCCTCGCAGGTCAACGACCGGCTGGCCAAGGTCTGCGCGGCCAATCCCAAGCGTTTTGCCGCCTTCGCGGCGCTGCCGACGATCGACCCAAAAGCCGCCGCCGACGAACTCGAGCGCGCCGTCACCAAGCTAGGCTTCAAGGGCGCCATGCTACACGGCATGACCAATGGCGAATTCCTCGACGGCAAGAAATACTGGCCGATCTACGAGCGCGCCGAAAAGCTCGACGTGCCGATCTACTTCCATCCCTCGCTGCCGCATCCGACGGTGACGGAAATCTATCTGCAGGAATACGCCAAGGATTTCCCGCTCGTGGTGCGCCCCGGCTGGGGCTACACGGTGGAAACCGCCACCCAAGCCATCCGGCTGGTGCTCTCGGGCGTGTTCGAGAAACATTCCAACCTGAAAATCGTCCTCGGCCATTTCGGCGAGACACTGCCGTTCCTGGTCTGGCGCATAGATGCCTCGCTCAAGCGGCCGGGCCAGAAGCCGATGAGTTTCCGCGATATTTTCTGCAAGAACTTCTTCGTCACCACCAGCGGCTTCTTCTCCAATCCGGCGCTGCTGTGCTGCGTCATGGAGATGGGCATCGACCACATCTTGTTCGCGGTCGACTGGCCGTTCGTGATGAATCCGCCGGCCACGGAATGGATGAAGGACATCCCGTTGTCCGACGAAGACAAGGTCAAGATATTGAGCGGCAACGCCAAGCGGCTGTTGCGGATGTAATCAGCCGCGCATGATCCCGAAAAGCGGGAACCGGTTTTCGGATAAGATCATGCGCCATGAATCGAATCGTGAATGGGATTCTGCCGGTAATATTCGGCGTCATCCGACGACTGCGTCCAGTCGGTATTGCCGCGCCAGGCGCAATGGCGCGACAGCATGTCGGACCCGTAGCGCACGCGAAACAGCAGGGTGCGACCCAACCCGTTTTCGTATTCGTGAACTTCGCCGGGCGGGTGCACGACAAACGAGCCCGGCGTGACCGCGACGGTTTCCTTCGGCGTGCGTATGATGCCGCCGCCGGAAAAGCAGAAATAGATTTCAGTCGCAAATGGGTGGCAATGATAAGGGCTGATCTGGCCAGGCTCCCAGCAAGCCACGGTGACATCGCCGTCGGCAACTTTTCCCAGGATTTTCTCGACGTGGTGCTTGGGATCCCACTTTTGCTCGCGTTCGAGGCTGAAGACGTTCATGGCAGTTGCTCTCCGGGCTTCCTAAAGGCGGGAAATCCTAGCCCAAAGCGCGGTCGAGAAGGAGTCGAGCGATTGCACAACGCCTAGGCGCATTGATAAAAGGTGGCGTCGCTGGGAATCGGGCCCGTAGCTCAATGGTTAGAGCCGACCGCTCATAACGGTCTGGTTGGAGGTTCGAGTCCTCCCGGGCCCACCAATTTCGTGCATTTTCGTGACGTTCGATAACAGATGTTCGCGTTTGATTCACGGCATTCATTGGCCAATCGTTGGCCCAGAGATGACTCTGTTCACGCGGCGTTCCGTGCTTTATTTCCTTGTCCGCTTTGTGCCAGCAACGGGCATGATGCTAAGGCAATTATGATGGTTGGTATTACTACTCTTAGTCAGTCCACCAGTTAAAAAACGTGTGGGTGGTCATCGATCCAACCACGCGGACTAGCTTGCGCTCTTCATTTGTCTGAGCCGCTCGTCCCAAAACATTCCAGACGATCCAAAGTCCAATTGCGTCGGACGCAACGAACCGTGGTTCATGCCCAGCTTTTGTAAGCGCGTCAAAGTTTTTCTCAAAAAACGATTTACAATCCTCAAAAGCCCGATCCGCGTTTTTGGAATCCCAGCGAGTAAAATGCTCGTAGACTTTATCCATTAGCTTCTGTTCGCGAGCCTCCCCTAAGCGCAGGTTCCTCAAGCGCGTTGCCGCTATAAAAACACCAGCCACCGTGAGAATGAAGGTCCAGTTCTCAATGTCCGTTTCTCGCAAAATGGAAAACTCATCAAGCAGAACCGTAGGCGTTGAGATCCCGTTGAGGTGTGCAGTCTGAACCAAAGCATCTGCGCGAACTAACAACGGGTCGTTTATTTGACTGAGCGAGTCATGAGGCGTTGCGCGTCTATATTTCTCCCATTTTTGGTTCACTTCGACACCCAAAGCCGCATGCTTTTCCCTCAATTGTTCATAGCTGTGAACGTGGAGCCCGTATTCGTTCCAGTTATATTTTTTGTGCTTGCTTTTATCCTTTAGTCCCTCAATTATTTTGATTAGCACGGACAGGGAATTAAGAAGGGAAGCAATATAATTATTCAGTGCAGCGACACAATCTTTTCCAGCGCCTGAAACATTCTCATACAGTCCCGCCGCTTCAACCTTCATCGCACTCAAAGTTATTTCAACGTTCGTGATGTCTATGAAGTGCTGTTGATAATTAATTTTCTGAAAAAGTCCAGGTATCGGTATGAACCGACGCCATGAGGCACGAAAAATATCATCATGAATAGCGATGTAGCGCGTAAGTAGGTCATTTACATCGTGCGTCAGCTTGACGATATGCTCATCATGCATTTGAAAAATCTCTACTCACCAGCGGCGCAACAATACATCAGCGCGAGCAAATTTTATCACTATCCGAAGGAGCATCCAATGTAGGTTGCGGGCGCTCAAAAGACGGTGTAGTTGAGCAAAGCTTTACCACCGATCCGCAATGTCCATTCCACGGCTTTGAAGTTCTTTTCGTAATTGAGGTGGACTGAATAGAATGGGTGCGCTGTGGTCACCGCTTCGGCTTCCACCACTCGTAACCGACTGCAATCTGCTGCTCGGCCGTCTGGCTTCCGATCGTTTCTTAGGCGGCGAAATGCAGCTCGATCTGGCAGCCGCCACCTCGGCGATCCAGGGCAAGATTGCGACACCGCTTAATCTATCTGCGGTCGAAGCTGCCGATGGCATACTGCGCATCGCCGCGACCAAGATGGCGCATATGGTGCGCTGGGTGACCACAGAGCGCGGGCTCGACGCCGCCGATTTTGCTGTGATCGCCTATGGCGGCGCCGGGCCGCTGCACGCCGCAATGATCGCTCGTGAATTGCGCATTGGCAAAGTCATCATTCCGCACGCACCGGGGCACTTCTCGGCCTATGGCATGCTGTTCGCCGACTTGCGCCGCGATTTCGTCAATACCTGGTTCAAGTCGCTGATGGATGCCTCGTTCGAGGACATGGAGCGGCTTTACGGCGTCATGGAGAAGCAGGGCGCGGCCGATCTAACTCGCAGCCAGGGCATGATCATCGACATGGCGGTGCAGCGCGGCGCCGACATGCGCTACGTCGGCCAGGAACATGCCGTCACGGTCGATATTCCGACCGAACTGTTCAAGTCGCAGGACCGCGACGGTATCAAGCAACGCTTCGATGCTGTGCACGAGACCCGCTACGGCTATTCCGCGCCGAAGGAAAAGGCTGAGATCGTCAGCCTGCGCTCCGCCACCATCGGATTGATGCGCAAGCCAGACCTCGAGCCGGTCGCCAAGGGCGATGCGTCGCCCGATGTCGCCTTCCGAGGCAAACGCCCGGTCTACTATGCCGATGGAGGCACCATCGAGACGCCGACCTATGACCGTACGCTGCTGAAGGCCGGCAACCGTATCGAAGGCCCGGCCCTGATCGAAGAGTACGCCTCGACCACCGTGGTTCATCCGAAGGATATCCTGGAAGTGGATGAATTCGGCAACTTGCATATCGAAATCTGGAGGAAATGAGCATGGACGCCATCAATGAGAAGGGCGCGGCCCAGACTTCCAATATCAACCCGGTCGTCACCGAGATCGTGCGCAACGGCCTTATCGCGGTGACCGAGGAGATGAAGACAAATTTGATGCGCACCGCGTACAACATGATCATCTACGAGGCGCTGGATTTCACGGTCGGTCTCTTCGACGCCCAGGGCAACACAGTGTCGATCGGTCTGGGTCTGCCGATGTTCATCCGCGGCATGAGCGATACCGTGAAGGCCAAGCTCTCGCATTTCGGTCCCGAGAACATCGAGCCGGGCGACATCCTGCTGACCAACGACGCCTATATCACGGGTAGCCATCTCAACCACATGACCTTCACGGTGCCGATTTTCCATGAGGGCGAACTGGTAGCCCTGTCCTGCTGCATGGCGCATTGGCCGGATGTCGGCGGCACGCTCGACGGTTCGACGACCGACATCTACTCCGAGGGCCTACAGATGCCGATCGTCAAGATCTATCGCAAGGGTGAGATCAACGAGGAACTAGTGTCGATCATCAAGACCAATGTTCGTTTGCCAGAACGCGCCATGGGCGATTTCCGGGCTCAGGTCGCGGCGGTCAAGATTGGTGAGAAGCGTTTCCTCGAAATGATCCGCAAATACGGCCGCGACGACGTACTCGGCAGCATCGAAGCAATCATGGACCAGAGCGAGGCGATTACCCGCGAGCGAGTACGCAATATTCCTGACGGTGTCTATGAGGCGGAATCCTTTATGGATGACGACGGGATCAGCGTCGGCACCCGCGTGCCAATCCGCGTTCGAGTAGAGGTCAAGGGAGACCGTATGACCGTCGACCTGACTGAAGTCTCGAAACAGGTGGGCGGCTTCTACAATTCCGGTGAAACTGCAGGCCGTTCGAGCTGCCAAGTGGCGTTCAAGTGCATTACCTCGCCGCTCGATATGCCGATTAATGACGGCCAATTCCGCTCGCTCGACATAATTCTGCCGCCCGGTCGCGTAGTCAGTGCGGTCAAACCGGCAGCGATGCGAATGTGGATGACCTATCCGATGACGGTAGTGGATACCATCTTCAAAGCGCTCGGGCCGGCGTTGCCCGAGCAGGTGATCGCCGGCCATCACGCCGATCTTGTGGTGGCGCGCATCAATGGCCGCAAGCCGAAGGACAACGCCTTCTATCTCTATACCGGCGGGCTAATCGGCGGCGGCTGGGGCGCCAAGTACAACAGTGACGGCATGAACGCGACCATCGCGATTAATGACGGCGACACCCATAACGGCCCGTCAGAGCAGGTTGAGGCGAAGTACCCGCTGCTGGTCGAGCGGTACACGCTGCGGCAGGACTCTGGCGGGGCCGGACACTATCGCGGCGGGCTCGGCACCGAGCAGGTGGTGCAGGCGCGGCACGATATCCGCTTCTCGTCGCAGATGGATCGCGTGAAATGCAAGCCCTGGGGCCTGTTTGGTGGTCATTCCGGCGCCGGCAACTCGGTTGCGTTGCATCGCTTCAATGCCGAGAACGAGACGCATTTCCCCAATGGCAAAGCGTTTAACCAGACGCTCAAGTCGGGCGACGCCTATATCCTGCGCTCGGGCGGCGGCGGCGGTTTCGGCTCGCCGTTGGAACGTGACCTCGATACGCTGGAGCACGACATGCGCTGCGGCTATGTCAGCCGTGACGCAAGCGAGAATGTCTACGGCGCAGTGTTCACCGCCGACGGCGTCATCGACCGCGGGGCGACGGCGGTGCGCCGAACCGACATGCGTAAGCAGGGACTGCCGGTGGATGAGCCGATTTCCGAGACGCTGGTGCTGCCGCCGCTACCGCACGACCATGGCCACCCGGAGCCGATGGAAAACCTCACCGATGAAGAGCGAGTCGCCATGGCGATGAGTTGCCGCTGCTGTTCCTAGTCGATTGCTCTGCAACTCCTCAGGCCGTTTCGGGCGTGAACGTGTTGCCGACCGCTATTGACCTGACCTGGCTTTTTTGAACCAAGCGTTGTGAGAGAATAGCTTGGTCCAAGAAAGCCAGGTCAGGTCAGGGTCGATCCGGCGCGAGTGTATGGATCATTTCATCGTCTTGGGTGAGGCGCATCTGCGCCGGGTCCTTCGAGCCTATGCTGGCTATTACAATGACATCAGGACGCACAGCTCATTGGAAAAAGATGCGCCGGTCTCTCGCCCGGTTCAGCGAGCCGGAATCATCAAATCGCGCCCCATCCTTGGCGGACTTCATCAACATTACGTCCGGGTTTAGGTTTTCGGTACACACAGGCCAAGATGCCAGTGCCCGACTGGACGTAAGAACGCCCAAATTCGCTGGACTACCCTGCACTACGAGTAGAGAATTTGCGTTGCAGTTACAGTCGCTCCGCCACCATCCTCCAGCGAACAGCTCTCTGTCGCGGTCTTGCCGTGAGAAAACGTGAGGAATTTGCAGCATTTTGACATTGACCTCTGCACCGTCGAATGCGGCTCACTCCCTAAATCCGTTCTCTAAAGCGCCGCTTTCTCTGCAGCTCTGTACTTTCGCTCGGAGTTACGGTTTCGAGGCGCTCTTTAAAGCGGGCGTTATTTGAGGTGTCCCGTTTTCCGGAGAAACAAGCCGGAGACTGGGTTCGATTACACTGGATGGCCGAGTTGCCAGTGCAAAATTGACGAATTTGGCGTGTGCGAGTTGCGATATCTGTAAGTTTGAATTCTGGTTACTTCGCCCCCGCTCTTTTATCGAATTGAAATTCGCTGCCTGCTTACATCTGCTTGACGGTTGCGCCCGACCCCCTATCGGAATTGGGATTCGTGCGCGCCGCTTCCAAAAGCTTAGGCACTATATCGTTGGCGGCGTCAGCCAAGAGGTAAGTCACATCGAGCCCAGGGCGGATGAATGCCAGTTGGTGCATGTGATCGAGCAGCGCGCACAGCGGATCCCAGAAACCTTTGATGTTGGCGAGCAGGATCGGCTTTTGATGGCGGCCAAGCTGCTTCCAGGTCATCTGCTCGACAACTTCCTCCAGCGTTCCGATGCCGCCGGGCAACGCGACGAAGGCATCGGCAAGCTCGAACATTTGTTGTTTGCGCTCATGCATATTTTTCGTGATGACGATCTCGCCGCGATCCGCCGGGCGCTCACGGTTCATCAAAAACTTAGGGATAATGCCGGTGACCTCGCCACCATGGTCGAGCACGGCGTTAGCAACTTCACCCATCAGCCCAATCGAACCGCCGCCGTAGACTAGCCCGATGCCCATTTTGGCCATGGCTTTTCCAAGCGTTTGGGCGGCGTCGACAAACGCGGGATCTGAGCCCGGCCCAGAGCCGCAATAGACACATATTTTTTTGATTGTGGTCACGCGTCGTCTAGACCGATATCGACTGCCGGCGCGGCCTGAATCGTTTTGCTAGTGGAAATGTAGTCGACGCCGGTTTCTGCGATCGGCCGCACGGTGTCGAAGCTCACGCCGCCGGACGCTTCAAGCGGAATCCTACCGGCGACAAATCCGACCGCTTCGCGCATGTCTTCCAGCTTCATATTGTCGAGCATGATGATATCAGCCTTTGCGGCGACCGCTTCGCGAACCTGTTCGAGCCGATCACATTCGACTTCGATCTTGATCAGGCCGGGCACGCGCGCCCGCGCTCGCTCGACTGCCTTCGTGATGCTGCCGGCGACCGCGATATGATTATCCTTGATCATGACCCCGCCATCGAGGCCAAGGCGGTGATTGGCGCCGCCGCCGCAAACGACGGCGTGCTTTTCAAGCATTCGCAGGCCGGGTGTGGTCTTGCGCGTATCGATCAGCTGCGCCTTAGTACCTTTGATTTCATCCATCCAGCGTGCCGTTTCCGTTGCGATGCCGGAAAGGTGCTGAACGATATTGAGTGCGGTCCGCTCGACTGTCAGCAGACTACGCGCGGAGCCGGACACTTTCAGCAACACGGTCTTCGGCTTGCAGCGGTCGCCGTCGGTGGCGGTAGCTTGGACTTGAACGCTCGGATCGTAGCGGCGGAAACAGGCCGCGGCGGCCTCGATTCCGGCCAGCGACAAGTCCTGCCTCGCGTTCATGTGAAACGTCGCACGTGCGTCAGGCTCGATCATAGAGAGCGCCGTGAGATCGCCGTGACCGATATCCTCGGCGAGCCAGAGATCAATCAAGCGGTTGACGGTAAACAGGTCCAACATACTGGTACCTCTGGTTTAGCTGGAGTCCGAGCGGGGCTATGCGATGTTAGCGATTTGAGTTGGCATAACAAGTTTGTCTGTGAACATACAAATACCTAGCGCGGAATGGTGCGGTCGAGCCACAGCAACAGGGCATTTGCGGCGATTGCGAACGCGGAGAGGAATACCGCGACCGCCATGATGGTGGCGATGTCGCCCAACCCCATAGCGCTCATGATCATGAAGCCAAGCCCGCGCTGCGAGGCAAACATCTCACCGATCAGTACGCCGAGTAGCGTCAGCGAAAAGCCGAGCCGCGCGCCAGCGATCACCTCCGGCAGCACCGCAGGCAGCGCAACCGTCAGCGCGGCTTGCCGCGCCGTGAGCCGCATCGCACGCGCTGTTCGCCACAGCACGGGCTTGATCTGCATGATAGCTTTCATGGTGAAAATTGTCACCGGAATGAGCCCATGCATCGCGCCAAATGCTACTTTGGCCGACATGCCCAATCCGAAACAGAGCAGTACAAGCGGATAGAGCGTGACCTTCGGCAGCGAATAGAACGCAATCAGAATTGGCTCCGAGACCACGCCGGACGTGCGATTGATTCCGAGCATGACACCGAGCGCGACACCGCCGACCAGCGAGATGCCGACTGCGAAAGTGAATGCGCGCGCCGTCTCAGCCGCGTGCTCCCAGAAGCGGGCGGTGCCGAGCATTCTCGATAAATGAACCGTGGTGCTCGTCGGCGACGTGAGCGCGATATCGCCGGCAACCCAATACAGAACTTGCCAAATCGCAAGGATGCCGAGGATCAACAGAAGTGAATCGCCGGTGCGCTTCATTGCATCGTCCGTATCCGGCTTTGCATTTTGCGATCGATGATGTCGAGCGCGGTGTTGGCGAAGGTCGCGAGGAGGATCACCAGCAGCATTAGGCCGTACATATTGCGGTTGTCGAAGTTGTTGTAGGCGTAAGCGATGGCGTAACCTATGCCCTGTCCCGACAGGATAAACTCCGAGGCGATAACGCCGATGAAGGCATAGGCAAAGGCGAGCTTAATGCCGGTAAACAGGCGCGGCGCGGCGGCCGGAAAATCTATCAGCATGGCGCGCGCGGGCGTGCTCATCCGGTAAATAGCGGCCGTCTTGTGCAGTACGCGCGGAATCCGATCGAGTCCGACAAGAGTGCTCGCGATCATCGCGACGACCGACAGCAAAACGGCGATGGCGATGATGGCGCGTGAGTTGACGCCGAACACGACGATAAAGACCGGATAGAACATGAAAGTCGGAACAGCATAGTAGCTCGCGAGCAACGGTTCGATGGTGGCGCGCAGGCGCGGCATCGCATGCAGGGCAACACCAAGTACGAACCCGAGCGTGACCGAAATCAACGCCGATGCAACTACATTCGATATGGTCGACAGAATGTCTTTGTTGTACTCGCCGGTCCGTAGGATATGCCACAGGCTTGCCGCCATATCCGTCGGTGGCAAAACTACAGTGCTTGGAATAAATCCGGAGCGGCAAAGCGCCTCGAACGCGGCGGTGAATGTGACAATGACCGCGAGCCTGATCCAGCCCTCACGGCTTAATATTTGACGGTTCACGTCGACGCTTCCTGAATTGTCATACCCATCGCCTTGAGAGATTCAATGCGCAGATTGTCCCACAGCCGCGATGTTATCGCGCCGAAGCGCGGATTCGAGATGATGCGGCTGTCGCGTTCGCGCGGCCATGCCGTCTCAATAAAGTCGATGAACTGGCCCGGCCGGGCCGACATCACGCCGACGCGGTCCGATAGCATTGCTGCTTCATCGAGAGCATGTGTGATCAGCATCACAGTCGCACCGGTCTCCCGCCAGAGCCGCAACAATTCCTCGCCCATAAGCAGCCGGGTCTGCTGATCGAGCGCACCGAATGGTTCGTCGAGCAGTATTAGGCGTGGTCGGAGCACTAGCGTGCGCGCGATGCAGACGCGCTGGCGCATGCCGCCGGAGAGTTGAGAAGGATAGGCATTGGCGAAATCGCGCAATCCCATGAAACCGACCGCGTATTCGACGCGGCGCTCTATCTCGGCAGCGTCGAAGCCGGCACGGCGCAGACCGAACGCGACATTGTCATGTACGGTCAGCCAGGAAAATGATGCGTCTTCCTGGAACACAACACCAACACCGTCGGGCACCCCTTTAATCGGTTTGCTCTCAAACAGCACGGAGCCCTCGGTCGGCTGCGATAGTCCGGCGAGTATGTCGAGCAAGGTGGACTTGCCGCAGCCCGACGGCCCGACTACGCCGAAGAATTCGCCGCTTCGGATATCGAGGTCGATTGGGCCCAACGCACGCAGCGTTGCACCCGAAGGCAATTCAAAGACGCGGGTAACGCCAGATAGCCGAGCGTGAATGGACTCCGCCTCCGTCACAGCTTGCCTTGCAGATCCTTTGGCAAATATGACTGATCGATCAACTTCCCCCAATCGATCTCGCCTTTCACCTCGCCGATCAGTTTGAGGCCTTCGACCGTGCGGTCGAGTTCGGCGCGATTGAATTCGCCCGGGCTCCACATCTTGGGACCGATCATATTGTTGACAGCCTCTTTAGCGATCGCGGGTTCAAAATTCCACACCTTCTGCAGGATGGCAGCGGCTTCAGTGGGATCGGCATAGATCGCTTCCACGCCCGCCCGCCGACCGGCGATTATTGCCCGCAACTTATCGCCGTTCTTGCTAGCGAACTCGCGCGTGGTGATGCCGACCGATGTCGTCATTGGCGGCAAGATATCCTTGGCCGCAACCACTGTGCGGTAGCGGTCCTTACGGATGATCGAGAGTGGCTCGATCAAGGCCGCGGCGGACGCCGCGCCTTGCTCGAGCATCGTCAGCGCCGGCGGATAGCCACCGGCGGCGACGCGCGTCACCTGAGTAGCGTCGATGTTTTTGGCCTTGAGTTCCATCAGGAAAATCATCTCGGACGACGATTTCGGTGAGGTGATCGCGACCGTTTTGCCGACAAGGTCCTCGAGTGATTTGATTGCGGTGTTCGGCATTGTCACCAGCGTCGATTCCGCGATTGTTCTGGTGCCTACATTGACGATGATTAGATCGAGACCGCCTTCGCGCGCGGCAGCAAGCGCCGCCGGCAATGCAACTTCGCCGTAAGGCGTTGCGCCCGCCAGAATATTGCGAACCGTGGTGCCGCCGCCGGCCGAACCGATAATACCGGTGATATCGATGCCGGCTTTCTTGAACAGGCCTTTTTCCATCGCCACAGCAAACGGCGCGCCATAAAGGCTCTGCCCCCACTGTGTAATCGCGATCTCCTCGGCCCCCGCGATTGGGACACTGAGTAGAGATACTGCAAGGACGGTTGCACAAAACATGCGCGCGCCACGTGATGGGATCATTGGCATATTTTCTACCTTTTACTGGGCCTCTAACGATCTCTTGTTGTCTTTGGCGCGGATGTTAGCAGACGGGGTGATAAGCCATAGGGGTGTCTGCCAGGCGATGACGGACTTCTACCGGATGGATAGGACGCCATTGGACGCAGAAGCTGTTATTCCCTTTCGTTGCAGCCATTTCGCGAGAAGTCTCTGCACCGATATTGGCCTGACGGCTTTTTTGTACCAGCGCGATAGAGAGGTTATTGCATTTGTGGTCCGCTCTGGATATTTGGACCGTTTTAAATGAGAGCTTCCGGCGCTGTTAAGCCCATCGGGATATTCCGATGGGCGGTAAACATG
>JAYTFS010000432.1:0-2708 GCA_043734185.1 Pseudolabrys sp. | reverse complement strand
CGGCCATGCGCTGATCAGACGCAGCAGACCGGCGATTGCCGCGCTCGGGCCCGGCAACGGGCTTGAAAGCACGGCGGCCATCGCCGAAGGTCTCGTTCTTAACGCGGCCTGAGCGACGTCATGGCGTTTTTTCGTACCGTTAGTTTCTCCGAACCGATGCCGGCGGTTGCCGGCGAAGGCGTCAGTCTGCGCGTGCCGCAAAACGCCGATTACGCCGAATGGGCGGCGTTGCGCGAAGCCAGCCGCGCCTTCCTCACGCCCTGGGAGCCGACCTGGCCGTCCGACGATCTGACTCGCGGGGCTTTCCGCCGCCGCATCAAGCGCTATGCCGACGATCAGCGCAGCGATCTGGCTTATGCGTTTCTGATCTTCCGCGACGGCGATAATGCGCTAGTCGGCGGCCTCACGCTCGCCAATATCCGGCGCGGCGTCGCGCAAGCAGGCTCCATCGGCTATTGGGTCGGCGCGCCATTCGCCCGCAAAGGCTATATGACCGCGGCGGTGCGCGCCCTGATCCCGTTCTGCTTCCGGACGCTGCGGCTGCACCGGGTGGAGGCAGCCTGTATTCCTGGCAATGCCGCCTCGGTCGCGTTGCTGGAAAAGACGGGCTTTACGCGCGAGGGCTATGCCCGCGGCTACCTTTGCATCAATGGGATCTGGCAGGACCACCTGCTATATGCCCGGCTCCAGGACGACCGGGATTGACCTGCCTTGGGGTTGCCACGCTTGGCTTGCAATATCTTAACCGGTGGTGGCGTAGAAAAAACGTGGGCTAGGGTATGCGTGGGGAGCCGGTCGGGATGCGGACTAGTACAAGCGTGGCCGCGCTATTGAGTGTGGCGCTGGCGCTGGGCGGTTGCGGCACGAGCACCAGCAGCCTGTTCAGTTCGTCGCCCTTGAACTTATTCAAGACATCGGAAAAGGCGACTGTCACCGACGGCAAAGGCGTCGGCGCCGATGTCGACTGCCCGGATGTCCAGATCCGCACCGGCGCCGCGACCTTGATGATCGGCAGCAAGCCAGGTGAAACGGGCGAACCGGCAGCGCTCGATCTGCGCTATCAGGGCACCATAATCCGCACCGCGCGCGAGTGCCATGTCAACGCCGGCCTGATGACGATGAAGGTCGGTATCGAGGGCCGCGTCATCACCGGCCCGGCCGGGGGCCCGGGTGCGATCGATGTGCCGCTCCGCATCGCGATCGTGCAGGAAGGGCCAAACCCGAAAACCATCACGTCGAAATTCGCGCGCATCCCGGTGACCATCAGCAACACGATCGACCGCGTCACCTTCACGCATGTGCAGGACGACATTGCGTTCCCATTGCCGACGGTGCTGGCTGATATCGATGCTTACGTGGTCTATGTCGGCTTCGATGCGATGGCGCTGCAGCCGCAAAAAGAAAAACCGGCGGTCAAGAAGCCCAAGGCGAAGACTATCGCCAAGCCGAAACAGAGCTGAAAATCACCAGCCACGCAGATCGATGATCGTGCTCTTGAGCGCGCGCAGGTCTGAAATCACAGCCGTGGCGCCGGCTGCGCGCAGGTGATTGCCGAGATGGCCGCCGGCGTGGCTGCCGCCGACAAAGCCTATCACAGTCATGCCGGCCGCGACTCCGGCGGCAACGCCGACCGGCGAATCCTCCACCACAATGCAATCGCGCGGCTGCGCGCGCATCTTGCCGGCGGCGTGCAGGAACAGGTCGGGTGCGGGCTTGCCGTTGCGCACGTCGCCCGCCGAAAAAAGATTGGGTTCGAAGAAGCGGATCAGATCGGTCGACTCTAGGCTCACGCGGATGCGGTCGAGCGAAGAGGACGAGGCCACGCATTTCGGTCCGCGCAGCCAGGACAATGCGTAGCTCGCGTGCCTGGTTGCGCGCAGTTCGGCGCGAAAGCGGCGCAAGGTCGCGCTGGTGACGGTGGCGGCAAAATCAGCCGGTAGCGTGCGGCCGGCGGCAGCCTCGACTTCGGCGAACATGTCGGCGGGACGCCGACCGGTGAAATAGCGCGCGACAATATCCGGCGTCAGCGCGAAACCGGCGCGTATGAATTCTTGCGATACGATGCTTGTTGCGAGCGTCTCGCTGTCGACGAGTACGCCATTGCAGTCAAAAATAACCACGAGTCCACCGATGCCTCGGCCGGTTCTTCCGGCCAGCACGCAACGCAACAACAAAGCGGACGAATCACCCCGGCCAAGGATAGAGGCGCGGCTGGGGCAGGCAAAGACCGCGCGCCACCGCCGAAAGTTAATAACGGGGAAAACAGGCGTTCCGGCAGGCATTGCCGCCTATCCAGAATCGGGCGTAACGCCCGATTGAGGCGGCAAAACGGCTTTAAGCCGGTCTGCTAGTTCAGTTTTTTGCGAACGTCCTCAATGCCCTTGGCGACCAGATCGGTGGCAAGTTTGCCTTTGGTCTCAAGCGTGAGGATTTTCTCCGCGGCGGCGACGGCGGCTTCCGCGGCGGCGCTGCGCACGTCGGCGGTGGCTTGCGCCTCGGCCTGGGCGATCTTGGTCTCGGCCATCTTGGTGCGGCGGGCGATGAATTCTTCCATTTTGGCCTTGGCTTCGACCGCGAGCCGCTCGGCCTCGGCCTTGGCGCCGGCGATGATGTCCTGCGCTTCGGCTTCGGCTTCCTGCCGCTTGCGCTGGTATTCGGCCAGCAACTGGGCGGCGTCGTCCTTGAGCTTGCGGGCCTCGTCAAGCTCG
>JAYTFS010000431.1:0-3036 GCA_043734185.1 Pseudolabrys sp. | reverse complement strand
GCCGGGACCCATAACCACCGGCGGCAATTGTTTTACACGCTGGTCGTTATCTTCTTTTTCCAACAACTTTGGCCGCGGCGTATGGGTTCCGGCTCCCGTGCGCAATTGCGCACTAGGCCGGAACGACGGCTAATCTGAACGCGCAGTTCAGCGAACATTCATCTAGGCGCGCCGAAACTCTTCTGCTCAACTCAACCAATCGCAGAGGAGGAGATGTCATGGAACGCCGGCACTTTCTGAAACTCGCCTTTGGATTTGCGGCAGGCGGAATCGCGCTCGTTGCGACTGCGCAGGCCGCTCCCCTGACGCCGCAACCGCTGGTTCCGGACGGTCAACTCCCTGTCAATCCGGATGCCCATCCCGCCGTCACCACGGGCGAAGAAGTCGATCGCCTCAAACCGGAAGAAGCGCGCTGGGGTCGCCGTCGCGGCTGGGGCCGTCGTCGCTGGGGTTGGCGGCGCCGCCGGCATTGGGGCTGGCGCCGCCGTTGGCACCGCCGTCGTCGCTTCTGGCGCCGCCGCTATTGGTAGTTGACTGCAACGGCAGGGATGGCGTCCGCCATCCCTGTTCAGCGTGGGCGTTATTCAATCCGGGGTGACGTTTCGAAATTGGCTTCGGTATCCCGCGTATAGAGGTGCTTCAGCTTTCCGCCGTCCTCGACCAGGTAAATGGTTGCCGACGATGCCGGCCTCGTTGCGCGCGCCGCGGAACACGATCAGGCGGCTATTAGGGCGGCTGGCGACGGGATCGAAATTATCCGATGTTTCGTGCCAGCCGGAGATGGTGAAGAACTCGATGATCTTGCCGGTGCGCGCGTCGAGCAGATGCGGCGTGGCAAAGGCCGAGTCGCAGGGCAGCTTGACCACGATGTAGTGGCCGGCGGCTTCGATCTTGCCTTCGCTGGCGGCGGCCATAAACAATTCGCGGCGGTCGCGCCATGATAGCATTACGAGACGCGGTTTTGCCGGCTTGCCGGCGTACACCTTGACGGGATAGTCCGCGAATTTCGGCGGCCCGTCGGCAAACGCCGCCACGGACTGGGCAGCGAGCGTGATCGCGGCCACCACGCCCCACAGGAAGGACTTCAGGGATTCTCGCATCGAAACGTGGACGCCGTTTCGTCTGCGCGACTTGCCGCAACGTTCAATGCCCAAATAAAAAGCCCCGCCGAAGCGGGGCTTTTTCCTGACCGAGAGGATCAGAACGGGCGGCAACGTCCATAACGCCAGGCGAAGCCGGGACCGCAGACGCGGCCAGGGCGCACCACCACAACCGGCGGGCGCTCAACCACGACCGCGCGCGGGGCGACGTAGACGGCGCGCGGCGCCACCACGACGGCGCGATTGGGTTGGCAACCGCCGTACGGACCACGATGCCAGCCGGGGCCGCATCCGCCCGCGGCGTTCGCCGCGCTGAAGCTCGCAAATGAGCCTGCGATCAAAACTGCTGCGAAAAGGTATTTCATGTTGTCTCCCGTTTTTTGACCGCCACGCGGCACGGTTCCGAAACTAGTCACGGAGACCTGAATAGAAAATGAATGTTGTTGATCTGTGTTGCAGCGGCAGGAAATTGGCGGTTGCGCAGCCATCGCATTTCTTGTCGCGATGCCATATTTGCGGCCAATTCGTAAACAGAGGCGCAGTTCAAACTAGGCTTCACTCGCGCCGAACAACGTTGCGAATTTCTTCTCGCCGCTGCGGGTGAAAGTGACGACACGGCTGCCCGGCGCCGCATCGCGCGCGGCCCAGTTCAGTTCGGTGAATCGGCTCATCACGGCCGCACCCAGTGTGCCGGCGAGATGATGCCGTCGCTCGCTCCAGTCGAGGCAGGCCTTGCAGACCGGCCGGCGCGGATGGGCCAGCATGTCGGCGTCGATCTGCAGCGTCTTCGCCATGAAGCGCTTGCCTTCGCTGGTAAGTTCGATGGCTTCCTTGCTTTGCCGGACCAGCTTCTGCTTCTTCATGCTATCGAGCATCTGCACGCCGAGATCGCCGGCGAGGTGGTCGTAGCAAATCCGTGCGCGACGCAGCGCCGGATCCTTCGGTCCCGTGCGCACGCGCATATGGCCGGCGCGGGCGGCAAGCCCGGCAAGGCCCTCGAGCACGCCGGCGACATCGGGGTCGGCGAGGCGATAATAGCGATGACGGCCCTGTTTCTCCTGCTCGATCAGGCCGCCGGATTCCAGTTTGGCCAGATGCGAACTCGCCGTCTGCGGCGTGATCCCGGCCTCGTGCGCGAGTTCGGTCGCGGTCAGCGCGCGGCCGCTCATCAGCCCGGTCAGCATGTTCGCGCGTGCGGGATCGCCAACCAGCGAAGCGACCATGGCGATATCGGGTCCTGCTTTCATAGTTCGATGATAGACGAAGCATTGACGTCGATCAAGCGGGTATTGTCGCCTCGAACGTCATTGCGAGCGAAGCGAAGCAATCCATCGCGCCACACGCGGAGGAATGGATTGCTTCCGCCTTCGCTCTTCGAGCTTCGGCGGACAAGTCGTCGCTGCGCTCGCAATGAAGATAGCAAACACGGAGCCCAACATGACCGTCACCGTTTTCATTCGCTACCAGCTCGATCCGTTCAAGCGCGCCCAATTCGAGGAGTATTCGAAAAACTGGCTCACCATCATTCCGAAATGCGGCGGCGATCTCGTCGGCTACTGGATGCCGCACGAGGGCACCAACAACATCGCCTTCGCGCTGATTTCGTTCGACAACCTCGCGGCCTATGAGAGCTACCGCGCGCGACTGCGCGCCGACAAGGAAGGCGTGGCCAATTTCACCTTCGCTGAGGAGAACCAGTTCATTCTCGCCGAGGAGCGGACGTTTTTGCGCAAGGTCGTGGCGTGAGAGGCTGGCAGAGCCGGCGTTGTGTTCCTATGTACGCGGCGCCAACAAACAATTTGGGGAGTGACCATGCTGACAACTGCTGACAAACGCGCCGCATTCAGGAAGCTGCACGAGAGCGGCTGCTTCATCATCCCCAATCCGTGTGACGTCGGCAGCGCGAAGGCGTTGCAGCATCTCGGCTTCAAGGCAC
>JAYTFS010000430.1:0-4915 GCA_043734185.1 Pseudolabrys sp. | reverse complement strand
GCTGGCTTGAAGGGGCTCTGACCGAGCAGCGGCAGTGGATGGCGTCGGTCGCGGCGGGCGAAGCTGGCGAGGGACCGGTTACGATCAAAGCCGCGACAGCGGCGCGACCACTCGACTTGTCCGACGCGCAGCTCAAACTGGTCTATGCCGTCCCGGTCAGCCGGATGTCCGGCCAAAACGCCACGTTTCTCGGCTATCGCGGGCCGCATGGTTGCATGGTCGGATTGTGGATCGGGCCGCCGCAGGACGGTCTCGGGACGAGGCCGGCTGCGCGCGACGCCGGCCCTGTCGTGGTCCGTGCCTGGCGCGACAACTTCCATGGTTATGCCTTGATCGCCAAGGGTATGGATCCCGCCCGGATCGATGGTCTGGCCGCGGCGGTGGCGCGGCTCGTCGATCCCGGCCAGTTCTTCGACGACGGCATCCGCATTGCATTGCGGGATGTAGCGCAAACCGGGTCGCCCTGCCGCACCTGAAAATAATCGGGAATAAAAAGCGGCCGTGATGCGTCTTGTCTTTCTAAGGAAAGATGTCCCAAGGGAGAGACACCATGATGAACCGGAGAACCGTCCTCAAGGGCGGCACGGCGTTGTTGGCTGGAGGCGGCTCTTTAGGCGTATCATCACTGGCAAGCTTCGCGGCCGAAACGGTGATGCTGCCGTTCGAGAATGGTGAACGGCCTCTGGTCAAGTATCCTCAGAAGCGGCCAATGATCGGCCTCACCAGCCGGCCACCGCAGCTCGAAACGCCGTTCGCGGTGTTCAATGAAAATGTCATCACACCGAACGACGCCTTCTTCGTACGCTATCACCTCGCTGATATCCCCTATGACATCGATCCGGATACATTTAGCCTGGAGATCAAGGGCAAGGTCGACAAGCCGCTGAAGCTGTCTCTGGCCGAGATCAAGAAGCTGCCGACGGTCGAGATCGTCGCGGTCAACCAGTGTTCCGGCAACAGCCGCGGCTTTTCCAATCCCCGCGTCGCCGGTGGTCAGCTCGCCAATGGCGCGATGGGCAATGCGCGCTGGACCGGCGTGTCGCTCAAGGCCGTCCTCGACCAGGCGGGCGTGCAGGCCGGCGCGAAGCAGGTGACGTTTGGCGGCATGGACGGTCCGGTGGTCGACAAGACCCCGGATTTCGTCAAGGCGCTCGACGTCGAGCACGCCCGCGACGGGGAGGTGATGCTGGCCTATCAGATGAACGGCGCGGATTTGCCGCTGCTGAACGGCTTTCCGCTGCGCCTTGTGGTGCCCGGTTATTACGGCACCTACTGGGTCAAGCATCTCAACGAAATCGACGTGATCGACAATGTGTTCGACGGCTTTTGGATGAAGTCGGCATATCGGATTCCGGACACTGATTGCGGCTGCGTCGAGCCGGGCACCGCGCCGAAGGGGACGATTCCAATCAACCGTTTCACCGTGCGGTCCTTCATCACCAATGTGACCGACGACGCCAAGGTAAAGGCCGGCGAGACGCTTTTGCAGGGCATCGCCTTTGACGGCGGTAAGGGCATCAGGCAGGTCGAGGTCTCCACCGACGGTGGCAAGACCTGGAGCATCGCCAAGCTTGGCAAGGATCTCGGCAATTACTCGTTCCGCGAATGGCAATTGCCGGTGAAACTCGCCGCCGGCGCGCATGAATTGAAAGTCCGCGCCACCAGCAACGACGGCAAGGCGCAGCCAATGCAGGCGCTGTGGAATCCGGCCGGCTATCTGCGCAATGTGGTCGAGACGACTCGCGTTACGGCGGCTTGAGGGAGATGACCATGACCCGATCACCCATCTTCGCGCTCGCCAGCGTCATCGCACTCGCCGGTTTCGGCGTCGTCACGCTCCAGGCCAAGCCGGTCAACTATACCCTTCCCGAGCAGACCGCCGCCTTCAAGCCGGGACCGAACCTAGATGTCGTGCAAAACAATTGCACGTCCTGCCATTCGGCAGATTACGTCGCAACCCAGCCGATTGGGCCGAAGTTCGAGAAGGATTTCTGGCAGGCCGAGGTCACCAAAATGATTAAAGTCTACGGGGCGCCGATCGACGACGCCGACGTCGGCAAGATCGTGGAGTATCTCGCGGCGACTTATTGATGAATGCATCTGACGCGGCATGTCGTGTTGGCTGGAGAATGCCGCGTCGGCGAGCGTGATTTGCCCGTCGCACATGCTTCGCGGTGGCGAATTCGATCTTCCACACAAGGAGCGATTATTCGACTCCGTCTAGCAGCGCGCAGCTGCTAACACTGGAAACATGTTCGCATACAGATACAGTCGATTATCGTAGCACTCGGTCGAAAGTAGATCATGTTTCGAGCCCTGAGTATTTTTCTGTTGATTCCATTCATGGTTTTACCATTTGAGGCTGTTGGCCAAGGCCGTTTGCCTTATGGAGGCGAAGCCGAAGCAAGTGGAAATGGACCCGTTCGCGCGTGGTATGAAAAACCCACTAAACGTTACGACCATGGAGTGCTGGGCGATGCCATCGAAGGTGGCAGCTTGGTTGTCTTAGATAACTTGGGGCGGAAATACGAGCTGGTGCTGCCAAAAGCCTTTGTATTCGAGGACATAACGCCGCGCATTGCGGACCTCGACGGCGATGGCCAGAACGAAGTCATCACCATTCGCACCAAGGTCACTGCTGGCGCGGCCATCGCCGTTTATCAACTTCAAGGCGGCAAGTTGGTCGAAAAATCATCCACCCCGCCGCTCGGACTTCGGCACCGCTGGCTGTCCATCGCCGGCATCGGAGACTTCCTCGGAAACGGGCACCGCGAGATTGCCGTGGTGAAAACGCCTCATATCGGTGGCGTACTTGAGGTTTTGTCTTTGCAAGCAAACAAATTGGTCAGTCTCTATCCGCCGCAATTAGGCTACTCCACCCATTTTATCGGCGCTCATTTCGTCAGTCTGGCGGTCGTCGGCGACTTTATAGGAGACGGAGTTTCGAAACTGGTTCTGCCAAATCAAAATCGTGATCGCATCATCGTTTTGGATTTGAGAAAAGGAGTTACCATACTCTCCTCTCATGATTTGCCCGCTCGTATCACTCAGCCTCTGCGCCCATTGAAGCAAGGTCGCCTTGAAGCAACGTTAGAAACTGGCAAAACAGTGATTATTGATGTCTCCAAAAGTCAGTCGGTGGACCGATAACGCCTTGTTCAAAAAGACGCGCGAACGACGCTCATGGTCTTTAGACACTCATGGCGTCCGCTTGACTAGCAGCGCGACGCAGACAACGCATGCCTGTACTTACGTGTGCTGACCTACCACTGAACTTTCATCCAGCAGCGATTAGAGCCGCGGCCGAAGTGCTCCGAGGCCGAACTTTGGATCGCCGGCGGGTAGAGTTTTCCGGCGCACAGAATGCGGATCAACCATGGTTCGCGCGATCCTCCCATCGCAAAAACGGCGCCGCAGCAATTGCCAACAGGGCATCGGTTGTTTTGCCCAGCACGGCGAATAAGAGAATTGCGGCAACGATCTCAGCAGGTTTCCCAAGTTGTTGGCCGTCGATTAGAAGATATCCCAGCCCTTCCGATGCACCCATGAACTCGGCTGCGATAACAAACATCCAACCTAGTCCAAGCCCTGAGCGAAGTGAAACAATATAACTCGGCAACACAGCGGGAAGCAAAACCCGCTTCACCATGGCCACCCCGGATAAACGAAATGTACGGCCGACCTCGATGATCTTCCGGTCAACGGAAATCACCGCTCCCATTACTCCAAGGTAGACCGGAAAGAAGACCCCGACTGCAATGAGCACAACTTTGGAGAGTTCGAAGATTCCAAGCCAAAGTATGAACAGCGGGATCCATGCGATGGATGGGACGGCACGCAGACCTTGCAAGGACGGGTCAATGAATTGCCGAATTGTCTGTGAGTAGCCGCTGACGGCGCCCAGTAACGTCCCGCACGCCGCTCCAATGCAAAAACCCGCGGCAACCCGCAAAATAGTTGCGTATATATGGCGTTGTAGTTCGTCGAGCCTGTAAAGATCCGCTAGTTCAGCGTAAATCATTGACGGTGTCGGCATGAGCCGACCATCAGAAAATCCCGCTCGGACAAACGCTTCCCAGCCGAGTGCAAGGCCTAAAGGGATGACCAGCCCAAGCACTGGTCGAGCGAAACGCGCGAACCGAATCGACAATCCTTGCTCCTTCTCAGTGACGCCAGAGAGTGCCTCCATCGGATCCCTCGCTAGTTCAGGACAAACGCCATGATTGCGACTGCGCAACTCGAAAAAAATACCACGGCTGAACTTATTGTCAGCAAGCAAGCTATCACGAGACGTTTGGCGCGAGCCTCATCCAAATCCGAAGTCTCAATTCCATGAGGGGTAGATTCTTGGGATGGTTCAGATCGGTACGGTTGGACAGAGCGCATTGAGAGAAATGCCGGTAATGAACTCACGATCCCTAGTGTGAAAAGCAGCGCGGACGTTCTCAGCCAATAAGGATCGGCAGCATCGGCTCTCAACCAAACTAACGCAGCGCCACATGAGATGAGGCCTAGCAAATGACCGCAGCAGATGACCTTGGAAGCCTCAATCCAACTCTCGGGGAGATCACTATTGTTCCGACCGGTGTACATGACACTCCGTTTGTTGGTCGATAGGCGACTATGTTGGCCGCCGGATCCAGCATCCGCACCATTGCGGTGAGAGGCTGAACAATCGACGCGCCCACTGGCAAACGCGGACCATATCGGAACAGTGCTCGAAATGCTTGGGAGGGTTACCGCTGTGGCCTTGGACAAGACGGGCACACTGACAGAGGGAAAGCCGCGTGTGACCGATGTCGTTGCATTCTATAACGAGCTATGCGGAATTTTGGGTGACGAGGTTGATCAGGCGGCGTGGTGAGCCGGCATTTCAGTGACCTCGATTCCGTTTTGGAATTTGACGCCTTGAACG
>JAYTFS010000429.1:0-2552 GCA_043734185.1 Pseudolabrys sp. | reverse complement strand
GGTTCCGCCGTAAGCAAACGTTTAGCCGCCCGCGATAAAATACCGGTGATCACCTTCCGCATTAACCAATGGTTAATCATGCGCCTGCTGCCGATGAGCCCCGACAAGCCTTGGCGTTCGATCAAGGCTCAATGGAAGAAGGACGCTGAGAGCGTCGGCGAAGATTTTTCCACGTTTTCGACGGGAAACTACGCGGCTTTTGACGCCCTGACCAAGGACGGGGATAACCCGAGCCTGCATTGCCTCTCGGACGGCGAGAGGATTCATGCGGCCTGCCAGGTCAGCCGCCTGATGATGAGCAAGTTTCCGACGCCGATCCTGCGCGCGCGTTTTGTCGTGGTGTCTCCACTGTACGAGCTCGGCGTGGCCGACGCCGGCCAGTACGCCCAGACCCTGGTGGCGCTGTTCTGCGGCATCGTCTGGCTGTCGCGGGATACGATGTCCGCCGGCCACATCCGGTTTTTCCTCAAGAGCCCCGGCGATGCGCAGTTCTTCGCGGCGCTGCGGGTCATGACCGAGCTTTCGCCGTTCTCGGCCTTCACGATCGACGGGGCCCTGATCGAGTGCTCCCTGAAAGAGGCGGAAGTTCCGGAAGAAGCGGAAATGGCCTGATCCGCAAGGGGGTTTTTAACCTTGCGATAACTGATTTTGCTAACGCCCCCTTGGGTTGTGTTCCCTTACAACAAGCGACTGTGGGGGCAGGCAAAATGCCGGAAAATTCATCTGAGGGCGGAATCACGGGGAGCATGCTGCGGCCGATGGCCCGCGCGCTGTCCTGGATGCGTTTGGGCGTGGTCCAGTGGCTCATTTTGTGCGCCGCGGCGATGGTGATCGCGATCATGGTCGGCACCGGCTATTTCGCGCTGCAATTCCGCGAGCGTGCGCTCGAGGTTGCCGAGCGCGAGCTCAACAACACCGCGCTCCTGCTGTCGCGCCATTTCGACCAGCAGCTCAGCGACCTCCAGCACGTGCACGACGACGTCGTTTCCTACATGCGGGCAGACCAGGTCGGCACCTCGGATGAATTCGAAAAGAAGATGTCGACATTGAACGCGCACGAGATGCTGCGCACCAAGCTTGCGGTGTTGCCGCATGTCGGCGCCCTGAACCTGTTCGACGCCAAGGGCTGGCTGATCAATTCTTCCGAGATGTGGCCGGTGGCGGATGTCAACATTCGGGACCGGCGCTACTTCCACGAATTCATGTCGGGGAGACCGACGCCGGACGTAATCGTCGAGCCCGTCGTCAGCAAGGTTACGAAAATCTGGACCACGGTGTTCGTGCGCAAGATCGTCGGCCGCCATGGCGAAATCATCGGCTTTGCCAGCCGCGGCGTCGAGCCGACGCATTTCGAGGATTTTGTCGGCTCGCTGGCGCTGAACAGCGATACCGCGATTTCGATGATCCACCGCGACGGCACCATCATCGCCCGCTATCCGAAAGACGCCAAGCTGGTCGGCATGAACGTCGCCAAGTCGCCGTCGTTTCAGCGGGCGCTCGCCCTGAACGGCAATATCTCGGGACGTTTCAAGAGCTCGACGCAAAGTGAGGACAAGGTCGGTGCGGTCCGATCGCTGATGCATTTTCCGATCGTGATCGTTGCGACGACCATGACCGAGAGTGCGCTGGCCGACTGGCGGGCGCAGACCAAGCTGCAGTTTTGCGCGGCGGCGCTGGCCATCGTCGTCGTCGTCGTCATGATCTTCCTGATCGTGCGCCAGTTGCGCCGCCAGCATGCGGCCGCCCAGTACAAGCTGTCGGAAAAATCCCAGCAACTGGACACCGCCATCAACAACATGACCCAGGGTCTGCTGCTGTTCGACGCCTCTGGCCGCCTGGTGATCTGCAACCAGCAATATATCGACATGTTCGGCGTATCGCCCGATATCGTCAAACCGGGTTGCCATCTGCGCGATCTGATCCTGCATCGCCAGGAGCAGGGAACCTTTGTCGGCGACGTCGACGCTTACTGTGCAAGATTTCTCAACCCCGAAGGTGGCGGTGTCCGGATCACCGAGACGACGATGCCTGATGGGCGCACGATCCAGCTGATCTACAAGAGCTCGCCGGATGGCGGCTGGGCCACGACGCTGGAAGACGTGACCGAGCGGCGGCGCGTCCAGGCCCAGATCCAGCATCTCGCCCATTACGACGCGCTGACCAATCTGCCGAACCGCACGCTGTTCCAGCGCCATGCAGAGGGATTGCTGCTTGAAGCCGCGGACGCGCAATTCGCGATCCTCTACATCGACATCGACGAGTTCAAGCGCATCAACGATTCGCTCGGGCATCTGATCGGCGACGAATTCCTCAAGGGCGTCGCCGATCGCCTGCGCCAGTCGGTCGGGTCCAATGATTTCATTGCGCGCCTTGGCGGCGACGAGTTCGCCATCGTGCAGCGCGACGTCACCTGTGACGATGACGTCAGCGCTCTGGTTGCGCGGATTTACGATGGGCTGCGCACGCCGTTCGACTGCAACGGCCATCAGCTTGCCAGCGAGGCCAGCATCGGCGTCGCGGTGGCGCCGCGTCATGGCACCGATCTGTTCGGG
>JAYTFS010000428.1:0-2797 GCA_043734185.1 Pseudolabrys sp. | reverse complement strand
AGCCTTCCTTCCTGCGAACTGATGCACCGAAGTGATGCCGCTCGATTTCCGGACGATCACCGCATGCGGGGTGACGAAATAGATGAAGCTGAAATCGATCTCGCCGAGCCGCTCTGGCGTCCGCGTCATCGAGGTGGCGACGAAGTCGAGCTTGCCGTCCTTGAGCATTGGGATGCGCTCGGCGCTCGACACCGAGACGGTCTCGACCGGCACGCCCAAGCGCTTGGCCACGGCATGCACCACGTCGAGGTCATAGCCGATCACGGTGGAATCGCCGGGCTTCTTGAAGCTGAACGGCGGCGTGGTGTCGCTGACGCCGACGACGAGCTTGCCGCGCGCCTTGACGTCGTCGAGCCGGTCTGCCGCTGCCGGCTGCACCAGCGACAGGCTGGACAGGTTGGCGGCCAATTGAACGGCCAAATTGACGGCTAAGGCGGCGGCCGCGGCGAGCGATTTCATGCGTTCCCCTCCCACAATCGGCGGAAAGCATGTCATGGCGGCCGCAGCGCAACAAGGATGGTACGGCCGCCCAAAGCCGCCAAAACCAGCGGATTTGCTGAGTTAACCTCCCATTAGGGTTAACGTTTTATTGCTCAGCCCTCGTCCGGCGGCGCCTGCCGTCTTGATCCCCGTTGAGGGCTTGCGCACGATGCAACGGTCACCCGCGCGCCTCCTCGCCTCCGTCGCTGTTTTGGCCGCCTTGAGCGCGGGCGGCTGCTCGACCACGACCGGCACGTCGTCGCCCGATACCACCGGATCGATTGCGACCGACACCGCGCCGCGCTCCCAGGTCCAGTGGCGGCAGGAAATGGATTCCTGGGGGGAGCGCTACCGCGCCAATCCATCCGATCCGGACGCGGCCGTCCGTTATGCCCAGGCGCTGCGCGCTGTCGGCCAGCGTGCACAGGCCGCGGCCGTACTCGAGCAGGCAGCCCTCCAAAATCAGGACAATCGCGTTGTGCTCGGCGCTTACGGTCGGGCGCTCGCCGACAATGGCAGTTACCAGCAGGCGCTCGAAGTTCTCAACCGCGCGCACACGCAGGACCAGCCCGATTGGCGGATCCTGTCGGTGCAGGGCGCGGTGCTCGACCAGATGGGCCGTCATGCCGATGCGCAGCGGCACTATGCCAGCGCGCTCCGCCTGATGCCCGATGAGCCATCGGTGCTGTCCAATCTTGGGCTGTCCTACGCGCTGTCGAAAAAGCTCAAGGAGGCGGAAGCGACGATGCGTCTCGCCGCGGCGCAGCGCGGCGCCGAGCCGAAGGTTCGGCAAAACCTCGCTCTCGTCGTCGGTCTCCAGGGACGTTTCGCGGAGGCCGAGACCATCGCCAAGGGTGATCTTTCGCCCGACGAGGCCGCCGCCAACGTCGCCTATCTACGGCAGATGCTGGCACAGCAGAGCGAATGGAAAAAAGGCAAGCGCGGCTCGCCGCTGGTGCCGACTACAGGGACGTAACGCGTTCCCTAATTTCAGCGCGATGTTTCGAGACGCCCGCTTGGTGCGCTTACTTGCTCTTCACGACCGGAGTGCTGGTGTCTGTGTCCTGCGTCGCCATCACGCGGATGGCGGCCGGGCCGAGAATGACCACGAACAGCACCGGCAGGAAGAACAGGATCATCGGGACGGTCAGCTTCGGAGGCAGCGCCGCGGCCTTCTTCTCGGCCTCGGACATGCGCATATCGCGGTTCTCCTGCGACATCACACGCAGCGTTTGAGCGAGCGGCGTGCCGTATTTCTCGGCCTGCTGCAACGCCATGCAAACTGACTTCACGCCGTCGAGATCGGTGCGCTTGGCAAGGTTCTCGTAGGCCGTTTTGCGGTCCTGGAGGTAGGACAGCTCGGCAGTGGTTAGCGTCAGCTCTTCTGCCAGCGCGATCGACTGCGAGCCAATTTCCCCGCTGACCCTTTTGAACGCTGCCTCAATGGACATGCCGGATTCGACGCAGATCAGCAGCAGATCGAGCGCATCCGGAAATGCGCGCCTGATCGAGAGCTGGCGCTTGGAGATTCGGTTCTTGAGGAAGAAATATGGTACCTGCATGCCGCCATAAGCAACGCCGAGGCAAATCCCGATCTTGACCATCGCGGGCTGGTCGAGTTCCAACACAACGAACATGTAGAACAGCGCGGTCAGGAACATCACGACTGGCGTGATCAAACGGAAGAACAGGAACGCAACGTAGGGCGCCTGGCCGCGATAACCGGCCTGGATAAGCTTTTCGCGCGCGGCTTCCTGGGCGAGCCACTTGGTCAGGTTGAAGCGCTCGACAATCCTAGCCATGTACTGTTTCGGTGACTGGCGCAGCGAGACTTTTTCCTTCTCGCCGCGCGCCAGCCGTTCGCGCTCGCGCTGGCGGATCTTCTCGCGCTCGAGCGCAACCGACTTCATACGCTTGTTGAGCACGTCGGGCGCCAGCATCGGCATGCCCAGCGTCAGCACGGTCGCGACCGCCGCCACCGCTGCCAGCAGCGCGGTGAGCTGCTTGGCGCCCATGTTGTGGATCGAATCGATCAGCGTCCAAAGCATCGGATGTTGCTCAGAAGTCGAAGTTGATCATTTGCTTCATCACGAAGACGCCGATGCCCATCCACATGGCGCATCCCGCCATCATGAAGCGGCCGAGCTCCGCCGTCCAAAGCAGCTCGATGTAATCCGGGCTGGTGAGCCAGACCAGTGATCCGACGCAGATCGGCAATGCGCCGATGATCGAAGCCGATGCCTTGGCTTCCATCGACATGGCCTGGATTTTGGCCTTCATCTTCTTGCGATCCCGCAGAACGCGCGACAGGTTTCCA
>JAYTFS010000427.1:0-3789 GCA_043734185.1 Pseudolabrys sp. | reverse complement strand
CATCCCCGGCATGGAAGACGTCGAGGACGTGATCGTGTCGTCCGGCCCCAACACCTGGCCGAACTGGCGCAACTTCTCCGACCGCATCATTCAGCCCGGTGACATCGTGTTCATGGATTTGGCTGCGCTGACGTGGAACGGCTACAAGTCCTGCTATTACCGCACCTATTGCGTCGGCAAGGAGCCGAGCAAGGAGCAGCAGGAAACCTATGCCACCGCCTACAAGTGGCTGTATGACTCTATCGGCGCGGTGAAGGTTGGCGCCACCACGCGTGACATCGCGCTGAAGTGGCCGTCGGCGATGGAAACCTGGGGCTACGAGGACGAAGACCAGGCCGCCGCAAACTTGTGGGGCCACGGTCTCGGCCTTGCGCAATACGATCCGCCGGTGATCTCGCGCATCTGGTCGCTCGATCACCCGATCGAGATCAAGGAAGGCATGACCTTCGCGCTCGAAACCCAGCACGGAAAACGTTTCCGGTATGGCGTGCGCATTGAGGAAATGCTGATCGTGCACAAGAACGAGATCGAGATCGTGTCGAACTTCCCCGTGAAGCAGATCACCGTCGTCGATCCGATTCCCGGTTATGGCGATCACGTGAAATAACTTTTGCCTCTCCCCACACGCGGGGAGAGGCAATCGCGGCCCTCTAGGAATCTTGTATTCGCATGACGGCCTTCATCCTACCGCTAACTGATTCCGCCGCGACCGATCCAGAAAGGGTTGGCCCGAAGGCGGCCAACCTTGCGTCCTTGACGCAGGCCGGGCTGCCGACGCCGGGCGGCTTCGCGCTGACGGCGGAAGCCTATCGCCACCAGGCCCGCCATATCGGCATCGACAAGATGCTGGCCGAATACAACGCCGCCGACGTGCCGGCGTCGCGGCGCATGTCGATCGCGATACGTCTGGCGATCTATCAGGAGCCGATCGCGCCGGAAATTCTGGAGCCCTTGCTGGCCGCCTGGCGCGCGCAGCAGGCGCAACATCCGCAGGGCGTGGTGCGCTCCTCGGCGCTGATCGAAGATCGCAAGGGCGCCAGTTTCGCCGGTCAGTTCGAAAGTTTCCTCGGCCTCACCGATGAAACCGAATTCCTTACTTCGGTGCGCGCCTGCTGGGCTGCGCTGTGGACCTCAAACGCCCGCCGCTACATGGACAATAACGGCCTGTCGCCGGCCGATACCGCGATGGGCGTGCTGATCCAGCCGCTGATTGCGGCGCGTGCTTCTGGCGGTGGTCTGAGCGAGACCGCCGAAGGGCACATGCTGATTTCCGCGACCTGGGGCCTGGGTTCGGCGATCGCGCAAGGCGAGGTGGTGCCCGACCGCATCGTGCTCGGCAAAAACGGTTTCCTGCGCACGGTCGACGCCGGCCGCAAGAACCACCGCGACACCTGCGATCATGGTGTCTCGGCCCCGCAACTCGTGCCGGCCGACCAGGTCAATGAGCCAAGCCTGACGCCCGGCGAAGCAGTGACCCTCGGCCGCCTATTGCGCAAATGCGAAACGCTTGCCGGCGCGCCCGTCGAAATCGAATGGGCGCTGGATGAGAATGGCTTCAAGCTGCTGCAATCGCGGCCGCTGCACGTCGAGGCGCCAATCGTGCCCGACGAAATCTGGCTGCGGCATCCCGCCATTCACGGCCATCCCGCCGGTATCGGCTGGGGTTCCGGCCGCGCCGTGGTGGTCAATTGCGAATGCGAGATCGAGCGCGTGCGGCCTGGCGATATTCTGGTGACCAAGGTAGCCGGCCCCGCGCTGAGCCACATTTTGCCGCGCGTTGCCGGCGTGGTGGCCGAGCTCGGTGGCTCGACCTCGCACATGGCGTCGCTGGCGCGCGAGCGCGGCATTCCGATGGTATTGGGCGTGCTCGACGCCACCAAGAAGATTCCGGACGGTTCGCAATGCGCGGTCGACGGCGTTGCCGGCATTGTGCGGTGGCTGCGATGACAAAACGCCCTCGCGTCTTCGTCACCCAACCGATCGCGCCAAGTGCGCTGGAGCGTTTGCACAAGATCGCGGCGGTCGCGATCAACAAAGATTCGAGCAAGATCATCGCCAAGTCCAAGTTGGTCGCCGCCGTGCGCAAGACCGATATTCTCTTTTCGCTGCTGCACGATAAAGTCGACCGTGCCGTGCTCGCCGCCAATCCGAAATTGCGCGCGGTCTGCTCGATGGCGATTACGCCCGACAATATCGACGTGGCGGAAGCCACCAAGCGTGGCATCTTGGTAACGGTGGTACCGCCGATCGTGGCGGAGGCGACCGCCGACATTCATTTCGGGCTGATGCTGGCGGTGGCGCGCCGTATGCTCGAAGGCGAAAAGATGGTGCGCGCCGGCAAGTTTCCGGGCTCGCAGTCTAATCACCTCGCTGGAACCTTTGTGTATGGCAAGACCATCGGTCTGGTTGGTGCCGGACGTATCGGCCAGGCCACCGCGCGGCGGGCGCGCGGCTTCGGCATGAAAATTCTTTATTGGGGGCCGCGCCGCAAGCTTGAAGCAGAAAACGAATTCGGCATGGAACACGTCACGCTTGACCGCTTGCTGAGAGAGTCCGACTTCGTGTCGATGCACCCGCCGCTCAATGCTGAGACCCGGCATATGATCTCAGATGAACAATTCGCGATGATGAAACCGACGGCCTTCATCATCAATACCGCGCGCGGTCCCGTGATCGACGAAAAGGCGCTGATGCGCGCGCTCAAGACCAAGAAAATTGCCGGGGCTGGGCTCGACGTGTTCGAGCACGAACCGAAATTGCCGCCCGCGCTCAAAACCATGAAGAATGTCGTGCTCACGCCGCATCTCGGCAGCGCTGTATCAGAAGTGCGCGAGCGGATGGCGAATATCGTGGTCGACAATATTCAGGCGCTGATCGACGGCCGCGTGCCGCCGAATTGCGTCAATCCGCAGGTGCTGACGAAATCCTAAAAATAAATTTCGGGAGGAGTGTCATGGCTGATTTGCCTAAGCTCGACGTGGTGATTGCCAACAATTTCGGCCATCTGCCGATGTTCATCGGCGCGGAGAAGGGCTACTTCAAGCAGCACGGCGTCGACGCCAGCTTCAGGGTAGTTGATACCGGCACCGACATGGTCAATGCCCTGCACAATGGTGAGGCGCAGGTCGGCGATATGAGCACGACCACGTATTTGAAGGCCGTGCATGCCGGAAACCGGTTTCTCGTCATCGGCCTTATCATGAATGATGCGACCAAAGACAATTGCGACACGCCGCTTGCCATTGTCACCAAGAAGGGCCGCGGCATCGAGGCCGGCAAGCTCAGCGATCTCAAGGGCAAAAAAATAGGCCTCGCGCGCGGCCAGACGTCCGACGAATATTTCAAGATGGTGCTGCGCCGCGCCAAGATGAAGTACGAGGACCTCACCATTGAGAATATCTGGTCCCAGTTCGGCTTGGCCCCGGCTCTAGCCGAGGGAAAAGTCGACGCGGTGGTGTCGTGGGAGCCCTTTGTGACGCAGGCGCTCACCCAGGTGCCCGACTCCTATCTGGTGATCCGCGGCGGGCAGCACATGTCCTATGTCATGGTCGCGGTTGCACACGGACCGACGGTTGAAACGAAGCCGGCCGTGATCAAGAGCATCGCCGCCGGGCTGGCGCAGTCGTCGTACTTCACGCGCAAAAACCCCGATGAGGCGGTGGAGATTTTCGCCAAATGGGTGCCTGGCACGGACGTTGCGGTCGGCAAGAAATCGATCAAGCACATCAGCTTCGATCCGCGGATGTCGCCGAATGTGCTGCGCGCCTTCGAGAATGCCGAGGACGAAGT
>JAYTFS010000426.1:0-3773 GCA_043734185.1 Pseudolabrys sp. | reverse complement strand
TGCGCTCGGCTTGCGTGCCATTGCCACCCACCAGCGCCGGCGCGCGTGGCGCCAGCGCCATTTCATCCTCGCCGGTCGTGGGGTCGACCTTGTGGGCTTCCATGTAAGGCAGCTTGGCGGCGTCTTCGGCCGGCGGCTGCGCCACGATCTCCACGCGCATGAGCTGGCCTGTGACCGCCTCGCGCAGATTCGAGATCATGGCCTCGAACAGGCTGAAGGCTTCCGCCTTGTATTCATTGAGTGGATCGCGCTGGCCGTAGCCGCGCAACCCGATCACCTGCCGCAAGTGTTCGAGCATGACCAGATGCTCGCGCCAGAGATGGTCGAGGGTCTGCAGCAGAATCGATTTCTCGACATAGCGCATGACGTCGGGCGTCCATTTGGCAGCCTTTGCCGCCATCCATTCGTCGGCGCGGCGTTCGACGCGCTCGCGCATTTCCTCGTCGGCAATGCCTTCTTCCTTGGCCCATTCCTTGACCGGAAGCTCGAGCGTGAGCACCTGGCGCAGCGCGGTATCGAGCCCGGTCACGTCCCACTGCTCGGCATAGGCGTTGGCCGGAATATGCTTGGCGACTAGGTCCTCGATCACGGCGTGGCGCATGTCGGCGACGGTTTCGTCGACATTTTCGTCGCGCATGAGATCGAGCCGCTGCTCAAAGATCACCTTGCGCTGGTCGTTCATCACGTCGTCGTATTTCAGCAGATTCTTGCGGATGTCGAAGTTGCGCGCCTCGACCTTCTGCTGCGCCTTTTCCAGCGCCTTGTTGATCCACGGATGAATGATCGCTTCGTTTTCCTTCAAGCCCAGTTTGGTCAGCATGCCGTCGAGCTTGTCGGAGCCAAAGATGCGCATCAGGTCGTCTTCCAGCGACAGGAAGAACTTGGAATGGCCCGGATCGCCCTGACGGCCGGAGCGGCCGCGCAACTGGTTATCGATACGCCGGCTCTCGTGCCGCTCGGTGCCGAGCACGAATAGCCCGCCGGCGGCGAGCGCCTTTTCCTTCAGCCGCGCGATCTGCTTGCGGATTTCGTCGGCCTTCGGGCTTTTCTCGCGAGCGCGCGGGTCCTCGATCTCGGTGATTTCCTGGCGGATGCGCATGTCGGCATTGCCACCAAGTTGAATGTCGGTGCCGCGGCCGGCCATGTTGGTGGCGATGGTGATGGCGCCCGGCACACCTGCCTGTGAGACGATGAAGGCTTCCTGCTCGTGGTAGCGGGCGTTGAGAATTGCGAACACCTTGGTCTTGGTGGCGCCGTCGTCGCCGGAGTAAAGCGCGGCAAAGGCGTTCGGATCGGAAAAATCGTGCGCTTCCCAGCCGGCTTCGCGCAGCATCTCGGCGAGCTGCTCGGACTTCTCGATGGACGTCGTGCCGACCAGCACCGGTTGGCCACGCAGCTTGCATTCCTCGATCAGCGCAATGATCGAGCGGTATTTTTCCTTGGCGGTACGATAGACCTCATCGTCGTCGTCGATGCGCACCAGCGGCATGTTGGTCGGGACTTCAAGCACTTCAAGATCGTAGATATCCATGAATTCGTCGGCCTCGGTCAGCGCCGTGCCGGTCATGCCCGAGAGCTTCTCGTACATGCGGAAATAATTCTGGAAGGTGATGGAGGCGAGCGTCTGGTTTTCCGGCTGGATCGGCTGATGCTCTTTGGCCTCCAATGCCTGATGCAGGCCTTCGGAATAGCGCCGGCCCGGCATCATGCGGCCGGTGAACTCGTCGATGATGACGACTTCGCCGTTGCGCACGATGTAGTCCTTGTCGCGCTGGAACAGCTTGTGGGCGCGCAGCGCCTGATTGACGTGGTGGACAACCGAGACGTTCTCGACGTCGTAGAGCGATTCACCTTTGAGCTCGCCGGCATCGCGCAGGCGGCCTTCGAGCTTCTCCATGCCGGCTTCGGTCAGCGTGACCGTGCGCTGCTTCTCGTCGACCTCGTAGTCGGTCTTGTCGAGCAGCGGAATGTAGCCGTCGATGGTGTTGTAGAATTCGGAGCGGTCGTCGAGCGGACCCGAAATGATCAGCGGCGTGCGCGCCTCGTCGATCAGGATGGAGTCCACTTCGTCGACGATTGCGTAGATGTGGCCGCGCTGGACCATGTCCTCCATGCGGTACTTCATATTGTCGCGCAGATAATCGAAGCCGAGCTCGTTGTTGGTGCCGTAGGTCACGTCGCAGTCGTAAGCCTTCTTGCGCGCCTCGTCGTCGAGCCCATGCACGATGTTGCCGACGGTCAGGCCGAGGAAGCCATAGATCTGTCCCATCCATTCGGCGTCGCGCTTGGCGAGGTAGTCATTGACGGTGACCACGTGCACGCCGCGGCCGCTCAATGCGTTGAGATAGACGGGAAGGGTGGCAACCAGCGTCTTGCCTTCGCCGGTCTTCATCTCGGCGATCTTGCCCTCGTGCAGGATCATGCCGCCGATCAACTGCATGTCGAAGTGGCGCTGGCCGATGGTGCGTTTGGCGGCTTCGCGCACGGTGGCGAAGGCCGGGACCAGAATATCGTCGAGCGAGGTACCATCGGCGACCTGCTTCTTGAAGTCAGCGGTGCGCGCCTTGAGCGCTTCGTCGGACAGCGCCGCTACCTCGGCTTCCATGGCGTTGATGGCATCGACCCGCGGCTGATAGCTGCGGATCCGCCGTTCATTGGCGGAGCCAAACAGCTTGCGGGCAACGGCGCCGATCATCAGGAAGCTCCTCGTTCATTCGCGCCGCGCTTCTAGCACGCCGCAACCGCCGGATGTCGCTTCCGGCGGTCCGGAAATAGGGCACTTTTCGGGCAATTTCGACGCGATTTGCCGCGTTTGCTCGCGCTTAGCCGAGAGATAGGAGGGGGTCGGTTTACTGTCAACTGGCGGCCTGGCGCGGCTTTAATCAATTAGCAGGTCACATGCTAAGTCACGCGGACGTTAAGCCGGCCGTATCAGTCCGCCATTGCAAAGCCACGGTTGTTGGGTGACAAGTCCGCCGCCGTTCGCGGTGTAGCGAACCCTCAATTTCCAAGGAATGACATGACCCTCTCTCCCTTCGCCGGCAGCCGGATCAATATTGTCGCCGCCAGCTTGGCGCTGCTGCTGGTATCGACCGCCCCGTTGCGCGCTCAGGACAAGGACCCGCTGGTGGCCAAGGTCAACGGCACCGAAATTCACCAGAGCGACCTTGCCGTTGCCGAGGACGAGGCCGGCCAGCTGCCGCCGATGTCGCCCGACGCCAAGAAAGACTACCTCGTGCAGTTCATGTCCGACATGATCCTGGTGTCGAAGGCGGCCGAGGCCAAGAAGCTCGGCGATGGCGCGGATTTCAAGCGCAGGCTCAACTTCAACCGCAACAAGCTGCTGATGGAAGCGCTGCTGACCTCGACAGGCAAGGAAGCGTTGACCGACGCGGAGATGCACAAGGTTTATGACGACGCCGTCAAGCAGATGGGCGAAGAGAAGGAAGTGCACGCGCGTCACATCTTGTTCCGCGCCGCCGCCGGCGACGAGAAAGCCGGCAAGGAAGCCGAGGACAAGGTGAAGGCTGTGATCGAACGCCTCAAGAAGGGCGAAGACTTCGCCAAGCTTGCCGGCGAACTGACGGAAGACCCGTCCGGCAAGGCCAATGGCGGCGATCTCGGCTTCTTCAGCAAAGAACAGATGGTGCCGGAATTCTCCGACACGGCTTTCGGCCTCGAAGACGGCAAGATTTCCGGGCCCGTGAAGACCCAATTCGGCTGGCACGTGATCAAGGTCGATGAAAAGCGCGTCAAGCCGCAGCCGAAATTCG
>JAYTFS010000425.1:0-2443 GCA_043734185.1 Pseudolabrys sp. | reverse complement strand
TCCACATCCCCTCGACCCATGGCGACTGGATCAGGATCGAAAGCCGGATCGAGAGTTTCAAGCGCTCCAGCTTCGAGGTGGTCCACAACGTGTTCAAGGGCGAGGCGGCTCTGGCGATCGAGGCGTTCGAGACCCGCGTGCTGGTGGGTAAGCATCCGGACGATCCGGCACGGCTTAAATCGGCTCCGATGCCGCCGGAGATCATCGAGCGGTTCACGCGGGGCTGACTTAGCTCCGCGCATGACCTAAAGAAGGGGCTGAATTGGCGCTCTGATTTTGCTTTAAACTATAAAAAGATACCAAAGGGAGGAATGAATGAAGAAGTTTTATCTGTCCGCTGCCGTGATTGCGGCATCGCTGGCGCTGCCGGCTCTGCCCGCGTTGGCGCAGGCCAATGAAATCGTTATCGGCATCACCGTTACGACCACCGGCCCCGCCGCGGCCCTCGGCATTCCCGAGCGCAATTCGCTGGAGTTCGTGCCGAAGGAAATCGGCGGCGTGCCGCTGAAGCTGATCGTGCTCGATGACGGCGGCGATCCGACCGCCGCCACCACCAATGCACGGCGCTTCGTCACCGAATCCAAGGCCGACATCATCATGGGTTCGTCCACCACGCCGCCGACGGTCGCGGTCTCCACCGTCGCCAACGAAGCCGGCATTCCCCATTTCGGGTTGGCGCCGTTTCCGATCAACGAGGCGCGCATGAAGTGGTCGGTCGGCATGCCGCAACCGATCCCGATCATGGGCAAGGTGCTGTACGAGCACATGAAGGCGCACGGCATCAAGACCGTCGGTTACATCGGTTATTCCGATTCCTACGGTGACCTCTGGTTCAACGACTTCAAGGCCCAGGCCGTTCCGATGGGAATGACGATGGTCGATGAGGAGCGCTTTGCGCGTCCGGACACATCGGTCGCGGGTCAGGTGCTGAAACTCGTTGCCGCCAATCCTGACGCCGTCCTGGTCGGCGCCTCCGGCACTGCGGCCGCGTTGCCGCAAACCGCGCTGCGCGAGCGCGGCTACAAGGGCCTGATCTATCAGACCCACGGCGCCGCCAGCATGGACTTCATCCGTATCGCAGGTGCGGCGGCCGAAGGCGTCATCATGGCCTCGGGTCCGGTGATGTCGCCGGAAACCCAGCCCGACAGCGCGCTGACCAAAAAGCCGGGGCTGGCACTCAACGCCGCCTATGAGGCCAAGTACGGCCCCAACAGCCGCAGCCAGTTCGCCGGCCACTCCTACGACGCCTTCGAGGTGCTCAAGCGCGTCATTCCGGTGGCGCTGAAGGCCGGTAAGCCCGGCACGCCGGAGTTCCGCGAAGGCATCCGTGCGGCGCTATTGACCGAACGCGACATCGCCGCCAGCCAGGGCGTCTACAACTTCACCGAAAAAGACCGCTACGGCCTCGACGACCGCTCGCGCATCATCCTGACCGTGAATAACGGGAAGTACGTTCCGGCGAAGTGAGGGAGCGTTTCGTAGGGTGGGCAAAGCAAAGCGTGCCCACCAACGAACCTGAGTTGGAAGAAATGGTGGGCACGGCGCAAGTGCGCCTTTGCCCACCATTTCTCTAAATCGCGCTCTCGCCTTCGTGCGTAAAGCCGAGATAGCTCGCGGCAACGCGCGCGTTGGTGGCGATGTCGCTGGCCGGTCCGTTGAGCACGAATTCGCCGAGCTCCATCACATAGGCGCGGTCGGCGATCTTGAGCGCGGCTTGCGCGTTCTGTTCAACCAAGAGCACCGAGACGCCGGCCGCTCGTAACTCGCCGATGGTGCGGAAGATGTCGGCGACGATGATCGGCGCGAGGCCAAGGCTCGGCTCGTCCAGCATCAGCAGCTTCGGCGCGCCCATCAGCGCACGGCCCATCGCCAGCATCTGCTGTTCGCCGCCGGACAGCGTGCCGGCGAGTTGCTTGCGCCGCTCTTTCAGCCGCGGAAACAGCGTGTAGACCCGCTCGAACGATCTGGCGGCAATCGCCTTGGGAATCCGGAACGCGCCGAGCAGCAGATTGTCCTCGACGTTCATGGTGCTGAACAATTCGCGATGTTCCGGTACCAGGCTCAGTCCAACAGCGACGCGGTCCTCGATGTCTGATGGAGCCATGTCCGCGCCGGCAAAGGCGGCGAATCCCTTGAGCGGCAGGATACCCATGATGGCGTTCAGGAGCGTGGTCTTGCCGGCGCCGTTGGCGCCGATGATGGTGACGATCTCGTTGTCGGCTACTTCCAACGATACCGAACGCACTGCCTCGACCTTGCCGTAGGCGACATGCGCATCGCTCACCTTCAACAGCGCGCTCATGCGGCGGCTCCAAGATAGGCCTTGATCACATCGGGGTTGGTCTTGATCGCCGCCGGCGTGCCCTCGGCGATCTTGGTGCCGAAGTCGAGCACCACGATCCGGTCGGCGAGATCCATCACAAAACCCATGTCATGTTCGACC
>JAYTFS010000424.1:0-2956 GCA_043734185.1 Pseudolabrys sp. | reverse complement strand
CGAGAAGAAGGCGGCCGGCCTGCCGCCAAAGCTGACCGTGCCGATGATCGTGTTCTTCCTGCCGGTGCTGTTCGTGGTCATTCTCGGACCGGCTTACATCAAGGTCATGGCGATACAATAGCGCCGGCCTTAGAAATCCACGGCCGGCTAAATCTTCAGAAATTGAAGCGTGTGATCAGGTCCGGGGGCTAGGCACTTGCGGCTGCCGACCCATTTTCTTCCACTCGTTCTGCTGCGAAAGCATCTCCCGCAAATAGCTGACATTGGCGGAGGCTTCGTCTGGCGGCAGATCGGCGCGGACAATCTGTTCCGCTTCGGCATTTCGGCCTTGCAGACCCACCACCAGCGCCAGGTTCTGCCTTACCTTCGGATCGGCATTTCCCTGCGCGAGAGCGCGGCGCAGCGTGAATTCGGCGCGCTTTAGATCCTTCATCAGCGCATACGACAGGCCAAGATTGGACAGCACCGAGGGTTCATTGGGCACGATCTTGAGCGCGGACGAATAATGGCGCTGCGCCTCGGCATGCCGGCCCAATTGATCGAGCACCGCGCCCTGCGCATTGAGAATGCGCCAATCGGGATTGTCGGGCGTGTGCGAGCGGCCCAGCACGGCGAGCGCCTGATTGAAGTCGCCGGCATCCGCCATGGCGCGGCCATAGGTGCCAAGCAACTCCATGTTGTTGGGATTGCGGAGCGAAGCCTGCTCCAGCACCGCTACCGCCTGGGCGCGCTGTTCGGTGGCACGCAACGCGCGGGAATAATTGAGGGCGGCTTCGGGGTCGCCGCTGTCGTCGCGGTAACGCTTGCCCCAGATTTCCAGAGACTGCCGCCATTCGGCGTCTGTGCGCGGCATACGGGCGCCAATGGATCCGGTGGTATCGTCGCCCATGGTCTCGCAGCCGGCGACCGGCAGCGCGAGCATGGCCGCGACAGCGACAGAAGCAAGCAGGCGGGCGACGCGCTCGGTTCTAAAATCCAATTGAAAGCCCTTGGAAATCCCGTGGCTGGCGGTCCAGCGGCATGTCCGAGCAATAAAACGTTAACCCTAATGAGTGGTTAATTTGTAAACACGCCGCCCAATTGGGGCTAAAACCACGCCATGGACCATCCGATTTTCGCAAAAGCCGGCGACACGACGGCCGTGCCGATCCTGTTCGTCACCGCGGCCAATTTCACCCAAGCGACCAAGATCCTCGACGAGCGCGCGCACGCCTACGTGCGCGCTGCCGGCTTCGAGCCAAAGGCGGGACGCCATCTTGTCATCCCCGCGGCGGACGGCTTCTTGGCCGGCGTGCTTTTTGGCATCGAGGCCGCCGACGAGCCAGCCAAGGACCCCTTCCGGCCCGGTCAGCTCGTGAACCTGCTGCCCGCAGGCACCTACCGTTTCGCCAACGCGCCGCATGACGCCCGGCTGGCCGCCTTGGCCTTTGCCTTGGGCGCTTATCAATTCACCCGCTACCGCAAGGCCGAGCCGCGCAACGTCCGCCTCGTCGTTCCGGATGGCGTCGACGGCGACGATCTCGTCCGCATCGCGCAAGGCGTCATGCTTGCCCGCGATCTCATCAACACCCCGTCCAACGATATGGGTCCGGACGAGCTGGAGGCCGCCTCGCGCGCGCTGGCCAAGCAATACGGCGCGGCTGTGCAGGTCACAAAGGGCGACAAGCTCGCCAAGGATTTCCCGCTGATCCATGCCGTGGGCATGGGCTCGCCGCGCAGCCCGCGGCTGATCGATATCACCTGGGGCAAGGACAATGATCCGAAGATAACCTTGGTCGGCAAGGGCGTGTGTTTCGACACCGGCGGTCTCGACATCAAGAACGACACCGGCATGCTCAACATGAAGAAGGACATGGGTGGCGCAGCGACCGCTCTCGGTCTTGCCCACATGGTCATGTCGCGCAAACTTAAAGTGCGCCTGCGCGTCCTGATCCCGGCCGTTGAGAATTCCATCTCCGGCGCCAGCTTTCGTCCGCGCGACGTCTATACCTCGCGCAAAGGGCTAGCCGTCGAAATCGGCAATACCGATGCGGAAGGCCGCCTCATCCTCGCCGATGCGTTGGCGCTCGCCGATGAGGAAAGTCCGGAGTTGATCGCCGATTTTGCCACGCTGACCGGCGCGGCACGTGTGGCGCTCGGGCCGGAGCTGCCGGCGTTATTCACCGACGACGATGGGTTAGCCACGGAACTGTGGAATGCGGGCGTGGCCGAGAACGATCCGGTTTGGCGGCTGCCGCTGTGGCAGCCTTACGCGGTGCTGCTCGATTCCAGAGTGGCCGATCTCAATAATGTCAGCACCGGCGGCCAGGGCGGCGCCATTACCGCCGCGTTGTTCCTCCGCCGTTTTGTAGCGGCGAAATCCTGGCTACATCTCGACATCTTTGCCTGGAATGCGACGGCCAAGCCCGGCCGCCCGGAAGGCGCCGAGTTGCAGACGGCGCGCGCGCTCTACGCGATGCTCACGGCACGTTATTCTTAAAATGGTTGCGCTCGATCCCCGCCTCAATCCGTTTCGCCCCGAGATCGCGGCGAAACATTTGCAAGGCCAGGTCGCGGCGAAAAAATTTGTCGAGGGCGTGCGCCACCAGGTGATCGAACCGGCCGCCGCCTTGCGCCGGGCGCCATCGCACGAAGCTTCACTCGATACGCAAGCGCTGATGGGCGAGCGCGTGATGATCTACGAGACCACCGAAGAGGGCTGGGCCTGGGGCCAGTGCGAGACCGATGGCTATGTCGGCTGGCTGCCGGACAATGCGCTGGGGCCGAATGGCCCGGCGCCAACCCACAAGGTCGCCGTTCCGCGCACGCTCGGTTTTCCCGGGCCGGACATCAAGCTGCCGCCGGTCACCGCGCTGCTGATGGGCGCGATGCTCACCATCGTGCGGCAGGACGAGCGCTTCGCGGTCACCGCGTCCGGATGGCATCTGCCCGTTGTGCATCTGACGCCGATCAAGGC
>JAYTFS010000423.1:0-8000 GCA_043734185.1 Pseudolabrys sp. | reverse complement strand
CCAAAATTCGAGGTCTGCCGGACATTCGTCAAACCGGCAGGGCTCAATGGGCTCTGAGAGGGGGAGACGGGTGAAACCGGCTCCCCCTCTTCGCATTTTCAACTGGAGCCCGTGCCATGACCCTGCTCGAAGAAATACCAAGCGAGACTTTTCAGGAAGCCTGTATCCCCGTCCTTGAGACCAAGCGGCTTGCTTTGCGCGCGCCGCGCCTCAAGGACGCTAAAACGGTAGCGACGCTCGCCAACGACCGCCGCATCGCTGAAAACGTCGCGCGCATTCCGCACCCGTACAAAGTGTCGGATGCCGAGAGTTTCATTGCCGGCGCCAACAAAGCAGGCGGCGAAGCCGTATTCCTGATCACGCTGCGTGACGGCGCCGTCATCGGCGCCTGCGGGATCATGGCACAGGAGACCGCGCCGGAACTCGGCTATTGGCTGGGCGTGAAGTATTGGGGCAAAGGCTACGCCACCGAGGCGCTGCACGCGGTGATCGACTACGCCTTCACCGACTTGAACTACGAGTCGCTGCAGGCAGGCGCCCGCGTCACCAATCCGAACTCCCGCCGGGTGCTGGAGAAGTGTGGCTTCCAGTGGACGGGGGTCGGCCTCTATCGCATCCGCGCCATCAAGTCGTCGGCGCCGATCGACCGCTTCCGGCTCGAGCGCGGCATCTGGTCGGCGCTCAAGGGCTGGCAGCCGGCAAAACGAGTGTGATCACGGCGGGTCGGCGAAGGCGGTTTCCTTCGCCGCCCTCGCCTCGCGCGCAAAGATGTAGATCCCGGCCACGATAATTATGGCTGCGCCCGCAAGCATGGCGGGCGCCGGGATATCGCCGAAGAAAATATAGCCGAGCAAGATCGCCCAGACGATGGTCGTGTACTGATAGGGCACCACCACCGAAGCCGGCGCCAGTTTGAGCGCGCGGTTAATGCAGACATGGGCGACCATCGCAGTCGCGCCGAGCAGCAACAGCAACGCGGTGTCGCGCCCGTTCAACGACACCCAGGTGAATGGCGCCGCCGCCGCGCCGAACGCGAGCGCACCCACCGTCTGCGACGTCACTAGCACAATGTCGGAAGTGCCGCGTACCAGCCTGGTGGCGATCATCAGCATTGAAAATGCAAAGCTGCCGGCAAGCGCGACCATCGAGGCCGGTGTCAGACTTTGCGCCGACGGGTTGAGCGCGATCATCACGCCGGCGAACCCGGCGAGCACCGCCAGCCAGCGCCGCCATCCGATTTTCTCGCCCAGGATAAATGGTGAGATCGCGGTGACGTAAATCGGCCCGGCCAGATAAAACGTCATCACGTCGGCGAGCGGCAAATAAGCCAGCGCCCAGTAAAAACACGCCACCTCGAAGGTCGCAAAAATCGTCCGCAGCAACTGCACGAAAGGCCGGGGCGCGCCGGTAAAGGCCTGCCATCCTGCCCGCTGAATGAAGGGCGTCAACAGGACGAGCCCGGCAACGCTGCGCACCAGCAGCAACTGGCCGACCGAATAAGTCGCGATCAGCCATTTCCCGAGCGCGTCGTTGAGCGCAAAAAAGAAGATGCCGATAAGCATAAGCCCAATACCGGCATAGGCAGCGGCGGCCGTCGACCTGGAAGATAGTGGATTCATGCCGGTGAACGGTATAGATGCGGGCCTGGAAAAACGACCATGAAATTCCTCGACGAAGCCAAGGTCTATATCTGGTCCGGCGCGGGCGGTAACGGCTGCATCGCATTCCGGCGAGAAAAATTTATTGAGTTCGGCGGGCCCTCCGGTGGCGACGGCGGCAAGGGCGGCGACGTGGTCGTGGAAGCCGTCAACGGCCTCAATACCCTGATCGATTACCGCTACCAGCAGCACTTCAAGGCGCAGAGCGGCGAGCCCGGCATGGGCAAGGACCAGCACGGCGCCAACGGCAAGGACGTGGTGCTCAAGGTTCCGGTCGGCACCCAAGTCTATGAAGAAGATGGCGAGACGCTGCTCGCCGATTTCACGCAAGTCGGCCAGCGCGTCGCAATCGCCAAAGGCGGCAATGGCGGTTTCGGCAATGCCTATTTCAAGTCGGCCACCAACCAGTCGCCGCGCCGCGCCAATCCCGGCCAGCCGGCCGAAGAGCGCGTCATTCGCCTGCGGCTGAAATTGATCGCCGATGCCGGCGTCATCGGCCTGCCCAATGCAGGCAAGTCAACTTTCCTCGCCACGGTGAGCGCGGCCAAGCCGAAGATCGCCGACTATCCGTTCACGACGTTGCATCCGCAGCTCGGCGTTGTGCGCATCGACGAACGCGAATTCGTGCTGGCGGATCTGCCCGGCCTGATCGAAGGCGCGCATGAGGGCGTCGGCCTGGGTGATCGCTTCCTCGGCCACACCGAACGCTGTCGCGTTCTCTTGCATCTGATCGACGGCACCGGCGAAGACGCCGGCCGCGACTACAAGACCGTGCGCACCGAACTGGAAGCCTACGGCAACGGCCTTACCGACAAGCCGGAGATCGTGGCGCTGACCAAGGTCGACTCCATGACGCCAGAGGCGATCAAATCACAGGCCGCGAAGTTGAAGAAGGCGGCCAAGAAGGCGCCGCTGCTGCTGTCATCGGCGTCGCATCAAGGGGTGCAGGAAGTGCTGCGCGCGTTGTGGAAGGTGATCGACTCTGCCCGCGCCGGCGCCGGCACGAAAGCCAAAGAAGAAGCCTGGCAGCCGTAGGGAGTAGTCCATGAAAACCCGCGCCGCGGTCGCCTGGAAAGCCGGCGAAAGACTCTCCATCGAGACCATCGACATCGAAGGCCCGAAATCGGGCGAGGTGCTGGTCGAAATCATGGCGACCGGCGTCTGCCACACCGACGCCTACACTTTATCCGGCGCCGACCCTGAAGGAATTTTCCCGGCGATTCTCGGCCATGAGGGCGCCGGCATCGTGCGCGAGATCGGCGCGGGCGTGACCTCGCTCAAAGTCGGCGACCATGTCATCCCGCTCTACACGCCGGAATGCCGGCAGTGCAAAACCTGCCTCTCTCAACGATCTAATCTTTGCACCGCGATCCGCGCCACGCAGGGCAAAGGCGTGATGCCCGACGGCACCAGCCGCTTCCGCTGCGACGGCGACAATGTGTTTCACTATATGGGCTGCTCGACCTTCGCCAACTTCGCCGTGCTGCCCGAAATCGCGCTCGCCAAGGTGCGCGACGATGCGCCCTTCGACAAAATCTGTTACATCGGCTGCGGCGTCACCACGGGCATCGGCGCCGTCATCAACACCGCGAAAGTCTGGCCGAGCGCGAACGTCGCGGTGTTTGGCCTCGGCGGCATCGGGCTCAATGTCGTGCAGGGCGCGCGCATCGCCGGCGCCGACAAGATCATCGGCATCGATCTCAACCCGGCGCGCGTTGAGATGGCGAAGAAGTTTGGCATGACGCATTTCATCAACCCGTCGGATGTCGGCAACGACAAGGTCGTGCAGGCGGTCATCGATCACACCGGCGGCGGCGCCGATTTCTCGTTCGAATGCATCGGCAATGTGAATGTCATGCGCCAGGCGCTGGAATGCTGCCATCGCGGCTGGGGTGAGAGCATCATCATCGGCGTCGCCGGCTCAGGCCAGGAAATCGCCACGCGGCCGTTTCAACTGGTCACGGGCCGCGTCTGGCGCGGCACCGCTTTCGGCGGCGCGCGCGGCCGCACCGACGTCCCTAAAATCGTCGACTGGTACATGGACGGCAAGATCAATATCGACGACCTGATCACCCATACGATGCCGCTCGACAAGATTAACGACGCCTTCGATTTGATGCATGAAGGCAAGTCGATTCGCTCGGTGGTGGTCTATTGAGCTTGACCCTCCCCTCCCACAGGCTATCTCCTTGGTGTAATCTCTACCCTAACGGCGCAAAAAACGCCGACCGGGGGAACGTCATGAAGCCTTTCAAAGCAACGGCCGCAGTCGCATTCGTGCTGACATCCATCACCGCAAACGCCGCCGATTATCCCGCGCCCAAGCAAGGCGACTGGATCGCGCGCGACTTCAAGTTTCACACCGGCGAGGTGATGCCGGAGCTGCGCCTGCATTACATCACCATCGGCGAGCTATCAGGCCAGCCTGTGCTGGTGCTGCACGGCACCGGCGGCGCGGCAGCGAGCCTGCTGACACCCGCCTTCGCCGGCGAATTGTTCGGCCCAGGCCAGCCGCTCGACGCCGCCAAATATTACATCATCCTCCCGGACTCGGTCGGCCGCGGCAAAAGTGCCAAGCCGTCCGACGGGCTCAAGACCAAATTCCCGCAATACAATTATGCCGACATGGTCGACGCCCATTACCGTCTGCTGACTGAAGGCCTCGGCATCAAGCATCTGCGGCTCGTGCTCGGCAATTCGATGGGTGGCATGCAAACCTGGCTGTGGGCCGAGAAATATCCGTCCTTCATGGACGTGGCGGTGCCGATGGCGTCGCAGCCGACCGCGATGTCGGCGCGCAACTGGATGCTCCGCCGGACGATGCTGGAAACGGTCCGCCAGGATCCCGAATACGCCAATGGCAATTACGCCAAGCAGCCGCAGTCGATGAAATTCGCCAGTATCTTCTTCGGCATCGCCACTGCCGGCGGCACGCTCAATTATCAGAAGCAGGCGCCGACCCGCGAACAGGCCGACAAGCTCGTCGATGCCCGGCTCGCCGCGCCAATGACCGAGGACGCCAATGATTTCCTCTGGGTCTGGGCCGCGTCCGCCGATTACGATGCCGAACCCGGTCTCGACAAGATCGAGGCTTCGTTACTCGCCATCAATGCCGCCGATGACGAGCGCAACCCGCCAGAAACCGGCGTGATGGCGAACGCGCTCAAGCGCGTGAAGAACGGCAAGCTCTATCTTGTTCCTGCGAACGAGCAGACCACCGGTCACCTCACCACCGGCAATGCCAAATTCTTCGCGCAGCAATTACAGGAGTTGCTGGCGACGGCGTCGCAGCGGGAGATGTAGCGATCAACGACATCAGATCGGGCAAACCCGATCGATATCATCAGGGGGAAGCGATGCGAAAACAAGTAAAATACATCAGTGCAATGACGGCTTTATTGGCCGCGGGGTACTTCATGTCACCAGCCAGCGCCGCCACGTTCGTCTATGTCGGCAATGCCGACAGCCAGGACATTACCGTTCTCGAACTCAAGGCGAATGGCGATTTGGCGCCGGTCGCCACCACGGCGGTGCCGGGCCCGGAAAAGCGCGGCGGCTCGCTGCCAATGTCGGTCTCAACCGACAAGAGACTTTTGTTTGTCGGCTTGCGCAACGAGCCGTTTTCCGCGGTGACATTTGCGATCGACGGCATGACCGGCAAGTTGACGCCGCGAGGCTTCGGTCCGCTTGCCGATTCGATGGCCTACATCGCCGCCGACCGCACCGGAAAATTTCTGCTGAGCGCGTCCTATGGCGGCCACAAGGTCACGGTCAATGCGATCGGCGCCAACGGCATCGTGCAGGCGGCGCAGCAGACCATCACAACGCAGCCGAACGCGCATTGCATCCTGCCCGATCCCACGAACCGCTACGTTCTGCACACCAGCCTCGGCGGCGACGTGGTCTATCAGCAGAAATTCGACGCCGCGACCGGCAAGCTGATGCCGAACGATCCGCCGACCGTGAGCGTTAAGGCCAAGGCCGGGCCGCGCCATCTGGTGTTTTCGCCGAACAAGAAGTTCGTCTATCTGCTCAACGAACTCGACGGCTCGATCTATGTGTTCCCGTGGGATGCCAGGACCGGCACGCTGAAGAAAGAAACCCAGGTCGCGAGCTCGCTGCCGAAAGGCTTCGAGGGCAAGCCGTGGGCGGCCGACATCCACGTGACGCCGGACGGCAAATTCCTCTATGCCACCGAGCGCACAACCAGCACGATTGCCGCGTTTCGCGTCGATCGCAGGAAGGGCACGCTGACGCCGATCGATTCCTTCGCCACCGAAAAGCAGCCGCGCGGTTTCAACATCGATCCGACCGGACGCTATTTACTGTCGGTGGGTCAGTTGTCGAACAGCATGACCAGCTACGCGATCGACAAGAAGACCGGCAAGCTCGCCAAACTCAAGGAATATGCCATGGGCAAGAACCCGAACTGGGTCGAGATCGTGAAGCTGCGCTAACCGCTGCTCACCGCGTGCAGAGCTTGCGCTGCCCGCCGCTCGCCATGAACGTGCAGTCGGATTCCGTGAACGTGCGGTAAGCAGCCGCGCAGGCACTGACATTGCATTTCGCCGCCGGTTGCGCGCCTGGGGTTGCGGTGGCTTGCGCGGGCGGTCGCGCGTTGGGCGCCGCCTGCATGATCGAAGGTTGTGCGTCGGACGTGGTAGGCGCGGCGGGCGGCGGCGATGGTGGCGCGGCAGTCGGCACCACACCCTTGGTGCACAACTGGCGCGGACCGAAGCTCGGATTATACGTGCAATCCGATTCCCGGAACGAGCGATAGGCGGCGGCGCAGGCGGCGACGTCGCACAAAGGCTTCGGCGGCGCTTGCGCCACCAGCGGATTGGCCGGCGCGGCAACGGGCGCAGCCGGATTTTTTGCAGCCGTTCTTGGCGCCGCAGGCCGTGGGGCAACAGCATTTGGCGCAACGGATGGCGCGGCAGCGACGGAAGGCGCGGCGACCGGTTCGGGCGGCTTGACCGGAGGCGGCGGTGGCGGTGGCAAGGCCACGACCTGAATCGGCGGCATCGGCGACATCGTCGATGGCTGCCAGTCGAGCCCAAACAGCACACCGCTCAGCACGACGAACGCAAAGGCGCAGTAATAGACGATGGACGTTTTCATTGCGGCCCGCATGTAGAAGCGCCACGCCGGCAAGGCAATAGCGCAATCACGACGACCTCAGTATCCTACTTGCGCTACGCCCTGTAGCGCATTAGCTTCAGACCGTTGGGGACGTGCAGACTCCCCGTTAGACGGCCGTCCCGTCCAAGCTCTGCGCAACACTCGATATTTCGAGGGGATTGCGCATGGATGGAAACAGGCCCTCGATTTTCTCAGCAAATAAACTGATTTTTGCCACCGTCGCCGCGTGCGCTATCGCGTGCGCCCCGCCCACTACTCTTGCGCAAAAGGGGACAATCATGATCGCACTCGAAAAGATGAATATCGGCAGCCCGCCGGCAGGCTTCGAATTCGCGCGGACAGGCCAAGGCGGAACGGGGCAATGGGCTGTTGTCAGCGATCCGAGCGCGAGCGGCGGGCGAGCCATCGAGCAGTCCAGCACTGAGCAGACCGACTACCGTTTCCCGCTCGCGATCTATACGCCGCTCGCGGCCAAGAACGGCGAGGCCGTTGTTCGCTTCAAATCGGTGGCGGGCAAGGTCGATCAGGCCGCTGGCATTGTCATGCGCCTGACCGACGCTAACAACTACTACGTCGTCCGGGCCAATGCGCTTGAGAACAATGTTCGCTTTTACCGTGTCGTTAAAGGCAGGCGGGAGGAACTCAAAGGCGCCAACATAAAGGTGTCGGGCAATGAGTGGCACACGCTCGCACTCAAGGCCGATGGCGACCGCTTTGCCATCATCTACGACGGCAAGCAATTGTTCGAGGCCACCGATTCCACATTCAAGGACGCCGGCAAGATCGGGCTCTGGACCAAAGCGGACAGCGTCACCCGCTTTGACAGCATCGAAATCAAAACTCTGCCATGAGTACCGCAGCATCAAGGGAAATTGTGATGCGTATTTTTGCAATCGCGGTACTAACGCTGCTTGCACTTTGGAGCGCCAGCCCGGCGTTGCAAGCTCAACCGTCGGACGATTGCAAACTATGCCGAGAGGACTATCGGGCTTGCACACGCGCTCACTCGCAGGGCGCGTGCAAAACGAATTACGACATCTGCCTGAAACACTGCGGAAAGAAATAGCCCAGCCGATTCAATCATAACCGCCTCAAAACTTCCGGGCTTCCGACAACCGCCCGGTCAGCTGCCACGCAGCCAAGTGTTGTCTCGCTCCGTACGGAGGTGAGACATGTCTTGCGGCAGCACATCTTGTAATT
>JAYTFS010000422.1:0-2262 GCA_043734185.1 Pseudolabrys sp. | reverse complement strand
CATTCGAAGTTGGGATAATCCAGCCGCGACACCGCATCGAGCGTCTGCTTGAGCATCTCGACCGGTTCAAAATAGGCGGGAATGTGGATCGACACTTTCGGGAAGGCGACGTTCTCGCCGATGGTGGCGGGCGCCAGCGGCGCGCTCTTGGTGATCAGCCGGCGCGGGCCGCGGCCAAAGGCGACGGCCGCGATTTCCTCGATCCGCGCCATCGCGATCAGGACCAGCGGCACCAGCAGGATCAGGCCCAGCGTCAGCGCGAAGGCCGAACCGAACACGAAGTAGTGCCCGTCCCAAAAGGCGAATACGGTCGCAGCCCAAGCGCCGACGCCGTTTGCCGCGGCCGATAGCAGCACGGCCTGCATCACCGTCGGGCGGTCGAGGCGCAGGATCGGGAGCGAGAGCAGAATTCCGACAAGGACCGCGATCAGCGCGAGCTTCCAGTAGTTCTGGTTTACGATTGGGCCGGTCCAGTTGAATTTCGGCTCGCGCGCGTCGTCCAGGATGCCCCAATACGGTCCGACGCCGCCTTCATTGAATTTCCAGGGCTTATCGATCGCTTCGACAATGTTGTAGTCCATGCCGATGGCATTGGCGCGCGCGACGAAATTGCGTAGTACCGCGGCCTGCTCGAACCGGCCGGGTTCGGCGTTTCGCAGGTTGTAACCGGCGCTCGGCCAGCCGAATTCGGCGATCATGATGCGCTTGCCGGGAAACTGCTCGCGCAAGAGCTGGAACATGGCAGCAGCCTGATCGACGGCCTGTTTATCGGTGAAGTTTTCCCAATAGGGCAGCACGTGGGCAGCGATGAAATCGACGGAATTGCCGAGCTGGGGATGGTCGCGCCAGATGTGCCAGATTTCACCGGTGGTCACGGGAACATTGACCGACTTCTTGATCCGCTGAATCAGCTTGATGAGACGATAAACGTTGTTTTCCTCAACGGCCCTTTTCGCCGCTTCGGATCGCCTGTCTTCGGGTTGTGCCTCCGCTTCCTGAGTCCGCTGCGCTTCTTCGCGTTCTATCCGCGCGGCCTCCGCCTTTTCGACCCCCGTATCCGGTAGCGAGCCAAGATTCTCGATCGGGACCTGGTCGCCGCGATAGATGGTTTCGTTGCCGACAACGACGCCGATGACATTGCTGTTGCGTCGGGCCAGGTCGATGACCGCCTCGATCTCGCGCCTGTTGCGGTCCCTCTCCTTGCCGATCCAGGCGCCGACCGTGACCTTGAGGCCGAATTCCGCGGCAATCGGCGGCACCAACTCGTTGCCCTCCGTCGAGCCGTACAGCCGGACCGCGCGCGTCAGGGTGGAAAGCTTCTTCAGGTCGGCGCGCACCTTCTCGGAGTCGGTGGCTGGGTCAGTGACGTGACCCGGTTCAAAGGGCGTGTAAGAAAGGCTGGGCAGGATTCCACGGAAATCGGGTGCCGGCTGCTTGTCCTGGAACAAACCCCACAACGCAGCGTGAGCTGCGGTCACAAACAGCAGAACGGCGACGACGGCGCGCATTGGCGGCTAAACCATAAGGGGCCTAAAATGGGGGAAAGCGAACCCGTCCCCTAGGTTCGACCGACACGGCGGCTTCATAAGGATAATCCTGCCGTTCGATTTCACAACTGGTATGACGCCATGGCGTTTTAAGGGCGTCGCCGATCCAAATGCAGAAAAATTTGAATCGTTCCTGATAGTTGCGAGATACTTTGGCGGATTACTTCGCTGGCGCCGCAGGCGTGGCGCTGGGGGCCGGAGAGGGCGTTGCGGCCGGTGCGGGGGCGGCGTTGCCGGCCGTCGCGGCCTGGGCCGGGCTGGCTGCAACCGCAGCCTGCGGCTGGGCCGCCGGATTGATCCAACAGGCATGGATGCGGCTTGATAACGTGTCCGCCAGCTTGGGGTCGATCTGCGCGCCGAAGCGGGTCAGGCAACGGAAGGCCGCCTGGACGTGGCCGCCGGGGCAGCCGAAGCGGTCATAGAGGTCGAGGTGCCTGAACGCGGTATCCAGATCATCGTTCCACATCAAGCGAACGACCCGGCGGCCGAGCCAGACGCATTCCGGGTTTCCGCCCGGCCCATTGATGGCCTGCGAAGCCTCGACGAATTCGTCGGTCTTGCGCTGGTTTTCCCGGTTCACTTCGGCCGAATTGGCCGCCGGCGGCTTCTGGTCCGGGGCCGGGGTGCCGCTCTGGGCGAAAACCCCGCCCGATCCGATCAGGAGGGCAAGGCCTGCAACAAGGCCTGCAACGGTGAGGTGGCGCAAAACCGCATT
>JAYTFS010000421.1:0-5298 GCA_043734185.1 Pseudolabrys sp. | reverse complement strand
GAGGAGGCGAGCCCGATGATCACGTCGCCTGCCGCGATATCGCCGCGCGGCAGAACCTCGCCGCGCTCGACCGCGCCAACTGCAAACCCTGCGAGATCGTAATCGTCGCCCTGATAAAGCCCAGGCATTTCCGCGGTCTCGCCGCCAATCAAAGCGCAGCCGGCCTCGCGGCATCCCTTGGAAATGCCCGCGACCACGGTCGCGCCGATTTCCGGCTCAAGTTTTCCACACGCATAGTAGTCGAGGAAGAAGAGGGGCTCGGCGCCTTGCACCACCAAGTCGTTCACTGACATGGCGACCAGATCGATGCCGATGGTGTCGTGGCGGCCGGTTTCGATGGCGATTTTGACCTTGGTGCCGACGCCGTCATTGGCGGCCACCAGCACGGGGTCTTTAAAGCCGGCCCGCTTGAGGTCGAACAAGCCGCCAAAGCCGCCGATTTCGGCATCGGCTCCGGGGCGCGCGGTGGCGCGCACCAAAGGCTTAATCAGGTCAACCATCCGATTGCCGGCATCGATATCCACACCGGCTTGCGCGTATGTGAGGCCGCGCTTCTTTTCTGCCATGATGGTCTCCGCCCGAGCTTGGGTGCTACGTGGAAATCGAAATTCGCGCAATGGTCCAGCCGCCGTTATACTCAGTCGAAGGGAATGGCACGTTTTCGGCCTCACAAGCCGGGGCGGGCCAGCAAGCCGGGATCACCTTGAATATTCCAAACCTCATAACGCTGGGGCGTATTTTGCTGGTGCCGATCGTGGTTTGGGCGATCACATCCGGCGAGATGTGGATAGCCTTCGTGTTATTCGTGGCCGCCGGTATCAGCGATGCCGTCGACGGCTTTCTGGCCAAGCGCTTCCACATGGCCACCGAGCTCGGCGCCTATCTCGATCCGCTCGCCGACAAAGCGCTCATTGTTTCGATCTATATCTCGCTCGGCGTCAATGACGCGATCCCGCGCTGGCTGGTTATCCTGGTCGTGTCCCGCGATATCCTGATCGTGGGTGGCATCATGCTGTCCTGGCTGGTTGGCAATCCGCTCAAGATCAAGCCGCTGCTGGTCTCCAAGCTCAATACCGTGGCGCAGATCGTGTTCGCCTGTGTAGTGCTGGGCTCGCTCGGATTTGACATAAAGGCGGACATGCTGACGCTTGGACTCATGGCTCTGGTTACGGCATTGACCTTGCTTTCGGTGGCCGCCTATGTCGTCGAATGGGTGCGTCACATGAATTCCTCGATGGCTAAGCCATGAGCTCACGCTCGTCACAGCGATCGCGGCGCGGGCCCGCCGGCGGTGACGTAACTTTCCAACGGCAGATCGTTTTCTGGACGGGGCTGCTCGTTGTCTTCATCGTAATGCTGTGGCTGCTCAGCGACATCCTGCTGCCTTTCGCCGCGGGCGCGGCCATCGCTTATCTGCTCAATCCGCTGATCGACCGCATCGAACGGCTTGGCGTCCATCGGCTCGCCGCCGCGCTTCTGATCATCATTCTGGTGGTGATGGGACTTGTGTTTCTCATTCTGCTGGTGGCGCCGATCCTCGGTTCGCAGTTGTCGTCGTTCATCGACAATATTCCGGGCTACGTGACCAAGCTGCAATCATTGCCCAACGATCCGAACCGGCCTTGGTTGCAGAAGTTGCTTGGGTCCGGACTCAAGACCGACAAGTCGATTAGCGATCTGGTGACACAAGGGGCGGGCTGGCTCACCGGATTCTTGAAATCGTTGTGGTCGGGCGGCCGCGCGCTGGTGTCGTTGTTCTCGCTGATTGTCATAACACCGGTGGTCGCGTTCTATATGATTTACGACTGGCACAGCATGATCAATACCGTGGATCGCTGGATTCCGGTGCGGCAGCGAGCGACCGTGCGGGGTCTTGCACGTGAGATCGACAGGGCTATTGCCGGATTCCTGCGCGGGCAGACCACGGTCGCTCTGCTCCTCGGCGCGTTTTACGCCATCACGCTCACGGCAAGCGGCCTCAATTTCGGGCTGCTGATCGGCCTGATTTCCGGCCTGATCACCTTCGTGCCCTATGTCGGCTCGATGACCGGCTTGGTGCTCGGATTGGGTGTCGCGGTGGCGCAGTTCTGGCCGCAATATACGCCGATCCTCGTCGTGCTCAGCATTTTCGTGGTCGGACAGTTTATCGAAGGCAACGTGCTGGCGCCGAGGCTAGTCGGCAAGAGCGTGGGCTTGCATCCGGTGTGGCTGATTTTCGCGCTGCTCGCCTTCGGCTACCTGTTCGGCTTTGTCGGATTGCTGGTGGCGGTGCCGCTGGCGGCGACTATCGGTGTGCTCGCGCGTTTCGCGATGCGGCACTATATGGACAGTTCTTTTTATACCGGCGACACATCGGGTTGAACAGCAAGTTGGCCAACATGGAGCAATCGTTTGGTCCGCGTCAGCTCGTGCTTGAGCTCGATCATGCCGTCAGCTTCGCGCGTGATGATTTCCTGCGTGGGCCATCGAACGCGACAGCGCTGACCCTGATGGAGCGCTGGCCGGATTGGCCGGATCGGATCGTGGGTCTGATCGGGCCACAAGGTTCAGGAAAAAGTCATCTCGCAGCGATCTGGGCGGAAGCCGCCGGTGCGCGCGTGCTGTCGGCAAAACTGCTGGACGAGACGATGTTACCGGCCGCTTTGGCGACCGGCGCGCTGGTGCTGGAGGATCTTGCGTGGGACGGCTTCGACGAGCGCGTTTTATTTCACTTGCTCAATCTTGTCCGCGAGGAAGGCGCGACCTTGTTGATTACCGGGCGCTCGCCGTTCCCGACCATTCCTGTGAAGACGCGCGATCTCGCATCGCGCCTGCGCGCATTGCCAAGTGTCACGCTCGCGGCCCCAGATGATGCATTGCTGCGCGCGTTAATCGGCAAGCTGGCCGCCGACCGTCAGATCGCTGTCGACGAAACGCTGGTGAACTATCTTGCAAACCACATCGAGCGCTCGTTTGCCGCCGCCCATGCCGCGGTAGTGCGGTTGGACGGGGAGGCCATGCGCCAGCATCGCCCGGTGACGCGCGCGCTAGCCGCCGAACTTTTTCGCTAACCTCGGCAGAAGGTTGCGCTTGACGGTTAATCCCGACGGGCGCGAACTGTCATCCAGCCGCCATTTTTGTCGGCTAGGGATTTGATCTTTAAGGCTTTCTTTCATGCCAGATCGTGGCCAAGCTATTGCTTCAGTTGAGGAAATCGCATCCGAGGGGGGCCATGTTTCGACTCCGTCCGGCGCTGCATCCGTCAGAGAGCTTCCCGAAAGATTCATCAATCGCGAACTGTCTTGGCTGCACTTCAACCGCCGCGTCCTCGAAGAAGCCGGCAATGAGCATCACCCGCTGTTGGAGCGGGTCCGCTTTCTGTCGATCTCGGCGAACAACCTCGATGAGTTTTTCATGGTGCGGGTCGCCGGCCTCAAGGGCCAGGTCGGCCAGGGCATCACGACGAAGAGCCCGGACGGGCTGACCCCCAACGAGCAACTCTCCCGCATCGTCGAAGCGGTGTCGCAGCTTGCCAGCGATCAGCAAAAGCGCTGGCTGGAATTGCGGCTGGTGCTTGCCGGAGCCGGCGTGACACTGATCGAAGCATCGGAACTCAAGAAAGCCGAACGCAGCTGGCTCGAAGAGCGTTTCCTCACCCACGTGTTTCCGCTGCTCACGCCGCTCGCTATTGATCCTGCGCATCCGTTTCCGTTCATACCCAATCTCGGTTTCTCGATGGCGCTGCAGCTCGCGCGCGTGCGCGATGGCAAGACGATGAGCGCGCTCATTCGCATGCCGCAAAAGATCGAGCGGTTCATCCGGCTGCCGGCCGGGCCAAACCAGAATATCCGCCTGATCACGCTCGAGGATGTGACTGCATTATTCATTGGCCGGCTCTTTCCGGGCTACACCGTGAACGGCCACGGCGCATTCCGCGTCATCCGCGATTCGGACCTGGAAATCGAAGAAGAAGCCGAAGATCTGGTGCGTCTGTTCGAAAGCGCGCTCAAGCAACGGCGGCGCGGTTCGGTGATCCGGCTGGAACTCAACGCTTCGATGCCAGCGGAGCTGCGCAGCTTCGTACAGCGCGCTTTGGCCGTGGCCGATGACGAAGTTTTCCTGGTTGATGGCGTGCTTGCGCTCAACGATCTGGCGCAACTCACCAAGCTCGACCGGCCCGATCTAGAGTTTGTGCCGTATAATCCGCGTTATCCGGAGCGCATCCGCGACCACGGCGGCGATTGTTTCGCCGCCATCCGGCAAAAGGATCTCGTCGTTCATCACCCCTACGAATCCTTCGACGTGGTCGTGCAGTTCCTTCAGCAGGCGGCGCGCGATCCCAACGTAGTCGCGATCAAGCAGACGCTCTACCGTACGTCGGCTGAATCCCCAATCGTCAAGACGCTTGTCGAGGCGGCGGAGGCCGGTAAGTCCGTCACCGCGCTAATCGAGCTTAAAGCGCGCTTCGATGAGGAAGCCAATATCCGCTGGGCGCGCGATCTCGAACGCGCGGGAGTGCAGGTGGTCTATGGCTTCATCGAACTCAAGACACACGCCAAGCTGTCGATGGTGGTGCGCCGCGAGGGCGCCGCGCTTGCAACTTACGTGCATGTCGGCACCGGCAATTACCATCCGGTGACCGCGCGCGTTTATACCGATCTGTCATTCTTTACCGCCGATCCGGTAATTGCGCGCGACGTAGCCCGAATTTTCAACCACATCACCGGCTATGCCGAACCGGGCGAACTGGAAAAGATGGCGATCTCTCCGGTCAGTCTGCGCGGCCGCATTCTCGGCCACATCGCCCAGGAAGCCGCCAACGCCAAATCCGGCAAGCCGGCGGCGATCTGGATGAAGATGAATTCCTTGGTCGATCCGGAGATCATCGATGCGCTCTATGATGCATCGAGCGCTGGTGTCCCTATCGAACTGGTCGTGCGCGGCATCTGCTGCCTGCGGCCCGGCGTTCCGGGCCTGTCCGACAATATTCGGGTGAAATCCATCGTTGGCCGGTTCCTGGAACATGGGCGTATTTATTGTTTCGGCTCGGGCCATCTGCTGCCGCATGCAAAAGCAGCGGTCTATATTTCCTCCGCCGATATGATGCCCCGCAATCTCGATCGCCGGGTCGAGGTGCTGACGCCGATTCTCAACGCCACCGTGCACGAGCAGATTCTCGGGCAGATTATGGCCGCCAATTTCAAGGATAATGAGCAAAGTTGGAAGCTCTTGCCGGATGGCAGTTCCACGCGCATAAAGGCCGCGCCGGGCGAGGAACCCTTCAACGCCCACAAGTATTTCATGACCAATCCGAGTCTG
>JAYTFS010000420.1:0-1958 GCA_043734185.1 Pseudolabrys sp. | reverse complement strand
CCACGACGTTCGCCATCAGACTGCTTCCTCGCCGCGCCCGAAACGCTCATGCACAGCCGGGGTCGCCGTCCCGTCGTGCACTTTCGGATAAAGGATAGTGAGAGCGTAGGCAAGCGCGCAGGCGGCGCCATCCAACGGCCCAAGTACCTAATAATACTCAGGGTTTCTAGAAATGCAGCCGCTTGGCCATCTGCACCTGGGGCAGCGCGCGCACCTTGTCGAGCACGTCGTCGGCCAACTCGCCATCGATCTCGATCAGCGCCACCGCGCTACCGCCGGGCGCTTCGCGGCCGACATGGAAGGTGGCGATGTTGATGCCGGCTTCGCCTAGCGTCGAGGAGAAGCGGCCGATGAATCCGGGTTTGTCCAGATTGGTGATGTAGATCATCGAGGGACCGAACTCGGCGTCCATGCGGATGCCCTTGATGTTGACGATGCGCGGGCGGCCATCGGCGAATACCGTGCCGGAAACCGAGCGGGTCTGGTTCTGCGTTACCACCGTGACTGTGATCAGGCTCTCGTAATCGCCGGCCATTTCGCGCGTGGTCTCCTCGACCATGATGCCGCGCTCCTTGGCGACGACGGGCGCCGACACCACGTTGACGTCCTCCAGCATCGGCCGCAGCAGGCCGGCGACGGCGGCAGAGGTCAGCGCCCGGGTATTCATGCGCGCGACTTCGCCTTCATAGGTGAGTTGCACTTTGCTGATGCCGGTCTCGGTCAACTGGCCGGCGAAAGAGCCAAGCTTTTCGGCAAGCGCGATGAAGGGCCGCAGCTTGGGCGCCTCCTCGGCGCTGATCGAGGGGAAGTTGACGGCATTGGAAATCGCGCCGCGCAGCAGATAATCCGACATCTGCTCGGCCACCTGTAGCGCGACGTTTTCCTGCGCCTCGCTGGTGGCCGCGCCGAGATGCGGCGTCGAGACGACATTGGGATGGCCGAACAGCACATTCTTGGTGGCGGGCTCTTCCACGAAGACATCGAAGGCAGCGCCGGCGACCTTGTTGGCGTCAAGAGCCGTGCGCAGCGCCACTTCATCCACCAGCCCGCCGCGCGCGCAATTGATGATGCGCACCGAGGGCTTCATCTTGGCGATGGCCGCGGCGTCGATGATGCTCCTGGTCTTGTCGGTGAGCGGCGTGTGCAGCGTGATGAAGTCGGAGCGCTTGAACAACGCGTCAAGCTCGACCTTTTCCACGCCGATATCCGTGGCTCGCTCCGGCGACAGAAACGGATCGTAGGCGATCACCTTCATGCGCAAGCCCAGCGCGCGGTCGGCAACGATCGAGCCGATGTTGCCGCAGCCGATGACGCCGAGCGTCTTGCCGGTAATTTCCACGCCCATGAAGCGGTTCTTTTCCCACTTTCCCGCCTGCGTCGAGGCGTCGGCCTGCGGGATCTGGCGCGCCAGCGCCAGCATCAGCGTGATGGCGTGCTCGGCGGTGGTGATCGAATTGCCGAACGGCGTGTTCATGACGATGATGCCGCGCGCGGTCGCCGCCGGGATATCGACATTGTCGACGCCGATGCCGGCGCGGCCGATCACTTTCAGGCTCTTCGCGTTGGCGAGGATTTTCGGCGTCACCTTGGTGGCCGAGCGGATGGCAAGGCCATCGTAATTGCCGATGATCTCGGCGAGCTTGTCTTTGTCCTTGCCGAGATTGGGCTGGAAGTCGACCTCGATGCCGCGATCCTTGAAGATCTGGATTGCGGCGGGCGACAAAGCATCGGAGATCAGAACCTTGGGCATGGCGAAGCCTGCTTTTTAAATGGAATGAAAGTGAGAAAGCTCAGGCTGCTTTCGGCAGCGCGGCTTTGGTCTCGGCGAAGGCCCAGTCGAGCCAGGGCGTCAGCGCCTCGATGTCGCGTGTCTCCACCGTGGCGCCGCACCAGATGCGCAGGCCCGGCGGCGCGTCGCGGTAATAGGCGATGTCGTAGGCGACGCCTTCCTTTTCCAG
>JAYTFS010000419.1:0-7958 GCA_043734185.1 Pseudolabrys sp. | reverse complement strand
GGCGTCGTTCACCAACCAGACGCTGGCGCAGATCGAGCTGTTCGCGAACAACAAGAACGGCAAGTACAAGAAGGAAGTCTATGTGCTGCCGAAATCGCTCGACGAAAAAGTCGCGCGGCTGCATCTTGCCAAGATCGGCGTGAAGCTCACCGAACTGCGTCCCGACCAGGCCGCCTATATTGGCGTGTCCAAGGACGGCCCGTTCAAGGCGGATCACTACCGGTACTAGGAAAGCGCGCACTTTCGCCGATCAAGCCCTCCCATTCGGAGGGCTTTTTCATGTGGCTCAGGGCAATGCCGCCAATGCGTTCTGCGGCGGCACCACGATCACTACGAAACGCCGCGGCGCGCCGTCGACACCCAAAAAGCGCGGGGTCAACGTCAGCTCGTCGATCTGGAAGCGCGCGGCATTGGCCGCATAGGCTTTAATGCGGGTGACACAGCCCTCGTCTTCGGCCGGGCAGACCAACGCCGCGCCGCCACGCGCCATGCCGGCGTTGTCGACCCATGGCGCAGCCGTGCGATTAAAGTCGGGAAACGCCGTCACCGGCCACGGCAGATAAAACGCCACGCCGTAAGCCAGATCACCCTCGCCGGCGACGAAGCCCATCGGTCGCCCGCTCACCGACCGCCACATGCGTTCGGCCACTTGCGCCACCGGCTGGTAATAGGACGCGCGGTCAGTGCGGCTGCCATGAATGAATAGCCCGATGCCGGGCGCGGACAAAACGCAAACAATCGGGAATGCGACCGCCAGCACGATCACGCGCCTCAGCGCCTCACGTGTCACCGCCAATGCCGGCGGCGACAGCAGCACCAACGGCATCAACGGCGCAACCGGCATGACCCACAGCGACACGATTTCCGTGGCGGCCAGAAACGCGACCGGTACCGGCGCCAGCAGCATGGTCCAGAAGGCACCCGCGATGAAGCGGCGCGGTCCGTCCGGCGGCAGCAACATGTCGCGCAGCACGGCACGCGATGGCCGCGTTGCTACCAGCACGATCAACAGCGGCGCCGCGCAATAGGCGAACGCGCCGCCGAGGTAATTGATAACGCTAAGGATGGTCCCCTCATAACCGCGCCCGCCATGGACCGCCATCGCATAGGAGAATGACGGAAAATGATTGGCGGTGAGCCAAAGCAAATGGGGGACCAACGCCAGCGTGCCGCAGGTGGCGGTGATCCAGGGCGCCGGCGAACGAAAATAAGCATCGCGGCGGCGGTCGCACAGCGCGGCCACCGCCAAACCGACGATCAAAAACACCGACCAGTATTTGGTCATCATCGCGGCGGCGGCGGCGAGCCCGGCCAGCGCCGCATAAAGCGGCCGCCGATCTTCATATGAACGGACGAACCACAGCATGGTCAGCGCCCAGAGCGGAATCATCAGCACGTTGTTGTTGAACTTGAGCGCATGGAAAGTGAGCAGTGGCACGAAGCCGACAATCGCCAGCGCCAGCACTTGTTTGTCCGGCGTGAGCAGCCGCGCATAAAGGCGCCACGCCGCCCATAGACCGACGGCAACGCTCATCATCGCCAGCAGGTAAAATGCCCAATCGACGCGTGGGAAAAGCGCAAACCACGCAGCCGTGACCCAGATCGCGAAGGGCGGGTTCTTGTTGTCGCCGAACGCCGGGTGACGGGCGAGGTCGGCAAGTTCCGCCATGTCGAAGTGGATGCCCTGGCTCCCTCTGGCGATCAGACCATACAAGGTCCAGGCGGCGGCAAATCCAATCAGCGTGAGCGCCAGCGTTCGTTCGCGGCGCTGCGGATCGGTAAGGGCGTTGCGAAGGCCATCGGCGAGTGATAGGGGGCTGGATAAACGCATTTACCGGCCTCTATCGCATGGGCCGTAATAATCGTCCATGTGGCGCGGGATTAAGCCGGCCATCGCTTGAAGGTGTTGTCCCTGGGTGTTATCTCGCCGCCATGACGGCGGTTCCGATCCAAAATATCCGCAACTTCTCCATTGTCGCCCACATAGACCACGGCAAGTCCACGCTCGCCGACCGGCTGATCCAGCTCACCGGCGGGCTCGACGCGCGCGAGATGGCCGGCAAGGAGCAAATCCTCGACTCGATGGACATCGAGCGCGAGCGCGGCATCACGATCAAGGCGCAGACTGTGCGCCTGAAATACCACGCCAAGGACGGCAAGGATTACATCCTCAACCTGATCGACACCCCCGGCCACGTCGACTTCGCCTATGAGGTCAACCGCTCGCTCGCCGCCTGCGAGGGCTCGCTGCTGGTGGTCGATGCCAGCCAGGGCGTCGAGGCGCAGACGCTGGCCAACGTCTATCACGCGCTCGATGCCGGCCATGAAATCGTGCCGGTGCTCAACAAGGTCGATCTGCCGGCCGCCGAGCCGGAGAAAATCAAGCAGCAGATCGAGGACGTAATCGGGCTGGATGCTTCCGACGCCATCATGATCTCGGCAAAAACCGGCCAAGGCGTGCCCGATGTGCTGGAAGCCATCGTCACGCGGCTGCCGCCGCCGAAAGGCGACGCCAACGCGCCGCTCAAGGCGTTGCTGGTCGATAGCTGGTACGACGCTTACCTGGGCGTCGTCGTTTTGGTGCGCATCGTCGATGGCTTGCTCAAGAAAGGCCAGCGCATCCGCATGATCGGCATCGATGCCTCGTACGAAGTCGACCGCACCGGCGTGTTCACGCCTAAATTGACGCTGGTCGACGAACTCGGCCCCGGCGAGATCGGCATGCTCACCGCCTCGATCAAGGAAGTCGCCGATGCGCGCGTCGGTGACACCATCACCGACGAGCGCAATCCAGTGGACGAACCGCTGCCCGGCTTCCAACCTGCCATTCCAGTGGTGTTCTGCGGCTTGTTTCCCGTCGATGCCGCGCAGTTCGAGGACTTGCGCGCCGCCATGGGGAAACTCAGGCTTAACGACGCCAGCTTCTCCTACGAAATGGAAACCTCGGCCGCGCTCGGTTTCGGCTTCCGCTGCGGTTTTCTCGGCTTGTTGCATCTGGAAATTATCCAGGAGCGGCTGGAGCGCGAATTCAATCTCGATCTGATCGCGACCGCGCCGTCGGTGATCTACAAGATGGATTTGCGCGACAGCTCACAAATTGAAATTCACAATCCGGTCGACATGCCGGATGTAATGAAAATTCTGGAGATTCAGGAGCCGTGGATCGAGGCGACGATTCTGACGCCCGATGATTATCTCGGCGCCGTGCTCAAGCTCTGCCAGGACCGCCGCGGTAATCAGAAAGAGCTCACTTATGTAGGCTCACGCGCCATGGTGAAATACGACCTGCCACTCAATGAGGTAGTGTTCGACTTCTATGACCGGCTGAAGTCGGTTTCGAAAGGTTACGCCTCTTTCGATTATCACCTGACCGACTACAAACCCGCCGATCTGGTGAAGATGTCGATCCTGGTCAATGATGAGCCGGTCGACGCGCTCTCCATGCTGGTCCACCGCACGCGCGCGGAAACCCGCGGCCGCGGCATGGTGGAAAAGCTCAAAGAACTGATCCCGCCGCACATGTTCCAGGTGCCGATCCAGGCCGCCATCGGCGGCAAGATCATCGCGCGCGAAACCGTGCGCGCGTTGCGCAAGGACGTCACCGCGAAGTGCTACGGCGGCGATGCCACCCGCAAACGCAAACTGCTCGACAAACAGAAGAAGGGCAAAAAGCGCATGCGCCAATTCGGCAAGGTCGACATTCCGCAAGAGGCGTTCATCGCGGCGCTGAAGGTGGATGTGTAGGACGCCGCAGTGCAGCGACGGCGCAGCTAACGAAGGCAGCGACCAGCTGGACGTCCATCGAAATTGAGCGGACTATGAGTGCGCTTTTTTATCGCGCCCCGGGATCCATGTCATGCCACTATTCGCTCTTCGCCTATTCGCGCTTCTTGCCTTCGTGCTCACCATCGGCGTCGCCAAAGCCGCCGATGTCAAGGTGATGATCTCGGCGGGCTTCTTCCATGTTTATTCCGAGCTTGGGCCCGCCTTCGAAAAGGCGACCGGGCATCACCTCATCACCACGCGCGGCCCCTCGCTCGGCGATTCGCCGGAAGCGATCCCGGCGCGGCTGTCGCGCGGCGAGGATGCGGATGTCACCATCATGGACGGCGCGGGCGCCGATTTCCTGATCGCCCGCAATCTAATCCGCCCCGACAGCAAGATGCTGCTCGCGGAGTCTTTTATCGGCATGGTCGTGCGCGCGGGCCAACCCAAGCCCGATATCAGCACGGTCGACGCGCTGCGCAAAACGCTGCTTGAAGCGAAGTCCATCGCCTATTCCGACAGCAGCAGCGGCACTTATCTTTCGACTGTCGGATTCAAGAAGCTCGGCATTGCCGAAGCCGTGGCCGGAAAATCGCGCAAGGTGCGTGGGCCGCCGACGGGCGAACCGGTCGCCGCGGTTATCGCGCGCGGCGAGGCGGAGATCGGCTTCCAGCAAGTCGCCGAACTCATCAATGTGCCGGGCACCGACTTCGTCGGCACCGTGCCGGCGGACGTGCAGCCGCCGACCTTCTTCATCGGCGCGCTGACCACCAATTCGCGCCAGCCGGACGCCGCCGTCGCACTCTTGCGTTTTCTTTCATCGGAGCAAGCTGCGGCGACCATCACCAAGGCAGGCCTCAAGCCCCTGGCGCCGCGTTAACTGGCGGCGCATGACAGCCGAGCAATTAGCGCAGCCGTTCGGCAAGCCCGACATTCCGATGTCGCATGTTCGTCTTGCGCCCGCTAATAGCGCGTTTCCCAACGCCGGCGCGACTCGCGATACGTAAAAACTTCTTCGAAGTTTCGCGACGCGCGCCTGACCACGACGCGCTCTACCATCTCCGGCTCATAGCCCTCGCCGGTCACCACGATCCGCGTCTCGCCTACGCGTTCTCCCACCAGACTGTAGAGCGTCGCCGCATTGGCGGGGTGCAAACGAATGCAGCCATGCGAGGCCGGACGGCCGAGACGGGAGATCTCATAGCTGCCGTGAATGGCGTAGCCGCCGTTGAAGAAAATCGAATGCGGCATCGGCGACCAGTCGTATTTGCGCGAGAACCATTGGCGCTCCAGCCGCTCGGGCCGGTAGCTGCCGTTCGGCGTTCGATAACCCATTCGCGCGGTCGACACCGGCCATGCGAAGCGCCGATACCCGTCGACCGCGACCGTCAGGCGCTGCGCCGATTTGTCGACCGTCACGACAATGCCGGCTTGCGCTTGCGTCAGCGCGCACAGCAAGGCAGCCATCGCGACGATGGCTGTCAAAAAATGCTGATTAGCGCGCAATGCCATATTTTCGATCAAGCCCCCGCAGCCAGGCAGCCCGCTCGCGCAAGATCTGCGCCTCGTTGCTGCTCACCGACACGCGATAGGTATCGGCGCTGGCGAAAGATTCCGCTGCCGCACCATCCGCCTGCAACGTTTCGGCTTCCGAGGCCGGCACTACGCCGGGCGCTGCAGGCAGCGCGCCGTCCTTCACAACGATCTGGGTGTTGCCAAGGCCTTGCCGGCGCATCAGCGCGAAGAGTGTCGCGGCATTGTCAGGCCGCAATCGCACGCAGCCATGCGACGCGGCGCGGCCGAGATTATAAACTTCCATCGTGGCATGCACGGCGTAGCCGCGGTTGAAGAACATCGCCCAAGGCATCGGCGTAAGGTTGTACTGACGCGAATACCAATGCCGTTCCAACCGGGTCGGCCGAAATTTGCCAGTCGGTGTCTCATGCCCGCGCACGCCGGTGGATACTGGCCAGCGAAAAGTTTCCGCACCATCAATCGCGACCGCGAGGCGCTGCTGCGATTTGCTGATGCTGACCAGGAGTTCGGCTTTGGCCGGCGCCGAAAGACAAAGCAGCGCCCCGAAAGCCGCCGTAGCGACGCCCCGCGTAACTTTACTCACGGCCCGCTCCCCGAAATCCATATTTGGAACTCACAGCATCCTTAGCCTCGGCAGCTTTGTAAAGGGTTTGTTAACCATAAAAACCCTTGGGTTTATTTGCAGTTTTGGCCTGGTTCGGTCAGCCGACTGCGGCCTTCTGTCTAAACCATCGCGCGCATTTAACCTGACAGCGTCAAGCGGAGCCGCTAGATCGGACGCATGTTCATCCGCATCTTTGCCTTGATGGCTTTGTTTTGCGTGCTGGCCGCCGGCAGCTACGCCGCCGCGCCCCGTATAACCATTGCGCAAGCACCGGTGCCGCCTTCGGCCGCCGAACCGCCCGCGCCGCAGCCATTTCAGGTCGCTCCGCCCGCTGCCGACATTCCGCCTGCCGTTGTCACGCCGCCGGAGCCAACGCCGCCAGCCGTGGTGACCGCCCCGCCGATGGAAACACCGACCGTCACCGTGCCGACACCCATGCCACCGGAGAAGCCGGCGATCGCGGAATCGAAGAAAGACGCCATTCCAGCAAAGACGCTATTTGCGTCCGAGAAGCTGCCGACTTTGGGCAAGGCCATGGCGATCGGCTATTACCCACGCGGCTGCCTGCAAGGCGGCGTGCCGCTGCCAGTCACCGGACCGACCTGGCAGGTGATGCGCGTGTCGCGCAATCGCAACTGGGGCCATCCGAGCCTGGTTAAATTTCTGGAAAAATTCGCGCCGCGCGCAGCCAAGGCCACCGGCTGGAAAGGCATTCTGGTTGGCGACATGGCGCAGCCGCGCGGCGGCCCGCTGCCTTTCGGTCACACAAGTCACCAGATCGGCCTCGACGTGGACATCTGGTTCATGCCGATGCCCGATCACGTTCTTTCGGCGGATGAGCGCGAGAAGACGTCGGCGATCAATGTCGTCGCCGACGACTGGAAACACCTCAATCCAAAAACCTGGACGCCGCAGCACGTTGCCTTCATCAAGGCCGCCGCCGAGCAGCACGAGGTCGAGCGCGTCCTGGTCAACGCCGCGATCAAGCAGGAGCTTTGCCGGGTCGAGGGCAACAAGGCCGACTGGATGGCCAAGGTGCGTCCCTGGTACGGCCATCATGATCACATCCATGTGCGGCTGGAATGCCCCAAAGGATCGCCGAACTGCCGCAGTCAGCCGGCAGTGCCGGAAGCCGACGGTTGCAGCAGCAAGGCGCTGGAATATTGGTTCTCGGACAAGGTGATACATCCGCCGAAACCGACGACGCCAGCCAAGCCGCCGAAGGCATTGACGCTCGCCGACCTGCCGCCAGCCTGCAAAACCGTGCTCAGCGCGCCAGCATCCGGGCAGACGAGCGGGCAGTGAGCTAAAGGCGTTGGCGCTAGTGGTTCAGACCCACTTCAGCCAGCGCACGATCTGCCAAGCCGACAAGCCAATCACCAGGCAACCGACGGCGACCATCAATACGCGGGCCGGAATTCGCTTGACCATCCAACCGCCCAGCGGCGCCGCCAGCAAGCCGCCGACGACGAGTGCCAGCAACTCTTTCCATGGCGAAGCGCCGAGCTCAACGAAGAACGTCGTGGCGGCTGCAATAGTGACGAAAAATTCAGTGGTGTTAACCGAACCGACCGCCATGCGCGGCGCATGGCCGGAGCCGACCAGCGTCGATGTCGCGACCGGCCCCCACCCGCCGCCGCCGCTGGCGTCCAGAAAGCCCGCGACAAATCCGACCGGTGCAGTCCAGGCTGCGGGTGCGTCACGCGCCGGCGCAATCCGCCACGCCTTAAGCAAAATGAAAATTCCAATGCAAAGCAGATAAAACGCGAGAAATGGCTTGGCCGCCGAACTGTCGACATTAGACAATATCCACGCGCCCAGCACCGCGCCTGCTACACCCGCGACACCAAGGCGTGTAACCAAGCGCCAATCGACATTGCGATAATAGATATGGGAGGCCGCCGACGCGCCGGTGGTGAAAATTTCAGCCGTATGCACCACGGCACTCGCCTGAGCCGGCGGCAAACCCATCGCCAACATGGCAGAAGTGGAAATCACGCCATAGGCCATGCCCAAGGCGCCATCGATGAGTTGCGCAACAAAACCAATTAAA
>JAYTFS010000418.1:0-10677 GCA_043734185.1 Pseudolabrys sp. | reverse complement strand
TTTCTTGGCCCAATAATTGTGGATCAGCGGCGAACGCGAATGACCCGCCGGCCAAGCAATGATGCACGCGGCTTTTGCAGCTTTACGCTCGTCGCTCATATTTCCACCGCTGGCAAGTCCGGTTAGCGCCCGCAGCATCTATTCTGCGCTTGCGGCGGCGTCAACGCCGGGTAATCTGCCGCAGCGTTTGAGAGACCCATGAAATCGATTTTCCTCGATTGCAACGATCAACTGGCGCCGGTGTGGGCGAAGGTCATCCAACCGGACGACCCGAAAATCGACGTCAATATGACGTCCTTCGCACGCGAGGAATTGCCCCTGGTGATCGCCGGCTACGACATCGCGCTCGACGATCATTCCTACATGCCGACCGAGCAGGTCGCGCGCTGTAAGCAGCTCAAGCACATTGTGTTCCTCGGTACCGGCGCCGCCAGCTATATGAATGTCGCGGCGCTGAAAGATCACGGCGTCACCGTCCACACCATCAAGGGCTATGGCGACACCGCGGTGGCCGAGCACTCGATTGCGTTGCTGTTTGCCTGCGCCCGCGACATTGCGCGCATGGACCGTGAAGTGCGCGGCGGTATCTGGACGCCGCAGGAAGGCGTGCAACTTTTCGGCAAGACACTGGGCGTGATTGGCCTTGGCGGCATTGGCCGCGAAGTGGCGCGCATCGCCAAGGGCATGGGCATGGAAGTAATCGCCTACAACCGCACGCCGCAGGCGAACGTGCCGCAAGTCGACATCGACATGCTGCTTTCGCGCGCCGATGTGGTGTCGCTGCATCTCACGCTCGGCGACGAGACGCGTGGCTTCCTCAGCGCGGAGCGCATCGCGCGCATGAAACCGGGCGCGCTCCTCGTCAACACCGCGCGCGGCGCACTAGTAGACGAAGCAGCCCTTATTGCAGCGCTCAAAAGTGGACATATCCGCCACGCCGGGCTCGATGTGTTTCACGCCGAGCCGCTCAAGGCCGATCATCCCTTGGCAGCCATGCCGAACGTGACGCTGACCTCGCACGCGGCGTTTCGCACCCTGGAGGCCTCGATGACGCTGCTGCGGCGGGCCATCGATATTGTGAAGCGAATCAAGGCTTAACCAAAGTTCGATGAAACTTTCCCGCCTCGCCGCCGTTATCTTGCTTCAACGGGGGATGGTTTTATGGCTGAGGCCTCAACACTGCCAATGATCGCCGCCCATGGCGCCGCACGCCTGCCGGAAGTCGAGGTCGACAGCTACAATGTCGAGGTAAAGGACAACGAGGGCTTTATCGGCGACCGCGCCAGCAAGGGCGCGTTCCGCGACATTGTGGAGAATCTGCGAAAATCGATGCGCAAAAACGGTGACGACCCGTTCGGGGACACGGCCAGCGAAGACCTGACCAAGAAGCAATTCGACGACGCCTTGGCCAAAGGCGATCACGAGGCGGCGGGCGTCGTGCAAGGCGCGGTCGAGGACTACTCGCAAGAACTCGCGCTTATCATCAAGCGCTATCTCAAGCTGAAGGCCTGGAAGGACACCGAACGCGTGGTGATCGGCGGCGGCTTTCGTGGCAGCCGGGTCGGCGAAATCGCCATCGGCCGCACCTCGGTGATCCTGAAAGCCGACGGCACCGACATCGAACTGGTGCCGATCCGCAACGAGCCGGACGAAGCCGGACTGATCGGCGCTGCACATTTGGCGCCCAAATGGCTGTTCAGGGGCTTCGACGCGATTCTCGGTATCGACATCGGCGGCACCAATATCCGCGCCGGCGTCATCGATCTCAATCTCAAGAAGGCGCCCGACCTGTCGAAGGCCTGCGTGTGGAAGCACGAGCTTTGGCGTCACGCCGAAGAAAAGAAAGTCGACCGTGAAGATGCCGTCGACTGGCTGGTGGAGACGTTGAAAAAACTGATCGCCGCCGCAGACAAGGAGAAGCTCAAGCTTGCTCCTTTTATCGGCATCGGTTGCCCCGGCATGATCGAGCCGGACGGTTCGATCGAGCGCGGCGCGCAGAACCTGCCGGGCAACTGGGAAAGCAGCAAATTCAACCTGCCGCTGCTGCTGCACAAGGCTATCCCCAAGATCGGCGATGAGGACACCGCCATCGTCATGCACAACGACGCCGTGGTTCAAGGCCTAAGCGAAGCGCCGTTCATGACCGATGTTCATAGTTGGGGCGTCCTGACGATCGGCACGGGCTTGGGCAACGCCCGCTTCACCAACCGCAAGGCGGACTAGTAGTAGCCCGGCGTGCCGCCGCCATCGAGCGCGATCGCAGTGCCCTGGATATGACGCGCCTTGGCGCTCGCCAGAAACACCGCCAGCTCGGCCACATCCTCGGGCTTGCCGATGCGGCGCAAGCCGCTCTTGACCAGCGCGTCCTCGCGGATCTGCTCCACCGTCTTGTTTTGCGCCTTGGCAAATTGCGCGAACAGTTGCTCGACGCGGTCGGTCTGGGTCTGGCCAGGATGGATGACGTTGATGTTGATGTCGTCGCGATTGCCCATCGCCGTGAGGCCCTTGGCGAAATTCGCCATCGCCGCATTCACCGCGCCGCCAACCAGAAAATCCGGCCCCGGCGTGCGCGCGGCGCCGCCGATGATGTTGATGATGCTGCCGTGTGCTTCCTTCAGCAGCGGCCAGAACAACCGGGTGAGGCGCACAGCGGCGTGAAATTTCAGCGCGAAACCATCGGCCCAGGCGTCGTCCGGCATCTCGAGGAATTTTCCGCCCTTGGTGGCGCCGGCATTGTTGACCAACACGTCGCAGCCCTTGAACTTGTCGTTGACCTGCTTGAACACCGCCTCGCAACCAGCGAGCGTGCGCAAGTCCCCGGCAATGGTCATCGCCTTCGGCCCGCCTGCGGCGTCGACCGCCTTGGCGCCTTCCGCCAGCGTTCCCGCGTTGGCCGCGGCCAGCACGCATTGCGCGCCTTCGCGCGCGAAGGCGACCGCAATGGCGCGGCCAATGCCGCGGCTGCCGCCGCTGACCACAACGACTTTTCCTTCGAATTCCTTCGGCATTTCATTCCCCCTGGCACAATGGCGCAGGCTTTATAGCCGCATTGACCTGCCTGCGTTAGCGGTCACAATAAGAAAAAAGACGCGAGTGATCCCGAAAAATGGGAACCGGTTTTCGGATATGATCACGCGCCAATAAACAGTATTTGGGGATTTTGGGGGAAACGTGAAGCCGGCGCCATTCGCTTATAAAAGGCCGCGCTCGCTTGAGGAAGCGATTGCGCTGTTGGGCAAGAACAAGGATGCCCGCCTGCTCGCGGGTGGGCAGAGCCTGATCGCCACGCTCAATATGCGGTTGTCGGCGCCGAGCCTCCTGATCGACATCAACGGTATCGGCGGGCTCGACAAGATCAAGCACAAAGGCGGCATGGTGGAGATCGGCGCGCTGGTGCGCCATGCCCAGGCCGAACGCTCCGACGTGATCACCAAATTCGCGCCGCTGATTGCACGCGCGCTGCCGCAGATCGGCCATCCTGCCATCCGCAACCGCGGCACGCTGGGCGGCTCCATCGCCTTCGCCGATCCGGCGGCGGAATTGCCGGCCTGCCTGATGGCGCTTGATGGCGAAGTGGAGGCAACCGGCCCCAAAGGCAAGCGTACCATCAAGGCAGCGGATTTCTTCAAAGGTCTGTTCGAGACCGCGCTTGGCCCACAGGACGTGCTCACGGCGATTCGCGTTCCTGCGGCGACAAAAGATACGCGCGTCGGCTTCGCCGAACTGGCGCGGCGCCACGGCGACTACGCCATCGTCGGGCTGGCGGCGAGTGCGCGGACGGACGGCAAAGGCCTGGCGGACGTGCGCTTAAGCTTTTTCGGTGTCGGCGAGACGCCTGCGCGGGCGAGAAAAGCCGAAGCGGCGCTGGCAGCCGGCAACGTCGACGCCGCCGTCGCCGCGCTCGATCTCGAACCGCATGACGACGTGCAGGCGACGAGCGCCGTGAAGAAACATCTCGCCGGCGTGCTGTTGCGCCGTATTGCCAAGCAATTGATGGAAGCGCGGTCATGAGCGACCTGGCTCTCGATATTTCACTGATCGTCAACGGCGAGCGCGTCACCGAGCGGGTCGAGCCGCGCCAGACTCTGGTCGATTTCCTGCGCGACGGCCTGGGGCTGACCGGCAGCCATGTCGGTTGCGAGCATGGCGTCTGCGGCGCCTGCACCGTGCGCGTGAATGGCGAGATCGTGCGCGGCTGCCTGATGCTGGCGGTGCAATGCGAGGGCGCCAAGGTCGAGACCATCGAGGGCATTTCGGATTCAGGCGAGGTCGCCGATTTGCAGGCCGCGTTCGAACAGCGCAATGCCTTGCAGTGCGGCTATTGCACGCCGGGCATGATCGCGGCGGCGCAGGATCTTCTCAAAAAGGGCGGCGTGCCGAGCCGCGATGAAATCCGTGAGCATATTTCCGGCAACTACTGCCGCTGTACCGGCTACCAGGCCATCGTCGATGCGGTGGAATCGGTGGCGCAGGCGAGAGCGAAGTCATGAAAATCACCGACGACTCCCCGCCCGTGCTCACCGTGCTCGATCGGCCGAATTCCTATATCGGCCGGTCGGTGCCACGGCCGAATCTGGCACGTCTCACGCAAGGCCGTGGGCAATACATCAGCGACGTCACCCTGCCCCGCATGGCGCATGTCGCATTCGTGCGCTCGCCGCACGCACACGCCAAGATCAAGAGCATCAAAGCCGACGCCGCCAAAAAGTCTCCCGGGGTGATCGCGGTCGTGACCGGTGCCGAACTCGCGAACGTCATGACGCCCTGGGTCGGCGTGCTCACACACTTGAAGGGGCTGAAATCCGCGCCGCAATCGCCCATCGCGGTCGGCGTCGCCTGCTGGCAGGGCGAGGCCGTGTGCGCCGTGGTCGCGCGCAGCCGCGCCGAGGCCGAGGACGGTTGCGAACTGGTTGAAGTCGCCTACGAAGAACTGCCCGCCGTCACCAATCCGGAAACCGCGCTGGATTCAAAAACGCCGGTGATCCATTCCTCGCTCGGCGACAATCTGTGCTTCGAACGAAAATTGGACATCGGCGCAGTCGACAAGGCTTTCGCCGAATCCGACGCGGTCGTCGAAACCACCTTCCTGTTCGGCCGACATACCGGCGTCTGCACCGAGCCGCGCGCCGTGGTTGCCGACTGGAATTCCGGCGAGAACCGCATGACTGTTTATCACGCGACGCAAGCGCCGCACATGATGCAGGACCTATTCTCCAAGCATCTCGGGCTGACCGCTGATCAGGTGCGCGTACTCACCAAAGATGTCGGCGGTTCGTTCGGCATCAAGGTGCATACTTACGCCGACGAGATGGCGACGGTCGCGCTGTCGAAGCTGCTCAAGCGGCCGGTGAAATTCGTCGCCGACCGCATCGAGAGTTTCGTCACCGACATTCACGCGCGTGATCACCGTGTCAAAGGAAAGATCGGCGTCAAAAAAGACGGCACCATCACCGCCTTCGAGATCGACGATCTCACCGGCATCGGCCCCTACTCGGTCTATCCGCGCACCAGCGGCATCGAGGCAAACCAGGTCGTCAATCTCACCGGCGGGCCTTATGCCTGCCCGAATTATCGCGCGCAGGCGCGCGTGGTGTTCACCAATAAGAATGTGATGTGCCAGTACCGCGCGGTTGGGCATCCAATCGCGGTGGCGGTGACCGAAGGGCTGGTCGATCTCGCCGCAGCCAAGATCGGCATGGACCCGCTGGAAATCCGCCGCCGCAATCTGATCGCCGACGATGCCTATCCGACCGGTTCAGCTTCCGGCCTCAAATTCGAGAAGCTGTCGCACCATGAGTCGCTCGCGCATCTCGACTCGATGATGAACTATGCGGGCTTGCGCGCCGAACAGACGAAGCTGCGCGCGCAAGGCATCTATCGCGGCATTGGTTTTGCGTCGTTTATTGAAGTCACCAATCCTTCTGCCGCTTTCTACGGCGTCGGCGGCGCGCGCATTTCGTCGCAAGACGGCGCCACGGTGAAACTCGACTCCCAAGGCGCCATCACCATTCACTCAGGCGTCACCGAGCAAGGTCAGGGCGCCGAGTCGGTATTGGCCCAATGTGTCGCTTCATCGTTCGGCATCTCGATGGATAAAGTGCGCGTCGTCACCGGCGACACCGACAACACGCCTTACGGTGGCGGCACCTGGGCCTCGCGCGCAGCCGGCATTGGCGGCGAAGCGGCCTGGCAGGCGGGCAAGGCCTTGCGCGGCAATGTGCTCGCGGTCGCCGGCGCCATGCTGCAGGCCAAGCCCGAAGACCTCGACATCCGCAACGGCATTGTCGTCGACAAGGTGAAAGGTACCGAGCGCCTCTCGCTCGACGAACTGGCGCGCGTCGCCTATTTCCGGCCGGACACGCTGCCGCCCGGCTTCCAGGCCGAGTTGATGGCGACGCGACATTACGTACCGCGCGCCTGGCCGTTTGCTTTCACCAACGGTATCCAAGCGAGCTATCTCGAGGTCGACACCGACACCGGTTTCGTGAAACTGCTAAAGCACTGGTGCGTCGAGGACTGCGGCACCATCATCAATCCACAACTGGTCGATGAGCAAATCCGCGGCGGCGTGGTGCAGGGCATCGGTGCGGCGCTGTTCGAGCAATGCCTCTATGACGAGCGCGGGCAGATGCTCAACGGCAACATGGCCGATTATCTGGTACCGATGGCGGTGGAAATGCCCGACATACAATGCGGTCACGTAGTCTCGCCCACCGCGGATTCGGAACTCGGCGCCAAGGGCGCAGGCGAAGCAGGCACCGCCGGCGCGCCGGCCGTGGTCATGAATGCCATCAACGACGCGCTGCGCCCACTCGGCGCCAAAACGCTAACCGACATGCCGTTTACGCCGGGCAAGATTTTGGCGGCGTTGGGCAAGGTCTGATTTCAATGGGCGAAATCGTTGGACGCCCAACCAATCCGGCCGCAGAAGCGCTTGATGAAACCCCGGCGTCCGGCCAGTATTGTGGCCAGCACTTCAAGAAACGGCACGTCGGGAAGGAAACGTCATGAACATCAAGGTCGGCAAACAGGCGATCGAAGAGGCCTCGAAGAAGCTCAGCAACTGGGGCCGCTGGGGCAAGGACGACATGATTGGCACGCTCAATCACGTCACTCCCGAAGACATCGTCAAGGCGGCGAGCCTGATTCGCACCGGCAAGGTGTTCGCGCTCGGCATTCCGCTCGACCGCACCGGTCCGCAGACCGGTCTGTTCGGCGGACGCTTCAATCCGATCCACCAGATGCTCGCGACCGGCACCGACGCCATCGCCGAGCGGCAGGACTGGAACAAGATCCGCTACGCCGACGACACGCTCATGCTGTGCGTGCAAGGCGCCACGCACTGGGACGCGCTCGGCCACATCTTCTACGAGGACAAGGCCTATAATGGCCACGATGCCAAGCTGATCGACTCGCGCGGCCTTTCGGTGCTCGGCATCGAGCATTCCAAGAACAAGATGGTCGGGCGCGGCGTGCTGCTCGACATCGCGCGGCATCGTGGCGTGAAATGGCTCAAGGACGGCGAAAGCATTTCCAATGACGAACTCAACAAATGCGCCAAGGATTCCAACGTCTCGATCGGGCGCGGCGATTTTGTCATTGTGCGCACCGGCCAGATGGAACGCTGCCACGCTGAGAACGATTGGGGCGGATATGCCGGCGGCGATGCGCCCGGTGTCAAGTTCGAGAACTGCTACTGGTGCCAGGAAAAACAAATCGCCGCGATCTGCACCGACACTTGGGGCGTCGAAGTGCGGCCGAACGAGACCAAGGACGCCAATCAGCCCTGGCACTGGGTGGTGATCCCGGCCATGGGCCTGTGCATGGGCGAGATTTTCTATCTCAAGGAATTGGCCGAGGATTGCGAGGAAGACGGCGTCTATGAATTCTTCTTCTGCGGCCCGCCGCTGATCATCACAGGCGGAACGGGCTCGCCGATCAATCCGCAGGCAATAAAATAACGCGCAACGCGCAATTACAGGAGGACTGCCATGGCCCGCTATTTGAAACGCGGCATGGACGCGGCTGCCGTTAAAGCCGCAGACGCCAAGGTGCGCGAAACCGTCGAAGGCATCCTGGCGCAAGTCGAAGAACGCAAGGACGCCGCGATCCGCGATCTGTCGAAGCAATTCGACAAGTGGCAGCCTAAGGATTTCCGCCTGTCACCTACCGAGATCGAGAAGGCCATCGCGCAGGTGCCCAAGCGCGACCTCGAGGACATCAAGTTCGCCCAGGCCCAGGTGCGCAACTTCGCGCAAAAGCAAAAAGCGACAATGCACGATCTCGAAGTCGAGACCTTGCCCGGCGTCGTGCTCGGCCACAAACACATTCCTGTGAATTCGATTGGCTGTTATGTGCCGGGCGGACGCTATCCGATGGTTGCTTCGGCGCATATGTCGATCGTCACCGCCAAGGTCGCCGGCGTGAAGCGCATCGCCGCCTGCGCGCCGCCGTTCAAGGGCGGGCCGCATCCGGCCATCGTCGCCGCCATGCATTTCGGCGGCGCCGACGAGATTTTCGTGTTGGGCGGCGTGCAGGCCGTGGCCGCCATGGCGCTCGGCACCGAAACGATTGCGCCATGCGACATGATCGTCGGCCCCGGCAATGCCTATGTCGCAGAAGCCAAGCGCCAACTGTTCGGGCGCATCGGCATCGACCTGCTCGCAGGCCCGACTGAGACGCTGATCATCGCCGACGACAGCGTCGACGGCGAAATCTGCGCCACCGATTTGCTCGGCCAGGCCGAGCACGGGCCGAATTCGCCGGCGGTGATGATCACCAATTCCGAAAAACTCGCGCGCAACACGATGGCGGAGGTCGAACGGCTGCTGTCGATCCTGCCGACCGCCGACATCGCCGGCCAGGCCTGGAAGGATTACGGCGAAGTCATTCTCTGCGACAGCTACGAAGAAATGGTGCGCGAGGCCGACCTTGTCGCTTCCGAGCACGTCCAGGTGATGACCAGCGACCCGGATTATTTCCTGGCTAACATGGAAAACTACGGCGCCCTCTTTCTTGGGCCCCGCACCAATGTCGCCTATGGCGACAAGGTGATTGGCACCAACCACACCCTGCCGACCAAAAAAAACGCGCGTTTCACCGGGGGCTTGTGGGTCGGCAAATTCATGAAAACCTGCACCTATCAACGCGTGCTCACCGACGCGGCCAGCGCCAAGATCGGCGAAGTCTGTTCGCGGCTGTGCATCCTGGAGGGGTTCTCCGGCCACGCCGAGCAGGCCAATATCCGCGTGCGCCGCTATGGCGGCCGCAACGTGCCCTACGCGCAAGCGGCGGAGTGACCGTGGCCGCCCTCCCCAAAACGCCTTCCTTCCGCGTCGACGGCAAGCGCGCGCTGATCACGGGCGCTGGGCGCGGCATCGGGCTGGCCGCGGCCGCGGCCTTGGCCGATGTAGGCGCGCACGTGACACTCGCCGCCCGTACAACGCAGGAAATTGAGGAAGCCGCCGCCGCAATTCGCGCGCGCGGCCAGCGGGCCGACGTATTGACGCTTGACGTCACCGACGACGCGGCAATCCATGCCGCGATCAAAGGAAACGTTTTCGATATCCTGGTCAACAGCGCCGGCGGCAACAAGCCCGGCCCCTTCGTCGAGACAAAACCGGAAGTCTATGACTGGCTGTTCGATCTCGACATGCGCGCCACATTTTTCGTGACGCAGGCGGTGGTGCGGGAACTGATTTCAGCCAAGAAACCGGGCTCGATCATCAATGTCTCATCCCAGATGGGTCATGTCGGATGGGCAGGTCGCACCATCTATGTGGCGGCCAAGCACGCGGTCGAGGGCTTCACCAAGGCGTTGGCGGTGGAACTGGCGCCGATCGGGATCCGGGTCAATTCATTGGCGCCCACCTTCATCGAAACCCCGATGACGGCGGAGTCGTTCAAGAATGCGGCATTTAAAAAAGCCGTGCTCGACAAGATCAAGCTCGGCCGTCTCGGCCATGTCGAAGACCTGATGGGCGCGATTGTGTTCCTCGCCAGCGACGCCTCATCCCTGATGACCGGCACTTCGCTGGTCGTCGATGGTGGCTGGACGGCGGAATAAAACGGGAGACCTCGATGCGTGCGATTTTATTTTGCGCCCTGTTGTTGCTCAGTGCACCGGTCCACGCCGCCGACAAGGACCGCATCATCGGCACCTGGAAGCTGATCTCGGTGACCTATGAGGACGAGCAGACGAAGGAACGCACGCCGGTTCTGGGTGAGCATCCCCGCGGCTATCAAATTGCCACACCGGAGGGCCGCTGGCTTGCGCTGGTCACCGCCGACGGACGGACGGTGCCGAAGACCGACGAGGACCGCGCCAAGGCGCTCCGCAGCATGATCGCCTATAGCGGCCGCTATCGTGTCGAAGACGGCAAGGTCACCACCAAGGTTGAGGTGGCCTGGAACGAAGCTTGGGTCGGCGGCGAGCAGGTTCGCTTTCTGCGTTTCGAGACCGACGACCTGCTGCACATTGAAAGCCCGCCGATGCCGCACCCCAATGTCAACGACAAGGTGGTGCGCGTGATCGTGAGCTGGGCGCGCGACAAATCCTAGTTACGTCAGCTTCGGCAGGTCCGCGAAATATTCCGGGTGCTCTTTCTGAACCTCGGTCATGAACTGCGGCCGGAACAGGCTCGGTACGTCCAGCCGGGCCGCGCCCTTAAGCGTGTT
>JAYTFS010000417.1:0-2368 GCA_043734185.1 Pseudolabrys sp. | reverse complement strand
CGCAGGATGTATTCAAGCGTGAGATCACAGCTGTCAAAGCTCTTTTCGACGACCGCTTCGGCACCGTCGGGCGGTCGCTCGCACTGATCAATCATCGCGACACCATCGGCGATATCCCGTTGGCCAGTATGTCCAATCTCGATGTTGCGTTACGGCATCTCGGCAAGTTGATGCGCGCGGATCGGGATGTGCTGGTGTTGTTCGTCACTTCGCATGGCAGCAAAGGCGAGATCGCGGTATCGTTTCCTGGCTTTCCGCTCAACGAGTTGACACCTGACGGGCTGGCCGCGTCGCTCGATCGCGCCGGTATCGTCAACCGCGTCCTGGTCTTGTCGGCGTGTCACTCCGGCAGTTTCGTCGAGCGCCTGCAGGGCGACACTACGCTCATAATGGCTGCGGCGCACGCCGACAAAACGTCATTCGGGTGCAGCAATGAAAACGAGTGGACCTATTTTGGCGACGCCTATTTCAATCGTGCACTCAGAACGGAAACCTCCCTCATCGATGCGTTTGGAACCGCGCGCGATTTGATCGTGTCCTGGGAAAAACGCGAAAAACTGGACGCGTCAAACCCGCAAATTTCGGTAGGCGCTGGGATCAAGGCAAAACTCGACGCGATCACGATTAAACAGTTCGGTGCGCAATCAAAATAGTGGCCCTACCTGACAGGCCAACTGGTTTGCGCTAGAACCCCCGCAGCAACGCATTCAGCGCAACTGGAGACTGACGAGATGGCTAAGGTCGCATGGATCGGTTTGGGCGTTATGGGTTATCCGATGGCGGGGCATATCCGCAAAAAAGGCGGCCACGACCTCACCGTTTATAATCGTAACTCGGCCAAGGCCGACGCCTGGGTCAAGGAGTTCGGCGGCAAAACTGCCGCGACCCCAGCCGACGCCGCCAATGGTGCCGAATATGTGTTCTGTTGCGTCGGCAATGACGACGATCTGCGTTCGGTGACGACTGCCAAGGGTGGCGCGTTCGAGAGTATAAGCAAAGGATCCGTTTTCATCGACAACACGACCGCTTCTGCCGACGTGGCACGAGAGCTCTATGCGGCCGCTAAAGCCAAGGGTTTCGACTTCCTTGATGCGCCCGTATCGGGCGGGCAGGCGGGGGCTCAAAATGGCGTGCTGACCGTCATGATTGGCGGTGATAAACCGGCTTATGAACGCGCTAAGCCAGTCATCGATCACTTTGCACGCATGGCCACGCTGATCGGACCGTCGGGCGCGGGGCAGGTTACAAAAATGGTCAACCAAATCTGTATTGCCGGTCTTGTGCAGGGGCTCGCCGAAGGCATCCACATGGCGCAGAAAGCCGGTCTCGATTTGCCGGCCGTCATGGAGACGATTTCCAAAGGCGCCGCAGGTTCCTGGCAGATGGAGAACCGCTGGAAAACGATGGGCGACGGCAGGTTCGATTTCGGGTTCGCGGTCGATTGGATGCGGAAAGATCTGAAAATCGCACTCGACGAAGCCCGTGGAAACGGCGCCAGCCTGCCGGTTGCCAGCCTCGTCGATCAATTCTATTCCGAAGTCCAAAAAATGGGCGGCAAGCGCTGGGATACGTCCAGTCTCATCGCGCGCCTGAATAACGCCGACAAAAAGTAACCGCCGCCGATCGCCTCCGGCACTTTACGTTTAATGCGGTGCAAGGCAATCGTCAGTTGTCAGGCCCGCGAGTGATCGAAGTCGTCGGCGAGCGACGGCGAGCCTGCAAACGCATGTTGATCCGCCACTTGCGGATACCGGCCTCAGGTGGGACCGACGGTTCTATTTTCTTGCAACGCTATATTCGGCAACGCTAGATGCAGGATCGGTCGCGCATCTGGGCTCGTGATGACGCTTGGGCGAACTTTCCGAGGAGGCGTGACTTGCGGTTTCTGATAGGTCTTTGCTGGTTGGGGCTTATCTGGGCCGGCAGTGCGACGATGGCTGCGGCACAGGTGACCGACGCCACCGAAAAAGAGATCGAGAAATATCGTGCCATGATCTCCGATCCGATGGCCAATCCAGCGTTTCTCAACGTCGACCGCGGGGAAGTTCTGTGGGCATTGGCGCGGGGGACCAGAAACGTATCCTTGCAAACCTGCGATCTTGGCGAAGGGCCGGGCAAGGTCGAAGGCGCATATGCTAGATTGCCGCGCTACTTCAAGGACGCCGACCGCGTCATGGATCTTGAGCAGCGGTTGTTGTGGTGCATGGAGACCGTGCAGGGGCTCGACACCAAGGACATCATCAAGCGGCGGTTCAGCGGCCCGGGCGTCGTCTCCGACATGGAAGATCTCGTGGCCTTCGTGGCGCAGAAATCGTCGGGAGCAAAATTCGCTGTATCGCTGGCGCATCCGAAAGAGCAGGAAGTCTAT
>JAYTFS010000416.1:0-6408 GCA_043734185.1 Pseudolabrys sp. | reverse complement strand
CAAGTCGCGGTCTTGTTCAGCAAGATGGCGGTGCTGACAATTGGCGGGCCCTACGCCGTCAATACTTACGTCGCCACGCAAGCCGTTGAAACATTTGGCTGGCTCACGCGCAGCGAGACGTTCGATGGTTTTGCTATAGCCGAGCTCGCTCCAGGGCCAGTCATCCAATTCGTAGAGTTCGTCGGCTTTTTGGCGGCCTATCGAAACGCCGGTGTGCTGCCGCCTATGGCGGCGGGCGCATTGGGCGGATTGCTGAGCATTTGGGTCACGTTCGTTCCAACGTTTTTATGGATTTTTCTTGTCGCCCCATTCGTCGATGTCTTCCGCGACAACAAGATTGTCAACGCGATCTTGTCCGCTGTCACCGCCGGCGTGCTCGGAGTCGTTCTCACGTTCGCGATCCGGTTCGGCAATCGTACTATTTTCAATGACTTTGTACCGATCGACGGCCTTGGACTCGATCTTAGTCTTCCAAAGATCGGGAGCGCCGATCCCTGGGTGCTAGCGATTGCCATTGCAGCCGCAATCGCCATGTTCCGCTTCAAACTCGGGATGGCGCCGACGCTGGCGGCGTCCTGCGCGGTCGGAATCGGCCTCTTCTTTCTGCGGTCGATATCTGGGCTGGAACCGCCGTACAGCGGTCTCCTGGGATTTATTGCCGGCGCCGCCATTGGCTTCCCAACCGGTCCGATTGCCGTTTGGTGTCTGCATCTCCGCCTCCAGCGGCGGTGGGAAGCGGTATTTGCGATCGTCTTGGGCAGCGCCATCGGTGATCTTATTGTCGCGGCGGGATCGGTCTTTGTCACAGACAGATTCGGCAGCGCATTTGCTTCGGTGCGGGCGCTGAAAGATCCGCTCGTCCAGGGAGTGTTGCTGATCCTGAGTGGAATAGCGCTCCTGTTCATCGTGAGCCGAAGTGTGCTCCTCGGACTTCCACCACAAGGGTCGGCGCGAGGGCCAGGCCGGACGTACGCGGGCGCTGGGCTTGCATTCTTCGTAGCAGTGTCAGCGAGCGTGACTCATCCCGAGAATCTTCTCGCGATAGGGTCCATCTTTGCCGTTCTTGGAATTGGGTCCGATAGCGGCATCCTCCTTCTCTCAGGATTCTTCATAGGGAGCTTTACCACATGGTTCGGTTCGATCGAATTGCTCTGCCGGTTGGGTGAAAGCCGAGGGCGGCAGATCATGCTCCGCGTGATGCAGATCGTCTGTATTTTTTGTATTGCTGCGGGATTAGCTCAACTCGCCCGAGGATTTGACCTGTTCGGCATCCTAAAGCTGTTGCCTATGTCTTGATGAGGCCGGGCCTACGGCCCGCGCCGGGTGCCGGTGCAGCTTGCGCCGAACAGCCAAACGCCAGCGCGTTTCTCAGCCTGCCCTTGCCCGCAAGGGTCTGCTACCATCATGGCGTAAACGCGAACCAGGGAGGATCACTGTGCTGAGAACCGCGACGATACTCTGCATGGCCATCGGTGCGGTCGGAGCGGCAGCGACACCTGCACTGACGATGATTGTGCGTTCGGAATCGACCGACTTCTCCTCGGCACAGAAGAAAAATGCGGCACCGAGCAACGCGCCGCGCGTTCAGCAGCGCAACATGAACGTTAGTCGAAGTGTCAACCGTAACGTCAATCGCAACGTCAACATCAATGTGAACCGCAATCTTCGCCGCGTCGGCGGTCCCGCCGCCGTACAACAAAAGGTGTTTGCGAATCCTGTCGTGTCGGGACCGAAAATCGTTCCGGCCGCCAAGTTTCAGCTCGGTCCCGGCAAGGTCGGCCCGGCCGCCGCCAAGCCTGCCAACTTTCAGTTCGTGAAGCTCGGCAACAAGGTCGCGCCGGTCTGGAAGAGCGGCCCGAAAAAGATCTGGTGGGGTGGAGGCTGGAGGACCTTTGTTCCTTTCGGCGCGCTCGGCGTTGTGGCGATCGGCGGCGCCTATTACTACCCTGACGCTTATCTCACGGTGGCGCGGCCCTATTGCTCGGGCGTGACGCCTGACGGTTGCCGGCTCAACTGGCAGCGCGTCGATTTCGAGGACGGCGGCGGCGAGTGGCAATGCGTTCAATTCTGCCCCCGCCCCGGCCTGCCACCACCGCCGCGCACGGTGGCGCTGGTTGCACCTCCGCCGGTGGCATCGGGCGCCTGCGAGATTTCAATCTACTCCGAGCCAAACTTCGGCGGCACCAACGCCACTGCAACGGACGAGCAGCCGACCCTGAGCGAGATCGGCTGGCAGAACCAGATTGCTTCGGTACAAGTGAAGTCCGGCACCTGGGACTTCTTCAGCGACCAGCAGTTCACCGGCGAGACGATGCGGCTTGCACCCGGCTCCTATGCCGACCTCGGACCGCAATGGACCAAGCACGCGGGCTCGTTCATGTGTGTGCAGCCGTAGTACCACCAAAACTCAAGGCGCGGCTTGGCCGCCAACTTGGCCGCCTTGCAAGGCCTTCATCTTTTCAAGAACGTCGGGGGGCGACTTCACGAGCCGGCCGATCAATGCCAGCATGCCGTCGCCGTCGATCGGACTCACATCCAATTTGAGGCCCGCCGCCTCCGCGAGAAAGTTGGCGTCCTGGCACACTTTTATCATCGCCGCGTCCAAGGCTTTGGCCCGATCCGGCGGTATCCCAGGCGGAGCAACGATCGGCCGAGACATCCGATACGGCAATTCGGCGAGCTCAACCAAAGTTAGACTTGTCGGATCGCGCGCCAGCTCCCGTGCGGTCGGAACGTCAGGAAACCGTGAGTGCCGCGTGGCCCGCGCAAATTGCACGAGCACCTGCACTGGACTGTCCGGCAAAAACCACGCCGGCCGGGATGAATTGGTTCCCGACATCGCGGTCAGGCGCGCATCGACTTCTCCGCGATCCACCGCAAGATTAATCTCATTGCCGCCCGGATAGCCTGGGATGATCTTGAGATTGAACCCGAGCACGTCCCGAAACAGCACCGCAACATCCTTATCGGTCGCGCCGTCGGCGGTGACGCCAACGATGAGCTTAGGCCCACCGGAGCGTCGGGCGTCCTCCACCGTCTTGACCGCTGCGTCCTTGCGGGCCATCAGCAGGAACGCGTCGTCGGCAAAACTTGACGCCGAGCCAAGCCAAGTGAATTTGGCAGGATCAAAGCGGACATTGGGATTGGTGCCGAGGATCGCCATCAGCGGCAAGCCGCGATCGATCATGCCGATCACGGTGCCATCCTTCTGCGCTTTGCCGTACAGGTAGTTTGCCGAAACGAGGCTCGCCGCCCCGTTCATGTTCTGGACGACGATCGTCGGATTGCCGGGAATATAGGGGCTGAGGTAGCGGGCGAGCAGGCGGGCATAGATATCGTAGCCGCCGCCCGGACTATGGCCGACGATTATCTGAATCTGCTTGCCCTTGTAGAAGTCTGCCACCGGGTCGGCATTCGCCCCGGTTGCATTCAGCAAAGCAGAAACGAACAGGAGCGCGCAAAGTCTCCCCAGCACGGAACGCCTGTTTGAGTGCGGTGCATCGCTTCTCGTCATGTTGCACCCGCCGGCGCTGCGCGCTGCAGCATCCGCGTTGGATTCTCGCATAGCATGGCCTCGATCGAAGCTTGCGATACACCACGTTCGCGCAGCATCGGCACGAAGTCCGCAAATACCGTGCTGTAGCTGCGCCCGCCGTAGCGATGGAGGAAGGTCTTGCGCGCCACGTCCGACGAAAGAATCAGTTGCCGCTGCAGCCCGAGCGCGCAGGCGTCGCGGACCAGATCGGCCAACTGAACATTGGTCGGTCCCTTGGGAAAGCTGACCTTGTCGATGCCGAGAGTGACGCCCGCCCGGCCGATCACCGCAAGCTGTGTCACATCGCCGACCGCCCCCATGTGGCTGATGACCACGCGTTTGAGATCGATCCCGGCGCGATCGAGCGTTTGAATATGCCAGGGCGCCTGGTCAGGACTGGAGGTGTGGGTGATGACGGCGGCGCCGGTGGCCAACGCTGCGCCGGCAGCTGCAGTGAATAAGCGCGCCTCCATCTCGCCCGGTGTACCGCGCGCCGTGCCCACCTTGATGACGCCGCAGCGGATGCCCGTCGGGCCAACCCCTTCGGTGATCTCCGCGATCATCACGTCGCGCAGTTGTTCCACCGAGCCGCTGATGACGATGTCCGGAAACGGATCCCAGTAGAATCCGGTCGCGCACACCACGACAATGCCCACCTGCTCGCTGATCCGGCGGAGCGCGACCGGATCGCGTCCCCAACCGGGCGCGCTCAGGTCGACAATCGCCGCGAGCCCATGTTGCTCCTTGGCTTTTCGCAAGTCGGCGATGACGTCGGGTTCTTCGGCTTGGCCGATGACATTATTCGGGCCCTTCTGCGCGGACAGATCGATCTGCAGGTGTTCATGCGCAAGGATACGACCGGCGACGGCCGCGACGTCTCCGGTCACCGTCCTGATCAAACGTCTCTCCCCAGCGCAACAATCGATTCATTCGGCCCGCCCCGAACTGAAGCGTCCCTTGGGCTCAGGATGGTCCTTCAAGCAGACGATATGTTGAGCGCTGCCCCAAGCCGGGGCAGCGCTGTCTCGGTTTCTCTTGGCAATTAACTTTGCAGCCGCTTTGCCTTTCTGAGCTGTGGCGTCCGGCCCCTCATTCCCCGCACCAACTACTTCGCCGACGCCGGCAGCACCGGCAATTTTTCAACGTCGCGCGCGTCGTGCTGGATGATGACCTTGGCCTTAAGGTTCTCCGCGATCTTCTTGATACGCTCCATTGACGCCACCGTCTCTGCGCGGTCGTAGTTGAACGCGGGCACGCCAAACGCATCGTAGTTCTCGCGGAAGTGTATCGCATCGCCACTCAGGATCACGACGCCGGTCTGTGGCAGCTTCACGAGCAGGGCCTGGTGCCCCGGCGTGTGCCCGGGCGTGCGCAGCACGATTACGCTGCCGTCCTCGAACACGTCCTTGTCGATCGCCAGCGGCTCGACCTTGCTCTCGCCCTTGATCCAGCTCTCGAACGGCTTGAAGTTCACGCCTGCGGCCGGCTTCGGGGCAGTGATCGCCTCCCACTCCTTGGCGCCGATCAGCACCGTCGACTTCGGAAACGAGGCCACTTGGCCGGTGTGGTCGGCGTGATAGTGGCTGATGCCGACATATTTGATCTGCTCGGGCTTAACGTCGAGCTTGGCAAGCTGATCGACGATACTCACCTTCGGCGCCACGTTGGGCGCCGTCATCGCGTGGCCGGTGTCCCACAGCAGATAGTCGCCGTCGTGCTTGATGAGATAGCAGCTGAAGACGAACTGAAGCTTCAGATCGCCGTAGGCATAGGTGTCCGAGAAACGCTGGTTGACCGGCGTGGGCGCCTGTGGCGTGCCGCAGTCGAGGCGCGTGAGCGCCATGTCCGGCGCCGCTTGCGCGGGCGCCGCGAGACCGGCGAGTGTGCAGGCGCCGGCAGCAAGAACGGTCAGTATCCGATTCATTGTTTTCCTCCCTTACATTGAACCTTAGAGCGGGTTCTGTTTGGGCTCGGTGCTGCGCCGAGGGCGCCAGCAATAAACCCATCGACAGTATGCAACCAGAATACACGCCTGCGACAGGAGTTGGAACCGGCCGGGCCGCAACATCACCGGCCTACTGCTGGTCAAGACGGGCCAGTGGCTCGCCATGCTTAAGAAGATCGCGCCGCGCCTGGCGCGCCACTCTAGAACCGCAAGATCCGCCCAACAAGCCAAGCGGCGCTCGCCCAGCCTGCGCCCGTAAAGAAGCCTACGCAGAACCAGACGCCGATCTGATGGAGGTTGACGGTGGAGGGCATGCTACAATTCTCCCTACGGTGACGACCTGGATCAGCAGGCCGGCCAGAATGATACCGAAATCCACCGAAAGCCCTAGCCCGGGCAAAGTCGGCGGGTGGGCTTATCCAAGTTAGCGAGGCGCAAAATGACCTCCACCGAATCTAAGGATCTCGAAAAAGGCGCTCGGGTTTACTGGCGCGGCGATGCCGCTGATAGCGGTACTATCACCGAAAAGAGTTGGAACGCGGTCACGATCGCCTGGGACAATGGTCATGTTGCTATCGTTCACCATGGCGACATGAGCGAAATCCTGCGGGCGTCACGAAGTCTACCGAAGGCGTGATCGGTGAGGTTTCCGCTGCTGACACACCTCGAACATCCGCCGTGCGCAGCCGAGTGTCGCCAGAAGCTTTTTTTCGGCCCCCTTCCAGCGACGTGGCTTGAGCCAGTACGATGCGATCATTGTCAATCAGCTGGCGGTCATGAAGCCGCCGGCGCATTCCAGGGAGAAACGAATGCCGATGATAAAATTGCGTGGCGCGTTGGGCGCGGCCGGCTTGGTCTTGTTGGCTGCTGCATCGGCGGCGTGGGCGCAACAGCAGCAAATCCGACTGCGCGGGACGATCGCGAGCGT
>JAYTFS010000415.1:0-4175 GCA_043734185.1 Pseudolabrys sp. | reverse complement strand
CCGGACTTCCGCGTCCTTGATCGGCACCTTCACGCGGCGCGCGTTGTCGATCTCATCGTTGATCCGGCGCGCTTCCTTGACCACCCAATGCACGACCATCGCGCCACCCAGGGCGGCGAGCGACCATTTAACCAGCGGCGAGAGCAGAAATGACGGCATAAGCAGCTCCTGTATCGGCATCTTACTTCAAACTGACCGCCAATCTAGGCGATTTCGCGGCCTCATTCCAGCGGCCCACATTTACAATCCGTAATGCGCCCACAGCGCACGGGCTTCCAGCGTCGACAGCAATTCGTCGCCAAGACCGGCCCGGTTGGTTAGCGCGTCGGAAAGGCTTACGCCCGGCTTGCTGCGGCCGAAGAACCCGCGCTCGGCGGCGATCAGCGGCGTGCGCACTTTGTCGCCGTAACGCGCGCGCAAGGTCGATCGCATGTCGCCGATAGAGTCGGCGAGACCCATTTCGATCGCCGTCTGCGCGGTCCAGAACTCCCCGGAAAACAGCGTCTTGTCGACGCCTTTGAGCTTTGCGCCGCGACGCTCCTTCACCAGCGCGATGAAGTGGTCGTGGATTTCCTTCTGGATCGCCTTGATGCGCTTCACGTCTTCCGGCTTTTCCGGCTCGAACGGATCGAGCATCACTTTGCGCTCACCCGACGTGTAAATCCGGCGCTCAATGCCGAGCTTTTCCATCAGCTTTGGAAAGCCGAACGAACCGCCGACCACACCGATCGAGCCGACAATCGAATATTGATCGCAAATGATCTCGTCGGCAGCGCAGGCCAGCATGTAGCCGCCGGAAGCGCCGACATCCTCGATAAAGGCCAGCACCGGGAGCTTCTTTTCCTCGGCCAATTGCCGGATGCGGCGCAGAATCAGATGCGACTGCGTCGGCGAGCCGCCCGGTGAGTTGATGAGCAGCGCCACGGCGCGCGCATTGCGGGTCGCGAAAGCGCGATCGAGCGAGCGGGCGACGCTGGACAGCATCAGGCCGGGCCGCAGCGGCGTCCCCATGCCGATAACGCCCGACAGCCGCACCACCGGCACCACGGGGACATCGCCGCGAAAGCGCGCCGGTATCAGCCGCTGCAAAAATTCGAGCGGGCGCTTGAGCAGATCGGGCATCGGTTGGTTCGGGGCCATAGCCATCCCAGTCAGTTAGGCAGCGATCGGCTGCAAGTCAAAGAAAGAGGCTTAATGCCCAAGCAGTAGGCGGCGAGGCCCATACGATCCCCACCGGCAGTGGTATTCGCCGGTGTTTTGTTACGTGCAACGCAGCATATTGCAGGGCTTTGCGCGGGAAGTCCTTATTATTGCCGATTTTTTAACTTTGGTCCGGTTATTGCAATGCAATGCGGGCCACAACGGCGTGGCGGTTACTTAAAGGCGGCCCTATGGACCCGAAGCTCATGATCTTGTTCTTGTTGATTGGTTGCGTGATCGGACTGTCGCACCTCAACGAGGAAAATCTGGACCGCATGCGGGCTCAATTTGCCGGCCGTAGCTGGCGCGATCTGGTGCCGGTGCGCCGCCGCTCCTAAACGAGCCCCTACAGTTCAGCGATCCCTAGAGTCTCACCGCCCCGCAGCACCGCTTCCGCGGCAGCCGTAGGTTTGCCGCGGGCGTCATTGAGGATCAGAGCGGGATAGTCGGCCGGCGTTGCGCGGCCGCCTTTCAACGCGCGCACCAGCACGCGAATGGGTGGGCTGTCCGCGCGCGGAAGCACCGGCAGCACGTAAACGCTCCCGAATTCGGCGGCTAGCGCATCGAGAACATCGGGCAGCCCCTCCGCCCGCCAGATCAGCGTCAACACGCCTTGCGGCTTGAGCAGCCAGGCAGCGCTTGCCAGCCAACGCGCCAGCAGGCCGGACTCGCCGACATGCGCGAGGCGGCGGCGCGGATCGGGCGAGACACTCTGGCGCGTTGCGTCGTTGAACGGCGGGTTCATCAAAACACGCTCGGCGTTGCCTTGCGGCAGCCCCGCCGCGCCAGGAGCCTGCACATCCTCGGCATCGAGCGCGAGCACCCTCACATGTGCCTCCAGCCCATTGAGCCGCGCGTTGTCGGCGGCGAGCGCGCAAAGCTCCGGATCGATCTCGATCAGCGTTACGTTGAGGCCTTCGACCCGCCTGGCCAGCGCCAGACCCGCGGCGCCGACGCCAGCGCCGAGATCGACAGCCAGTTCGCCCGCGCGCGCGCCGGTCGCGGCGGCAAGCAGGATCGCGTCGTGGCCGACGCGATGGCCGTGCAACGGCTGGCGCAGCCGCAGCCTTCCGCCCAGCACCGCATCTTCGCTGATATCAACGACCATCGGGACGGAGTTCATGGCCAAGGCCTGCATCTGTGAGCAGGCGGCGTGCGGCGGCGATATCCTCCTCCGCCACCACAATCCGGCGCGGAAACATGCCGATCGTGCCTTCCGTCACGCTAATGTTCTGGTCGAACACCAGATGCATGATCTTGGCACTATCAAGCAGCGCGCCGATTGCTGAGATCAGGACCACATCGTTGGTGCGGACGAGTTCCTGCATCAATTATCCCCGCCTCTCCTGGCCCGGCGCGCGCAACGCGAGATAAGCGAGCAGCTTGGTCTCGCGCCGGCCGCGCGTCACGGTATCGAGCACGAGGCCCACGGCGGCCGATAGCGCCGCCAGCATCATCAGGCCGGTCGACAGAACGGCGGTTGGCAGACGCGGCACCAGGCCGGTTTCCAGATAGGTGACAAAGATCGGGACGGCAAAACCGATCGAGGCAATCGCCAGTGCCAATCCAATGCTGGAAAAGAACGCCAGCGGCCGCTCGGCGCGATAGATGCTGACGACGGTGCCGAGAATCCGCAAGCCGTCGCTCCAGGTATTGAGCTTGGAGGCAGATCCTTCGGGCCGCGAATAATACGGCGTGTCGATTTCGGCGACCGGCAGACTCAATTCAAGCGCATGAATGGTGAGCTCGGTCTCGATTTCAAAGCCACCGGACAACACCGGGAACGACTTCACGAACCGGCGCGAGAACACGCGATAGCCGGACAATATGTCGTTGAACGTCTGGCCGAATACGTTGGCGACGAAACCGGTCAACAGCCAGTTGCCCGTGCGGTGGCCGCGGCGATAGGCGGCCTGCTCGCGCTCGACGCGGTTGGCAACAACCATATCCAGCCGGTCCTTAAGCAGCCGCTCGATCATAGCGGGCGCGCTCGGCGCATCGTAAGTGGCATCGCCATCGACCAGCACGTAAATATCGGCCTCGATGTCGGTGAACATGCGCCGCACCACGAAGCCCTTGCCCTGATGCTTTTCCTGGAACACCTCGGCGCCGGCGGCACGCGCAGCGCCCGCGGTATTGTCGATCGAATTGTTGTCGAACACGAAGATCGTGGCCCGTGGCAACGCGGCGCGGAAATCTTTGACCACTTTGGCCACCGCCACGGCTTCGTTGTAGCAAGGTACCAGCACGGCAATCTTGTATTCGTCAAGATTGCGGAACTTCGCGCCGCTGGATGTCTTTTTCGCCAAACCGAGCCCCTTTGGACTTAGGACGTCTCTTGCTAAAACGCTTGCCGCATTACCATAGCGTTTCTATGCTCCCTTTGTCTTTCCCCTCACCGGAGACGTGTTTTGGCCGTCGTCATTCCCTTTGAAAATCCGCACGACGCATCCATCTGGCGTCTTACCGAGCTGGTTGCGGGCGACATGGAACGGGTCAACGCGACGATTCTGTCGCGCACCGGCTCCGAAGTGGCGATGATCCCTGAGGTTGCCAATCACTTGATCTCGTCCGGCGGCAAACGGCTGCGGCCGATGCTGACGCTGGCGATGGCCAAGATCGCCGGCTATCCTGGCGACGGCCATATCAAGCTCGCGGCCGCGGTCGAGTTCATGCATACCGCGACGCTCTTGCACGACGACGTCGTCGATGAAAGCGACATGCGGCGCGGCAAGCTTGCGGCCCGCATGCTCTGGGGTAACGAGGCGAGCGTCCTGGTCGGCGATTTTCTGCTCGGCCAGGCTTTCAAGATGATGGTCGAGGTCGGCAATCTGCATGCGCTGGATATTCTGTCATCGGCCGCCATGGTGATCGCCGAGGGCGAAGTGATGCAGCTTGGCGCCGCCAAGAACACCGCCACCAACGAAGACGAATACATGGCCGTGATCCGCGCCAAGACCGCGGAACTGTTTGCC
>JAYTFS010000414.1:0-2923 GCA_043734185.1 Pseudolabrys sp. | reverse complement strand
CGTGGTCGTGCTGTGCCTGTCCTGGGGTTTCAACCAGGTCGCCACCAAGCTGGCGATGCACGACATCCCGCCGCTGATTCAGGCGACCATCCGGTCGGTCGTCGCCGCATTGCTCATTTCCGCCTGGTGCAAGCTGCGCGGCATTCCGTTATTGGCGCGCGATGGGTCATTATGGCCAGGGCTTGCCGCCGGATTTTTCTTCAGCATCGAATTCATCTGCATCTTTCAGGGCCTTGCCTACACGACGGCAACGCGCGCGGTGTTGTTCATTTACCTCGCGCCATTTTTCGTGGTGCTGGGTGGGCGCATCTTTCTGCCCGCCGACCATTTCGGCGCGGCGCAATGGCTGGGATTGATGCTGTCATTCGTCGGCATGGTGATCGCGTTTGGTCTGCCGACGCTAGCGCTCGACCCGCGCCAGGCGACCGGCGATCTGATGATGGTCGGCGGCGCGCTGTTCTGGGCGGCCACCACGCTGATCATCAAATCGAGTTCGCTCAATCGCGTCCCCGCCGAAAAAGTCATGCTCTATCAGCTCGTCGTTTCCGTGCCGTTCATGGCGCTGGCGGTGGTTGCCTTCGACGAGCACATCAACGCGATTCCGTCGGCGCTTGCGCTGTGGGCGCTGGCCTACCAGACGGTCTGGGTGGTCAGCGTGACCTTCGTGGTGTGGTTTTCCATCATGGCGAAATATTCCGCCAGCCGGCTTTCGGTCTTCACGTTCTTGACGCCATTGTTCGGCGTCGCCGCCGGCCATTTCGTGCTGGGCGAGCCATTGAGTCTCGCCTTTGCCGCCGCGGTGGCGCTGGTCGCGATCGGCTTGGTGCTGGTGAACCGTCCGGCTTGACAATAATTACTATAGGATTATATTCCAGTTTGCTTTGTTCGCTGCGGACGTCATCTCGAGTGACGTTCGATGATCGAGCAAAGCGCGGCGCGCCGACAACGCGTGTCGCAGGATGGGGGGCGCGAGGGGCGCGCAGCATCCCTATCGCAAGGCCTGCCCAAAGGGGCCTCGCAAGCCCCTGGCGCCCTTATCGCAAGTCGGGTTTACCCGACTTGCGCATTAAAAGTGCCGATCTCGGGTAAACCCGAGATCGGAGGCTCCATTCCCCTGTTGGGGAAAAGGAATAAGGGACGACAGGCGTACCCGGCGCCTCAACTCCACGGGCGATAACGCGCGTCTGCGCTACATCCAGCCGCCGCCGTCTTTGCCGCGATTGGCAACGCTGGCTTCTTCCAGATCCAGTTCATACTCGATGCGGCGGCGCGCTTCGTCGGTGATCTTGCCGTCGCGCAACAGCTTGTAAATAAAATCGCGCTCGGCATCGATCAGCGCCTTCTTGATCGCCGCGGTCTGGCGCATGTGGTCGAGGCCCTCGGTCAGGTTTGCGGGCAATATCTGCACGCGGCTTTTGTGTCGCGTGCGCAAGTGCGCAATCGCGTCGGCCGGCAATCCGCAGTTGTTGATCAGCTTCTCAAGCCGCTTCTGGACTTGCTTCAACGCCGCCTTGCGCGCGCGGAGCTCGTTCTTGACCTGATCCTTGCGCTCTTTCTTGGCGAGTTGGGTGAGACCGAGCCATTGCACCACGTAAGGCAGCATCAGGCCTTGGCCGACCAGCGTGACAAAGATGACGCCGAACGTCACATATTGGATCAGTTCGCGGTGCGGGAATGGCTGGCCGTTGGCGAGCACGTAGGGAATGGCCAGCGCGGCGGCGAGCGAGACCACGCCACGCACGCCGGTGAAAGAGAGAAAAAACGGAAATTGCCAGCTCGGCGCAGGATCGCGTTTCTGCAGCCGCGGACTGGCCCAACGCGGAATGTAGGTCGCCGGAAAAACCCAGATGAAACGCGCCGCGATCGTAATGAGGATGACCCAGGTGGTGGCGACTATGAGATCGTGGATCGAGAACAGATGCGTCTGGTCAAGCAGCGCGCGCACTTGCAAGCCTGTGAGCAGGAACACCAGGCCTTCGATCAGGTAGACCATCAAATCCCAGAAGAAAATTCCCTGCAGGCGCGTGGCCGAAGGGATTAGCCGCGGCCCGTTCCAGCTGACGAATAGTCCGCAGGCTACCGTTGCAAGAACGCCGGAGCCGCCGATGTGCTCGGGCACCCAATAGGCAAGATAAGGCGTCATCAGCGACAGCGTGATCTCGACGCGCGGCTCCTGCGCCCATTGCCGCAGCCGTAAGCTGAACCAGCCGACCGCGATGCCGTAGGCGATTTCGCCGACCAGGATCAGCGAAAACGTTTCGGCGGCCTGCGGCATCGAAAACGTTCCGGTGCTCACCGCAACGACGGCGAAGCGATAGAGAATGAGCGCGGTGGCGTCATTGGCGAGCCCCTCGCCCTCCAAAATCACGAGCAGGCGGTGCGGCAATCCCAGCCGCCGCGCAATTGCCAGCGGCGCCACGATGTCGGGCGGCGAAACGATCGCGCCCAGCAAAAATGCAACGCCCCAATCGAATTTCAACAGATAATGCGCCGCCACCGCCACCGCGCAGGTGGTGAACACAACGCAGCCGAAGGCCAGCAGCACGATCGGCCGCAGATTGAATCGAAACTCGCGCCAGCTCATCGAAACGCCGGCCGAGTAGATCAACGGCGGCAGGATCACCAGCAGCACCAGTTCCGGCGCCAGCTCGACTTTCGGCAGGCCTGGCACCAGCGCCATGCCGATGCCCGCGACGACCAGCAAGATCGATGGCGCGATATTCAGCCGCCTGGCCATGACCGCGACAGCGGCCAGCACCGCGAGCATGAACAGAACCGTCTGCGCAATCTCGGTCATATCAAACTTGATAACATGTTCACCGTAAGCGCCAGCACCGACAGATTAAAGTAGAACGCCAGCGCGCCGTGCAGACTGACGACGCGCCGGATGACCTTGCTGGTGATCATGACGTCGGAGACCTGG
>JAYTFS010000413.1:0-7155 GCA_043734185.1 Pseudolabrys sp. | reverse complement strand
CCGGATCAATCACTTCCGGAAAAAAATGGTCTTCCCAGATCGTACAACCGTCCTTGGTTTCAATACATTCACAAGAAACGCCGGGACCGATCACCTCAGACAGGCCATAATTATCGATAGCGTGCAGGTCGAAGGCTGTCTCGATTTCTTCGCGCATGGCGTTCGTCCATGGTTCGGCGCCGCACATTGCAATCTTGAGCGAGGACTCGCGTGGATCGACGCCCTGCTTGCGGAACTCGTCAAGAATGGCGAGTAGATAGCTCGGCGTCACGAAAATGATGTCCGGCTTAAAGTCGCCGATGAGCTTGACCTGGCGTTCAGTCATTCCTCCCGAAACCGGAACAACAGTGAGACCAAGCCGTTCGGCGCCATGATGAAAGCCAAGGCCGCCGGTGAACAGGCCGTAGCCATACGAGTTTTGCGCCAGCATGCCGGGACGGCAACCGGCAGCGCGCATGCTGCGTGCGATAATGTCGGCCCAGGTTTCGACATCGCGCCGGCTATAGCCGACCACCGTGGGTTTACCTGTCGTTCCTGACGAGGCGTGGATGCGCAGCAATTCCTCACGCGGTATGGCCATGAGCCCGAAGGGATAGTTGTCGCGCAGTTCGCTTTTGATTGTGAATGGGAATTTGCGCAGGTCATCGAGCGTTTTCAGATCGTCGGGATGCACACCGGCCGTGGCGAAGGACTGTTTGTAGTGCGCGACGTTTTTATAAACATGCGCCAACGTCCATTTCAGGCGCTTGAGCTGAAGCGCCGATATCTCGTCGCGAGAAGCGATTTCGATGGGTTCGAGATCCTGCCGGCGCGGCGTGAGATTTGTACCTTTGAGGTTCAGTCCCGGCATGCAATTCCACCCCTCCTCACAGCTTGCGCTGCGCGGCGTTCCAGTGCTTTTCCAGATTCGCGATTAGCGCCGGGCTGAAATGGCAATAAGCCTGCTCGCGGCAATAGACCGCCATGTAGCGGCGGAATGTGTCGAGCGGCTCTTCGCCGACGCGGAAGGCGCGGCGGTTGCCGGCTGCACTAACCACGCCCGCGCCGGTGAAGTCCTCAACCACGCGGGTAATGGCAACGTCGAGTTCGCCAGGCGGCACAATGAGATCGCAGATCATGCGACCTTCAGGACTGTCACAGTCAAGGCGGCGGCCCATCAGAATTGCCTGGCGTGCAATGCGCGCGCCGACGAAACGCGGCAGACGCAAGTTGGCGGCGCCGGGAATAATGCCCTCCTTGCGCGCGGGAAGCGTCATGTAAGCGTCGCTGCCGGCGACCACGTAGTCCATTGCCAGCAAATATTGGCAGCCACCGCCGATGGCGAAGGCATCGACACCGGCGATCCAAGGTTTTTCCTGCGTGCCGCCAGTTATCTCGTCGGGGCTGGTATCGCCCAAAGCAAGGCCGCGAAACATCTTGTTCACGATTCCCATGTCGCGGCGGATGTACCAAAGAAAGGGAATCTTACCGCGATACAGATGAGTGAGATTGATTCCGCTCGAAAAGATCTTGCGGCCCTTATATTTTGGATGATCGACAAAGTCGCCACGCAAAACACAAATCTCACTCATCGGATCGAATATCGCGATATCGGCGGCCGTCTCGCTATCGTTAAGCGTGTCGTCGTCTTCAGCGTTGAGAAAGCGTGGATTCTTGATGGTGACGACCGCGGCCTTACCCTGGCGTTCTATTTTGGCCGGACCGAAGTCGATGACGCCTTGCTTGATGAATTCTTGCGCACGCTCGAGTGACTCCATCTTCGGCCGCAACATCGCATGGCAGAGATGCATGCCGGTGTCGCAACGGGCGAGGACATGCGACAGAAAAATCCCTTGGTCGACTTCGACGCCTTCTTTCTCGCTTTGCAAGCGTGCACTCTCAGCAGCGACCTGTGGGCGTGTCGGGGCTAGTCCGGGCACCAGCTTGGCCGCGTCATAAGACAGATCCTCCACGCGCACGAACGACGATATATTTTTGGTCAACTTGCGATAGATGGTCTCGACGTGATTGACGAGAAATTCTTCACGGGAATTTCGGCAATTCAATTGAATAATGTCGGCCGCTAATTGTTGCTCGCGCGTACGTTTCGGCTTCTTCGGCAGCTTGGCTAAAAAGTCGTTGCCGACACGCCAATATTTTGCCGCAACGGCGGTGTCGCGCTTGAAATTGCGGCCAAAGTTGAGCCGCGTTTGCATCCAGACGTCACCGGCTTTGGGGGCTAAGCCAGCCCTACCGAAAATAAGTTTCGGGTCGGCGTGATCGGCCTTTTCGCTGCCCGACTCTTTCATAGGCATTCTCCCAAAGAGTTCTTAATCGAGATTCCATGGGCCGGCTACATATGCGAGGGCAGCCACAGCGCCAGAATCGGAAAGGCAATGAGGATCACCAGACGGATCAAGTCAGTGGCGATGAACGGCAACACGCCCTTGAAAATGGTGGCAAAGGATACGTCTTTAACGACGCTTTTGATGACAAAGACGTTCATGCCGACCGGCGGATGGATCAAGCCAAGTTCCACGGTCATCACGATGATGACGCCAAACCAAATCGGATTGAAACCGAGATGGGTAATGACTGGGAAAATGATAGGTACTGTCAGAATGATCATGGCCATCGCATCCATCAGACAGCCGAGCACCAGATACATCAGCATGATGAGCGCCAGCACACCGTAGCTGCCGAGACCCAGGCCCGTGAGAAATTCAGTTACCTTTTGCGGCGTCTGCGTGACGGTCAGGAAATAGCCAAACAGCAAGGCTCCGATCAGCACGGTGAACACCGCGGCCGCCGTGCGCGTTGCCTGCAGCAGCGAGGCTAGGATCTTGTCCTTGTCCAGTCGCCCGGAGAAAACGCCGATGAGGAAGGCCCCCGACGCACCGACGCCGCCGGCTTCGGTCGGCGTAAAGCGTGGCAAAAAAGGCAAACCGTAAAGCCCGCCTATGACGAAGACGAACAGCAGCGACGGCGCGAAAATATCCTTCAGCCCGGAGAAACGCTGCTGCCAGGCGATGCGCGGCCCCGCTGGCAAAAACCCCGGCCGCACATAGCCGATGACCGCGATGGTCATGAGATACATCAACATGGCGAGAACGCCGGGAACAATACCGGCGATGAACAGCTTGCCGATGTCCTGCTCGGTGATGATGCCGTAGACCGCGAGCACGATGGATGGCGGTAGCATCGCGCCGAGCGTTCCCCCGGCAGCGATCACGCCGGTGGCAAAACTCTGCGGATAACCGTAGCGCCGCATTTCCGGATAAGCGACGGCGGAAAAAGTAGCCGCTGTCGCCACCGACGAGCCGCAGATCGCGGCAAAGCCGCCGCAGGCAACGACGGTGGCAAATCCCAGCCCACCGCGCAAATGTCCGACGAAACCGTTGGCGGCCTTGAATAGGTCGCGACTCATGCCGGAGTTGGACATGAATGCGCCCATCAACATGAACATCGGAATGACGCCGAAGGTGTAGTCGGTGACCGTGCGCATCGAAGTCTGGCCGACCAGTTTGAGCGCTGGCGTAAAGCCGACCAGGTAGCCGAACCCTGTAACGCCGACCAAGCCCATCGCCATGCCGACTGGCACACGCAGCACCATCAGCGCGAATAGCGCGACAAAGCCCATGACGGCGACGGTATCGGTGCTCATCCCGTCCCTCTCATTCGACCGGCTTGATGGTTTTTGGTGGTTGCATAAGTTCCGGCTGGGATATCAGCCGATAGGTACGAACCGCGATCAGCAAGACGGCGGAGACATCGCCGGTCCAGGCGACTGCGAAGAACGGCCAGGTCGGCCAGCGCAGATCGAATGTGAGGACGTTGTCGTAGTAAGTCCCACGAACCTTGTCGAACAGCGTGTAGGTCTGCACGCTCACAACGAATAGCAGCACAAGCGTCGCGAAAATGTCGATCATGCGCTGGTATGCCGGGCCGACATTGGCCCAGATCAAATCGACGGTGATGTGACCGCCGCGATAGGACGTTGCCGCGATGCCCCAAAAAATAAGAATGCCAAGCAGCAACCGGCCGAAGTCAAATGCATCCGGAATCGAATAGGAAAAGACATTGCGCAGCAAAACGGCGAGAAAGATATTGGCGGCAACGATGCCGACAAAGCACGCGGCAATCCATTCGATCGTATCGATGAAACGATCCATATAGAGTCGTTTCATGTCTGCTCCAAAATTACCGGCGAATGCCGGGAGGCGACGAGCGGCGAAACTTTCCGCCGCCGTCAATTGATAAGCAATACGCGCTTATTCGGCCAAGGCCTTGTATATGGCAAGGTTGTCGCGAAGCTCCTTCATCGCCGCGTCGGCATCGACGCCGGTCTTCTTGACGCCGTCGGCCCAGGTCTTGGCTAGCGGATCCGCCGCCTTCTTCCATTGCGCGAGTTCGGCCGGCGTTAGCGTATAAACTTCGTGGTCCGCCTGAGCCTTCACTTTGTCGAGGCCAGCGTCTTCGAACTTGCCCCAAGGCTCGCCGACGCGGCCGGCGGCTTCCGTGTTGCAATTGTCGTCGATCGCCTTTTTCTGACGCGCGGACATTTCGTTATATTTGTCCTTGTTGAAGACGAAGACGAATGTGGTGACATAGAGCGGCGAATCCATGTGATATTTCGTCACCTTGTCGATGCCGAACAGCACGAGCGATCCCCACGGGAACGTGACCGCATCCGCGACGCCGCGCTCGATAATGTCGCGCACTTCCGGCGCCGAGGATTGCACATTCGTACCGCCAAGCAGGGTCACAAAATTAGCCATGGTCGCGTGGGCTGGACGAACTTTCATGCCCTTAACATCGTCGGGCACGACGATCTTCTTGGTTCGCGAGTGAAAAGACGATGGCGAATGGATGAAAGCCAGGCAATATTTGACGTCCTTCATCTCCTTCTCGGCATATTTGCGATACCAGGCGTCAAGCCCCATCGAGCCGCCTTTGGCGGATGACATCAGAAACGGCAATTCCCCGGCGCCGATGAGGGGAAATCGGCCGGGTTGATAGCCGGGATTGACATAAGTGAGGTCGGCGATGCCATCGCGCGCCATGTCATAGTGGTCGAAGGCTTTGCCGAGTTGCTGGGCCGGAAAGATTTTATAGTGAAGCGTGTCCCCGGACGCCTTCTCGACCGCGGCGCCCCATTCCTCTATCGCCTTATGCAGAGGATGCGAGGCGGGAAGCCAGTGCGACAACTTGAGTTCAAAGGTCTTTTCTTGCGCGGATGCGAGGCTAACGCTGCCGATCAAAGCCGCGGCCATCGCGGCCACCTGGAAGTGGCGGATTGTCATGTGGTTTCTCCCCTGAAGCATGTTAGCTCGGTATCCGGTCTGCTTTCGCAGCCGCATCGTGTACTTTAGGTTGATATTCAGCCGCATGTCCCGGGCGCTGTAAAGCAATTAGATTGAATTCAAACAACATGGATGACGACGGACGTGACGTGACCTTTCAAACTGTCGTCGGCCAATGACGTGCGCACCGCCTCCAGCCGCCAGGCGTCCTGGAAACTAAGCGGCAAGCGTTCCCTTCTTCATCATCGCTTTAACTCCTTGATTGCGACGATGCGCGTTGATAGCGGCGTGGTGTAAAGCTCATCCACCAAGGCGGATCGATTCTTCAGCACCGCGCGCTGATTGATCGAGCCCTTGTCGGTCATCTCGCCTTTATCCATTGACGGTGGCTCCGCCATCAGGATAGCGCGTTCGACCCGAATGGAGCTGCCGGGGCTTAGCGCCGCAAGCCCATTGAGCAAGTCGGAAAATTGTGACCGAACACCTGGGCTATCAAGTATGGCGGGCGGCGCTGCCTCGGCTGCGAGGCCCGCCAATTTGCGGCAGGCCTCAATATCGGGGAATACCAGCGCCACGATTTCATCCCGATCCGCGCCGGCAAATACAACGTCGCGCACAAAGGGATGAAAATGGTCGATGAAACGCGCCCGCAACGGACCCACACTCGTCCAGGTGCCGCTCGATAACTTGAAATCCTCGGCGAGGCGACCGTCGAACAGCAGTCCTTTGCCTGGGTTATTAGGTTCGACGAACTTCAACGCGTCACCGATCTTGTAGAAACCCTCTTCGTCGAAAGCATCGCGCGTCAAATGATCCTGTCGCCAATAGCCCGGCGTGATATGCGGCCCGCGCAAACGCGCTTCCAGTTTACCTTCGTTGGGCACCAGCTTGAGTTCGACCCCCGGCGCTGGCAGTCCAATATTGCCCGGCCGGCCGAAATCCCAGCAACAAGCGAGCGCCAGCGGGGCAGTCTCTGTGGAACCAAGGGAAGAAAGAAAAATAATTCGTTCGCCAATGGTCTCTATCGCCAGACGCGTGAGATCGTCCCAAGTTGTTTGGTTCAACCCGGCGCCAGCATAAAACAGCACCTTTAGACGGCTGAAGAAGTTCTTGCGCAACGCATCGTCGGCGCGGAAATAAGGAACCAGCGCCTCGTAGCCCTTCGGAACGTTGAAATAGATAGTGGGCGCGATATCGCGCAAATTGCGCGCGGTCTTCGGCGCACCTGCCGGAGTAGGATTGCCATCATCGATATAGAGCGAGCCGCCGTTCACCAGCACCATGTTGAAGTTGTGATTTCCGCCGAAGGTGTGACTCCAGGGCAGCCAGTCCACCACTATCGGCGGTTCATCCGCGATGAAGGTAAAGCCGGCGGTCAGCATCGCCTGGTTCGAGCAAATCATGCGGTGGGTATTGATGACTGCTTTGGGATGACCGGTCGAGCCAGAAGTGAAGAGGAATTTTGCGATGGTGTCCGGCGTCACGCTTGCTTGCGCAGCGGCTACATTGGCATCGTCATCCGCGCCAATGAGATCGGCGAACATCGTGGTCTTGCGATCGCCAAGGGGATTGCGTGTCACCACAAGTTCGATCTCGTCCGGCACTGTGGCGTAAAGTGCGCGCGCGAACGGGCCGCCATCATTGGCGAACACCATACCTGGCGTGAGCAGCTCGACAATCGCCCGCAACTTGCCGAAATCGGTCGACATCAGCGAATAGGCCGGCGAAATCGGCGCATAGGGAATACCGACGAGCATAGCCGCCAGCGCCAATACTGGTCTGCCCCCTGAAAAGTGGTCCTCCCTGAAGTATGGCTTATGGCCTGATGGAGGATTGAGGAATGCCGAGAAAGAGACACAAGGCGGAAGAGATA
>JAYTFS010000412.1:0-1599 GCA_043734185.1 Pseudolabrys sp. | reverse complement strand
AAACGGCTGGCCGTCGGCGCGGGTGACGCCGGCGCTGGCCCATGCCGCATAGGTCCGGTTGCCGCTACCGGACGCGCCGCCAGCGCGGACTTCATAGCCCCAATGTTCGCCGCGATGATACTTGCCGCGGTTGACCAGATAGCGCGCGCTGGAGCCCAGCGCATCGTCCGGCCTGCCGAACGGCGAGACGCGGCCGTCCTTGTCGTAATCCATCCCGACATTGAGCCAGACTTCCGGCATCCACTGGGTATGCCCCATCGCACCGGCCCAGGATCCCCGCATTTCCTCCGGCGTGCCCCAGCCGCGGTCGACGATCTTCAGCGCGTTGATCAGTTCGGTTTCCCAATAGGCGCGGCGGCGCGGCTCGTTCCAGGCCAGCGCTGCCAGCGATGGAAAAATCGGGCGCATGTGGTTCTGCTGCACCAAGGGATCGCCAAAGGCGGATTCAACGCCCCACAGCGCCAGCAGCGTGCCGCGCTCGACGCCGAAATCCTGTTCGATCCGTGTGAACAGCGCGTCGTTCTTCCGCAGCGCTTCCTTGCCCGCGGTGATGCGCCAGTCCGAGGCGCGGCGATTGACGTATTGCCAGATCTGCTCGTGGAATTCCGGCTGCTTCTGCATCTGCCGGAACACCGACATGTCGGGTTCGATACGGCCCATCACCCGGGTCCAGGTCACATCCGAAATGCCTTTTGCCAGCGCGCGTGCGCGAAAGCTGTCACGCCACGCGTCGAAGCCGGGCGGCGCCAGTGCGAATGCGGCGGGAGCAGTGGCGAGCGTGGCCGCGCCGCCGATGCCGGCTTGAAGCAGCGCGCGGCGGGTCTGATATCTCTGAGAATCGAACGGGTTCATGGCGGCATTGTAGGGGGCAGGGCGCACGCGCCAAAGCGCATTTGCACCCGGGGAACCCGTGGATTGCGCAGACGAAAATGGCGCAGGTGCGATCCTGCGCCATTTTGTCATGCTCGCGTTCGACTTGGGCCGGCGTCAGCCGTGCCCCGGCGCCTCGAAGCTCATCGAAAACTCCTCACCGGCCCGGGCCTGGATGCTCTTCAGGCCGGCCGCCACGCCGCTTTCCAGCGAATGCCGCAATCCCTTGTCGGCAATGTGTTTGGCGGCCTCATGGATGGTGGCGAGAATGGTCGCATCGAAAACCATCTCGTCGTAGGGCCCGGGGTCCGGATGCTTCGGGAATTTCGGAATCTCGTAGTAGATCGGAATCCAGAAACACTTCTTTTTGCCGTTCGGCAGCTTCAGGCAAATCCACATGACGCGCTCCTCTGGCTAAGAATTGCGAATGGGCTGCACTCGGTTGCCGACACGCGATCGGCAATGTGCATTGCGACTGTGGATCGGTTCTGTCTAAGGTTGTATGATGTATTTCACAAAACCAAAGGAAGTGTATTTGCCTTAAACTTGCTGAAAGTCCGAGGCGATGCGCGCGAGCCAGGAGCGGACTGTCGCCTGCGATTTGGCAGAGAGCCCGGCCGTCAGCCGCCGTTCCACCGCCTGGACATGGCGGCGGCATTTGTCGAGCAACGTTGTGCCGCGCCGTGTCAGCGTCCACTGCAGCACCCGGCCATGGATCGGGTGCGGGGT
>JAYTFS010000411.1:0-1508 GCA_043734185.1 Pseudolabrys sp. | reverse complement strand
CTTGACGCCAGCAAGCGGGGCGTCAGGACCACACGACTTCACCGTACGCTTCAGTCGCGCTCGTCAGTCGCAACTGTTGCGTCCACCGCAACCCGTCCCACGTCCGTGACGACGGCCGACGCCCTCTGAGTGGGACGGGATGGCGAGAATATGCCCTGATTTTCCCTTCGGATAAAGCGAAATATTTTTTATTTTGGGGCTTGACACGCTTTCCGTAAATCCGAAGTTATTTGCCTCGGCTTCCGCCTTCGCTCGTTGAGTTACGGTCCCGGAATTCCCCCATGCCGTATTTTTTACGGCGATGTTTTGCGCGTGTATATCTGCTTGGCACAAGCCGCCGGACCACAGGCCGCTTTGCCCGCGTTGCGGTTCTGCTACAATGTCGCAAGGCAACAAAGGAAAACAACAATGGATCTGGGCTTGAAGGGAAGAAACGCGGTCATCCTCGGCGGCACGCGCGGCATTGGACGGGCGATTGCCGGCACACTGGCCGGCGAAGGCGGCAATGTTGCGGTTTGCGCGCGCAACGCCGATCAAGTCGCAGGTGCCGTTGCGGAGCTGAAGGCCCAGAGCGTCAAGGCCATTGGTGCGCCGGTTGATATCACCGACGCAGCCGCGCTGAAATCATGGATCGGCAATGTCGCCGCAGAACTCGGCAGCATCGACATGCTGTTTTCCAATGCCGGCGCCATGGCGCAAGGCGGCGATCCCGCATCGTGGGAGCAGAATTTCCGGCTCGACATATTGGGCGCGGTCAATGCGTTCGAAGCCGCGCGGCCGTTCCTCGAAGCCAGCGGCGAGAAGCGCGGCGACGCCGCCTTTGTCATCATCTCCTCGGTTTCGGCGGCGCAGGCGGACACCGCCAGTTCCTACGGCCCGATCAAGGCGGCGCTGGTGCACATGGCCAAAGGACTGGCGCGGCAATACGCAGCGAAGAAGATCCGCGTCAACGTGGTGTCGCCGGGCACGGTCTATTTCAAGGGCGGCGTCTGGCACATGGTCGAGCAGAACATGCCCAAGCGATACACCGATACGCTCGCGCGCAATCCGCTGGGCCGCATGGCCACACCGCAGGAAATCGCCAACGCCGCCGTGTTCCTGGCTAGCCCGGCCTCCTCGTTCACGACGGGCTCAAACCTCATCGTCGACGGCGCGATCTCCAATCGCGTGAATTTTTGAGGGCGGGTCAGCCTGGATCGGTTTGATTTGAACCTGGAAGCGGCCTGGTTTGCTGTGTGACACGCGTCACAGCAGCAATCCGGCCCGCATCGTATCCCTGTGTCACGGATGGCGGGGATGGTCTCGCTCCAACCAACAACGGGAGACGATAATGACCAAGTTCAGGAATTCAGATCACAACGACCAGTCGGCCCTGATCGACGACGTGACGCTCGACGCCGTGGTCGGCGGTGCGCAGCAAGACTTTTTTTCGACCTACATCGCCTCCCATGCGGTTGGCGGATGGGTCATGAAGGACATCTGGACCAAGCCGACGCTCGGCACGTACC
>JAYTFS010000410.1:0-1672 GCA_043734185.1 Pseudolabrys sp. | reverse complement strand
TGCGGAAGATCACACTCGGACGCAGGTGCCGTTCCGAGACATTGTTGGTGTATGGCACGGATCGATTGGTCATGAACACGAACAGATGCGCGCGGTTGGCAAGCATGCGCTTGTGCAATTTGCGTCCTGGTTCTCCCACCGGGACCGCCGCGAGTATGCGATCCAGCCGCCGGTCGAGATCGTAGCGATAGTGTTTCATCGCGCTGTCTGTCAGGGTGTCCCGCCGGCGGCCGATGGCCATGGCCCGCAGCAAGAGCCACCGGAACGGCAGGCTAAAGGCGATATCGTCGCACTCGAGAGCGTATGTCGCGTCACGCAGCAGATGCGCCAGACACACCTGCCACCGCACCGCGTGGCCGCGCTGGCTGCCCAGCATGTCCGACACCCAAACCAGCGGCCGGTTGGTACCGAACAGATCGGTCACCACTGCCTTGGCGCGGCTGGGAACGATCTTATGCAGGACCGCCTGTTTGCCGATGAACACCCATCAGGCCGCGAAGCGGACTGATGCGCCATGAGGCGTCTGCCGCCCATCCCACCAGTTTTTGCCCTTGACCCTCACCGAGGTTTCGTCCGAGCAGACCACCGGGCTGGCCAGCACGACCTTTTCGATCGCTGCCGTTGCGTCCAGCAACAGGGGACGCGCACGGGCCAGAATGTTGCAGATGGCGCCCTCGCTGATCGACAGCGAGAACAGTTCCTGCATCAACAACGCCAGCCGCTCCATGCCGATGGCATGTGTATAGTGCAGATAGACCACCAATGCGGCGATCGACTTGCCGAACGGCGATCCCGGCTCCAGGCCCGCCGGGGCTGTGGCCTGCACCCGCTCGCCGCAGCACAGGCAGCGGCCGCCGAACAGGCGGACACGGGTCACGTCCGGGCGAACCGGCGGCAACTCGATGCGGTCGTAGATCTCTTGTTCGGTCTGCAATCCGGGCGGAAACACGGCTTCGCATTTCGGGCAGGTTGCCAGCCGCCGTTCGACTTCTCGATCGGGGTTCGGATGCAGCGCCCGGCCAACACCGGGGCGGCTTTTGCGAGGCGGGCGAGCCGCGCCAGGGACCGGAACGTCTTGCTTCTGGCCTTGCGAGGGCGGCTTCGAGGAATTGTCGGGGGTTTTCGGCGGACGGGTCAGCGCTTCCAGGCGCGCCTCCAGCGCCGCGATGCGGACGTCCTGGGCGGCGATGCGGGCGTCCGCAACCGCAAGTCTCGCGGTCAACGCCGCGATCAGCGTGTCCTTCGCGGTGTGGCTCAGGTGGGGGGAGGTGGGGAGAAGCGGCACCCAATGGCTAGAATCGAACCAGCCGTGACCGTGTCAAGAAGCTTATGGCGACAAAGCAACAGGCCAACCCGCACCGACCGGTCGGGAACAGCGAATTCGACCATTTAACCGGGGTGAGCAATTACCCGGGTTTTGGGGTTCGGGGAGACGCGTCATGACGGTGCTGTCGATGAGCAAACAAGAATTCAGCCGGCTCGATGTTTTGTTGCGGGTTCAGTCAGGACGACTGCGCGTCGAGGATGCCTGTGCGTTGCTTGAACTGCGCCGCCGGCAGGTGTTTCGCCTGCTGCGTGGCTTCAAGCAGGATGGGGCGGCAAGCGTTCTCTCGAAGCGCCGCGGCAAACCTGGCAATCACCGTCTTCCAGCCGAGGTTCGCACGCTTGCGCT
>JAYTFS010000409.1:0-8034 GCA_043734185.1 Pseudolabrys sp. | reverse complement strand
GCCCTTAGGCATTGCCGACTCCTCACTAACATTCCCCAGATGAACTCTGGAACGACGCGGACGATAGCAGACGGCTGGGTTCCGGAGTAGCTACGGGTCGGCGTTGACGGCCAGGCATTGAATCGATCGGAATGTCGGCTTTTGGCACTTAGCGGACATTGAGCGTGAGCTGATTCATGTCCGTTATTGGGGGTAAAGCAGACATTTGCAAAGTCCACGGATTCTCCACGGCTAACGTGTTTGAAAACGTTTATTTCAGTCGCGAAATGTCACGAACTGCCATTCGCGTTTTGACTCAAAAATATGTTTTGTGGCTGAATTTATTGGACAAGATGGTGGGCGCTATAGGGATCGAACCTATGACCTCTCCCGTGTGAAGGGAGCGCTCTCCCGCTGAGCTAAGCGCCCGGCCTGTTACGGCCGGGCGATATAAGGAGCGCGTTTAAGAGGTGTCAAGCGAACCGATAACGAGCCGGGGCTAATTCCGGCTTTTCGGTTCGTCGCCATGCGAAATGCGCGACGCATGGGTCTGGAGCGCGCGGATGCGGTCGGCCAGATTTCCGCCGGCCGAGGGCGTCTCGCCAAGTTCGGCGTCGCCGGCCGCGACGACGATGCCGTGGCTGCTGCGATCGCGCGCCGTTTCGGCCGCAAGGATTGCATCGATCGGCGAGTCCGGGCCTTCCAGCGCCGAAGCCAGCCGCGCCACTTCGGCGGCGACGTCGTTGATGCGTTCGCGCAGCAGGGCATTTTCCACCCGCTCCGAAGCCCAGCTTTCCTCGGTCTCGCGCTTCATGGTCCCAAGGTCGCGGGCAAGCCGGTCGCGCTCGTCTTTGGTGCGGTCGAGTTCCGACTGCAGGTGGGTATTTTCCGATTTCATTTTTTCGGTCGCCGAGCTGGTGCGGCCGTCGATTTCGGCGATGGCGACACGCAGGTCGCCCTCGGTCTTGCGCGCGGTGTCGATCTCGGCGCGCAGGTGCTTGAGTTCGAATTCGCTTTCAGAAAGCAGGCGCGACTGTTCGCCGAGCCGGATTTCCAGATCATGGGCGCGGCGGCCGAGGATTTCCGCCTCGGTCGTCTGTGCCACCAGCGCCTGTTCGAGTTCAGAAGTCCGGCGGCCGAGATTCTCGACCTTGCCGCGCTCCTCCGCCAATTCCTGGGTTGCAGCCTTGAGTTCGACCCGCTCGGCGTCGCGGCGATCTTCCACCGCTTTGACTTCGTCGCCGGCCGCGTCGAGGCGATCCTTGAGCGCGTCGACCTGGGTCTTGAGCGCGATGATATCGATCTTCTGCGCGTCGGCGATGCCGGAACGCTCGTCCAGTTCGCCCATCAGCTTGGCGAGCTCGCTTTCCTTTTCGGAAAGCGCGCGCTGGGCCTCGAGCATGACGCTGCTCTTGACCGTAAACTCTTCTTCGGTGGTGCGCAGTTGATCGCGCAGCGCCTTGTCGCGCGATTCAAGCGCGAAAATGGTGGCGGTCTTTTCGCCCAGCTCGATCTTGAGCCGGTTGATGGCGTCGCCTTTCTTGCCAAGTTCGGCAAGCTGGCTGGTGCTTTTGGCGCGCAGGTTTTCGACGCTGACTTCAAGGCGCCGTGTCGACATGGCGAATTCGGCGCGCAACTGATCCTTGTCGGCCTGAATTTCAGCCATCGAAAGCGGGGTGGCGGCCTCAAGCCGGCGCATGGTCAGCCGAACCGCGCGGCCATGAACAAGGGGAACCACGATGAGCCCTACCAGGGCTGCGACTAGAAATCCGATCCCGAAATACATGGTCGGTTCAATCATTGAACGACGCCTCCAAGCACACCCAAAACCCGCAGTAACCCCGCAGAAACCATGACATAGGGGTGCTAGCAGTTCCAGCGTATCCCAAGATTAACCTAAACCCACGGCCTCGTCGCGGGCGATTAACCTGTTGTCGTTCAATAGTAAGGAGGAGACGGACCGGTCAGAAGGGGTTCCAGGTCGCGTTCGGCGTAAACTTGAGATAGCCGATATTGGCGCCCAACCGGAAACCGACGCCGGAGCGGATGGGGACCACGACGATATTGTTGGCGGTGAGCGCCGTCATGCCGAAGCCGCCGATGAAATAAGCCGAGCCATCGATTCCGGCGAAACGCTGATAAATCGATTCCGTCGCAGGCAATTTATAAACCAGCATCATGGTGCGGGCACCTTCGCCGCCGGTGTCGAAACCGATCGAGGGCCCTTCCCAAAACACGCGCCGGTCGCCGGCATTCTTGGTGTAAAGCTTGCCGTCGCCATAGCGCAGTCCCACGACGAAGGCTCCGCTGCCTTCCTGGCCGAGGATGTAGCCATTTGGCTGGCCCCAGCGGCTGATCGCTTTCTCCATGACCTGGGCGAGGCCGCGCGACACGGTGCCGAAAAAACGATGGCCTTCTTGCACGATCTCGCCGGGCGAGAACGTATCCGGCCGGCCCCGGTCTTGGGCACGGGCGGCATCGGCGCCAAAGGCGAACAGACAAAGCGTCAGGGCCGCAAAGCGCAGGATGGCGCGCATCGAATGCTCCATTGGGTGAAGAGCCCAAACCCCGTTTAACTGGTTGCTCACGCTGACGGCAGTAATGTGGCGGCGGAAGCGCACACCCCGAATCGCTTACATATTGTCGAGAACTATGACTGCAGCACGGCATCCAGGGAAGTCGCGGCAGGCCCTTTGGGCGCTCATCGGGCTTGTCTTGTGCGCTGCGGCTTCGGCCCAGGCGGCGCCTGAGGACCGGACCGTCATCAATCCAAATACAGGTCTCGCCATCAGCGGCTTCGATCCGGTGGCCTATTTCACGGATGGCGCCCCGAAGGTCGGGCGGCCGGAAATGGAATTGAGGCAGGGCGGCGCTGTCTGGCGATTTCGCAATGAGGGCAACCGGGCCGCCTTTGCCGCGCACCCCGAAGTATACCGGCCGCGTTTTGGCGGCTACGATCCGGTCGCGATCGCGCGTGGCACTTCGGTGCCGGGTCACCCGATGGTCTGGGCGGTTGTCGGGGAGCGGCTCTATCTCTACTATAATGACGCCGCGCGCGCTGCCTTCATGGCCGATCCCGGCCGTGTCATCGAGGTGGCGACGCGCAAGTGGCCGCAGGCCGCGCGTACGCTCGGTCAGTGACTACGCTCAAGATTTCATTGAAGCAACGATAGCCGGATCGCCGATGGCGATGAAACCCTGAACAAGAAACTTTTCCGCTATGCGTCCGAACTGGAGTTGTCCGCGTTGCGGGTTGATGACCGCGCCGCCGGCGGCAACGAGAATGGCGTGGCCCGCCGCTACATCCCATTCGCGCGTCGGTGAAAGCCGCGGATAAACATCGGCCTCGCCCTGGGCGATGTAGCAAAACTTCACCGACGAGCCGCAGAGATAACGCTTGGCCAGAGGCAGCCGTGCCAGGAAATCCTCGGTCGCTTCGTCGAGATGGCTGCGCGAAGTCGCGACGGTGAGGCGTCCCGGCGCCGGCCGCGTGTGAATGGGGCTGCGGCCGTAAGCCCTGGCTTGACCGGCGCCGAGCCGCAAGTGCAGCCGTTCGGCCGCGCCGCCAACAATGCCACGCCACAACAGGCCGCGCGCCGGCGCCGCGATGATGCCGGCGATCGGAACGCCGTTGGTGACGATGCCGACATTCACGGTGAATTCGTCGCGGCCGGCGAGGAATTCCCGCGTTCCGTCGAGCGGATCGACCACGACAAAGCTCGGCTCGATGCGCGTTGGCTCCTGGCGCCGCGCGACGCTTTCCTCGGCGATCACCGGAACGCCAGGCAGCACTTGGGCCAGGCCCTCGAGAATAATGGTTTCCGACAACTCATCGGCCGCAGTGACCGGGGTGAGGTCGGTCTTGATTCGCCGCGCCACCGAGGAAAACGGCGTAATCAGCGTTGCCGCCGCCGCGCGTGAAACAATGTCGGTAAGCGCGTCCAGGTGCCGTTCCGCGTCCTGCGGAGTGATTTCCAGTCCGCGTGTCACGGCGTGCAGGGTCCCTGATCCCACTTGGTCGTTCCGGTGCTTAGCCCAGATGCTTGGCGCTGACGCGGGTGCGGTGTATCACGCAGCGATGCCGAACCTACTGGCGATTCGCCAGTGTTTTAGCAGCCTGCACGCCCAGCGGAGCCCAGTCCATGTCCGGATCACCCATCGAATCGCTTGATCTTGCTGCGTTGATTTGCTCGCGCGTCTGTCACGACCTGATCAGCCCGGTCGGCGCCATCGTCAACGGCTTGGAAGTCCTGGAGGAAGCCAAGGATGAGGACACCAAGACCTTTGCCCTCGACCTGATCCGGAAAAGCGCCAACACCGCCTCAGCCAAGCTGCAATTCTGCCGGATCGCATTCGGCGCGGCAGGCTCGGCCGGCGCCCAGATCGACCTCGGCGATGCCCAGACCATCGCGCGCGGGTTCCTGGAGGACGACAAGACCAAGCTCGCCTGGAACCTGCCGCGCGTGCTGCTGGCCAAGAACCGGGTCAAGCTCCTGCTCAATATGCTTCTGATCGCGGGGCAGACCATCCCGCGCGGCGGCCAGCTCACGGTCGATCCGATCGGGTCGGGCGAAAGCCTCGGTTTCAAGGTCAGCGCCGCGGGCGCCAATGCGAAGTTTCTGCCGACCGTGCCTCCCTTGCTTGCCGCCGAGGCCGGGTCCGAGGCTCTCGACGCCCACCGCATCCAGCCGTTCTATGCCGGCCTGCTGGCCAAGTCCTGCGGCGTCAAAGCCACCATCGCCATGGAGGGCGACGTGGTGGTCGTGGCTGCGCAATAGCGGGATTTCGGCGGTTAACAATTGGTTAAAAGCTCGCAATCGTACCGCTATACGCAACCAAAATTAAACCCTTCGTCGACACACTGGCCGCGCTTCCGACGGGAAGCGGCAGATGGGCCAAAGCCTGTCGACGAAAGCGTTTTCCATGGACGACCTGCTGCAGGAATTCGTGACCGAGACCAACGAGAGTCTCGATGTGGTCGACGTCGAACTCGTGCGCTTCGAGCAGGACCCCAACAACGCCAAGATACTCGATAACATCTTCCGTCTCGTCCACACCATCAAAGGGACGTGCGGTTTTCTCAACCTACCACGGCTCGAAGCGCTCGCGCATGCTGCCGAAACCCTGATGGGCCGGTTTCGTGATGGCGCACCGGCGACCAATGATGCGGTGACGCTCATTCTCGCCACCATCGATCGCATCAAGGGAATTCTAGAGTCGCTTGAGCGCACCCAGCGCGAGCCGGACGGCGCCGATGACGATTTGATCGCCGACTTGCAGCGCATGGTCGAGCGGGCCGCAACACAGCAAGCGGTCGGGACGCTCGCACCGCAGGTGCTCGAACGTTCACTGCGGCCAGGCGAGAATTCGCTGGACGAACTCGAACGCGCGTTCCGCGAAACTCCGGTCGATCCGCCGCTATCAAAGCCGGTAAAGTCCGCGCCGGCGGAAGCCCCGGTTAAGGATGACGACAGCGGGAAGAACGCCAGTCAGTCCATACGAGTCACGGTCGATACGCTCGAACAACTCATGACCATGGTGTCCGAGCTGGTGCTTACGCGCAATCAGCTGCTCGAGATCGTGCGCCGCCATGATGATTCGGAATTCAAGACGCCGCTGCAACGTCTTTCCAATGTCACCGCGGAGCTGCAGGAAGGCGTGATGAAGACGCGCATGCAGCCTATCGGCAATGCCTGGCAAAAATTTCCGCGCATCGTGCGCGATCTCTCCAACGAGCTCGGCAAACAGATCGAATTGGAAATGCAGGGCGCCGAGACCGAACTCGACCGTCAAGTGCTCGATCTGATCAAGGACCCGCTCACCCATATGGTGCGCAATTCGGCCGATCACGGCCTGGAAGCGCCGGACGAACGGCGCTCCGCCGGCAAGCCGGCAAGCGGCCGCATCCGGATTTCGGCCTATCACGAAGGCGGCTACATCATCATTCAGATTGCCGATGATGGCCGCGGCCTCAACACCGAACGGATCAAGGCCAAGGCGCTCTCTCAAGGTCTCGTCTCCGAGGCTGAACTGGAAAAGCTGTCCGAAGCGCAAATTCACAAGTTCATTTTCGCACCGGGCTTTTCGACCGCGGATAAAGTTACCAGCGTGTCCGGCCGCGGCGTCGGCATGGATGTGGTGCGCAACAATATCGATCAGATCGGCGGCACCATCGACGTCAAGTCTGTTGAAGGCGTCGGGCTTAGCTTCACCATCAAAATCCCGCTTACGCTGGCGATTGTCGCGGCACTGATCGTTGAATCCGGGGGTGAACGCTTCGCCATACCGCAGCTTTCGGTGGTCGAGTTGGTGCGGGCGCGCATTGGCGGGGAGCACCGCATCGAGCGCATCAATGACACCACGGTTCTGCGGTTGCGCGACAAACTATTGCCGCTCGCGCGCCTGAGTCATTTGCTAGGTGGCGAAACCGCCGGCGACGTGGAGAGCGGCTTTATCGTCGTCACACAGGTCGGCAGCCAGACCTTCGGCATCGTCGTCGACAGGGTGTTTCACACCGAGGAAATCGTCGTCAAGCCGATGTCGAGCAAGCTGCGGCACATCGCGATGTTCTCCGGCAACACCATTCTCGGTGACGGCACGGTGATCATGATCATCGATCCGAACGGTGTCTCGCAGGCGCTCGGCAGTACCGTCACCTCGCAAATGGTGGTCGACGAAGCCATGTCATGTCAGCCTGCCTCGGCCGCTGAACGGGCGACTTCGTTGCTCGTGTTCCGCGCTGGCTCCACGCATCTCAAGGCCGTGCCTCTCGCCTTGATCACGCGGCTTGAGGAAATCGATGCCCGCAAGATCGAGCTGTCGAACGGGCGTCACATGATTCAGTACCGCGGTCAGCTAATGCCGCTGATCAGCATGGATGCCAGTGTCAGCGTGAAGGGCGAGGGCGCCCAGCCGCTGCTGGTGTTCTCGGACGGCAGCCGCTCCATGGCACTGGTGGTCGACGAGATCGTCGATATCGTCGAAGACCGTCTCAATATTCAGGTCGCCAGCGACAATGCCGGCGTTCTTGGCTCCGCGATTATCAAGGGGCAGGCGACCGAAATCATCGATGTCGGCCACTTCTTACCGCTCGCCTTCGAGGATTGGTTCCGTCGCAAGGAGCCGCCGGGACGCAGGGGGGCGGCGCGTTCGGTGTTGCTGATCGACGACTCGCCATTCTTCCGCAACATGCTCGCACCCGTCCTGCAGGCCGCCGGCTACGAGGTGACTGCGACCAGCTCTGCGCAAGAAGCGCTGGCGATGCTCAATGACGGTGCCGTGTTCGATGTGGCCATCACCGATATCGAGATGCCTGACATGGACGGCTTCCAATTCGCCGAGGCCGTCCGTGCAGACGCGCGCACCGTTGGTTTGCCGATCATCGCATTGTCATCGCTGGTATCCGCCGAAGCAGTCGAGCGGGGCCGCCGGGTCGGCTTCCACGACTATGTCGCCAAGTTCGACCGGCAGGGACTGATCGCGGCGCTTAAGGAGCAGACCGGCGTCGGTCGCGCGGCGTGAGGGCGGAATCATGAGCACCGAAATCACCGGCCAGAATCTGAAGGAAAAGGAATATGTCACCGCCATGATCGGTGGCCAGCTCTTTGGCCTGCCGATCCTGCGGGTGCAGGACGTCTTCATGCCGGAACGATTGACGCGGGTGCCGCTGGCGCCGCTGGAAATCGCGGGCGTGCTGAATTTGCGAGGCCGCATCGTGACGCTAATCGACATGCGCAGCTGTCTTGGACTTGAAGCGCGCAGCGACGGCGTTCCATCCATGGCGATTGGCGTGGAGTCGAGCGGAGAATCGTACGGTTTGTTGATTGACAGCGTCGGCGAAGTGCTCAAGCTCGATGACAGCACCCGCGAAGCCAACCCGATCAATCTCGATCCGCGGTTGGCGCGCGTGTCGGTCGGCATCCACCGGCTGGAAGGGCAACTGCTGATGGTGGTTGATGTCGATCGCGTTCTCGATATTGGCGGCAAGAAAAGCGGAACAAAGTCGATAGCGGCATGAGGCCGTAAGGATTTGGAATGATTTGCAGGACGGTACCT
>JAYTFS010000408.1:0-3245 GCA_043734185.1 Pseudolabrys sp. | reverse complement strand
CGCCGAACGCCGTTGGCCGAACATTGCGCGTGAGCGCCGGCGGCTCGACTTAACCCATGCGCCCGGCACCCCTTCTCGACCTCCAATACAGCCGAATGGCATCGAATTTGGGCATATCAAATTGTGCAAAAAGGTATTTGATCTCTGCGGTTTGACGCTATGAAAGAGGCTCGAGAACAAGAAGAAGCATAAATGGGGAACCGTCAGCATGAGCGTCACCATTGCCATGGAAAGCGTGCCAAAGCCTGCGCCTGATTTGATCGAGGCGTTCAGGAGCGCGTCGACGTCGATCATCAGCGACAATCTTGCCCGGCTGCCGGGCGCTGTGGGCTTGCGGCCGTTTCACCGCAGCGGCAGGCTGGTGGGCGTGGCCTTTACCGTCCGCACCCGGCCGGGCGACAATCTTGCCATTCACAAGGCGCTTGAACTGGTCGGGCCGGGCGACGTGATCGTGGTCGATGGTGGCGGCGACGAGTCGAGGGCGCTGGTCGGCGAGATCATGAAGACCATCGCCGAGCATCGCGGTGCAGCCGGCTATGTGATCGATGGCGCGATCCGCGACGTCGCGTCATTTGCCGCGTCTGACTTTCCATGCTTTGCCCGTTCCGTGATTCACCGCGGCCCTTACAAGAGTGGGCCGGGCGAAATCAACGTGCCGGTCTCGATCGGCGGCTCGGTGATATCGCCCGGCGATATCGTGGTGGGCGACGAAGACGGCGTGGTGTCGTTTCCGGCCGTGATCGCACCCTCGTTGCTCGAAGCAGTCCGCGCCCAGACCAAGCGCGAAGAGGAAACGCTGATCGCGATCCGCGAGGGCCGTTACCAGGGCTCCTACGGCAAATCATGATCGAGACGCAACCGACATTGAGGACGCGACGATGAGTCAAAAGGACGAGTTTCACAATCTGGATAATCCGCATGACGGCCTGTTTCGCGATCTCGCGGCGGGCGTGACGACGCGGATCTTCGCCGGCGAGCAGGCCATGCTGTCGGTGGTGACGTTGGCGCCGCATGCGCAAGGCACGCTGCATCACCATCCCGAGGAACAATGGGGCGTGTTGCTCGATGGTTCGGCCGTCCGGGTGCAGGGCGATGAGGAGATCGCGGTGAAGAAGGGCGATTTCTGGCGTACGCCCGGCAACGTGCCGCACACCATGCGCGCCGGGCCGGAGGGTGCGCGCGTGCTCGATATCTTCAGCCCGCCACGGCCGGAATACAAAAAGCCCGGATCGGGCTTCGGTAATCAATAAAGCTGCGAACAAAAAAACAAAACGCAGCAACATCAGGGGGAGAGAAATGAAGAAGATCACGCGACGGACTATGCTGGCGGCCTCGGCTGCATTCACTTTTGTGCCGTCGCTGGTGCGGGCACAATCGGCCAAGAACATGACGCTGGTGGTGCCGTTCCCGCCGGGAGGTTCCACCGACGCGCTGGCGCGGCTGCTGCAGTCTCATTTGCAAACCAAGCTCGGCCGCGTCGTGCTGGTGGAGAACAAGTCGGGTGCTGCCGGTTCGCTGGGTGCTGCCGTGGTCGCCAAGAGCCCAGCTGACGGCTCGTCATTTCTGGTGACGTTCGACTCGCACGCGGTGATTCCCGCCATTCTCGAAAAGCCGCAGGTCGACGTCGAGCAGGATCTGATGCCGGTGTTCCTGGTCGGCACCGCGCCTTACGTGATCGCGGCGAATGCCGGCCGGCCGTTCAAGACTTTCGCCGACATCGTCGCGGCATCGAAGAAAGAGCCCGGCTCGATCAAATACGCTTCCGTCGGCATCGGCACGCTTGGCCATCTGGCGATGACGATGCTCGCCAAGAAGGCCGGTGTTGAAATCACCCACGTGCCCTATCGTGGGGGCGGTCCGGCCATGAACGACGTGCTCGGCGGACACGTCGATCTGATCGCGGGATCGGCGGCGCTGATCATGCCACAGGTGGGCCCCAACACGCTTCGTCCGATCCTGCAGTTGGGGCGCGAGCGGATGCCGTCGTTGCCGGACACGCAGACCGGGATCGAAGCCGGCTATCCCGATTCCGAAACGCTGGCCTGGTGGGGCATTTTCGCGCCCAAGGGCACGCCATCAGATATCATCGAGGGCATCGCGAAGCCGGTCCGCGAAATCCTGAGCGATCCCGTGATCGCAGCGCAGCTGCGCGAAACCCAGCAGATGTCGCTGCTGCTGGCCGACGCCAAGGATTTCGGCACCTTCTTTGCCAAGCAGGTCAGCATCTGGGGCCAGGTCGTGCGCGAGAACAACATCAAGGCTTAGGACAGTCTCTGATCGGCCGGCGTTGCGGGACACGAACCGGCGGCGGCTTGCGCATCGCTGCCGCGGCCGGGCCCGTATGATCCCGGTCCTATCCCAAAGACGCATAGGCAAGGCGGTCGACTCGCGGTGAAGTTCCGGGAAACGCGCCCAACCTTTATGGTTTTCGGGCGTTGTCAGAACGCGAAACGTCACCTTTCGGAGATCGTTGTGGACAGCACACTCACGTTGAAGCCCCGTCCGAGCAATATTGCACTGATCGCATGGCAGTTTAGCGGGCAGCCGCTGTACCAATGGCCGAGCTGGGTGCAGTCGAGCTGCTCGCTTCAACGCAGCGAGGATGGACAACTGGAACTTCGACACCAGCGGCGCAGCGGCGCACAGATCGTCTATCTGGGCGAGTGGCTGGTGCGCGATCTCGACGGCGGCATCTGCTTCTACACCGACGCCGAAATCCGCCGGCATTTCGAGATTGCCTGAGCGCTAATGACGCAGCCAAGTTCGCGACGAAGTGTGAACCACGCAACAATCCGCCACAATCTAAAGGTTTATAATTACAGCCTCTCACCCGGAGGGGCGATGCTCAAACTTTCGATTGGATTTTAGAGAACGGCGACGACCCACTAGCGCCCCTCTCCTCACAGCATTTCCTGATTGGAGAAAGCGATGGGTACAGAAGTGAATGTCCAGCCCGGCCATGGCAAAGCTGGCCGCCATCCGACCCGACAATTTCTGGATACGCTTTCCGGGCACGACGATCCCGGCATGTTCGGTCGAATGTTTCCGGCCCTGGAGCCGCTGGCCGTCGATGACGGGCCGCTGCAGGAACTCGCCGACGCGATGAAAGACCCGAACCCCGGCGATGCCGCCGGCAACAACACCAAGGTTCCGGCGGGCTTCACCTATCTCGGGCAGTTCGTCGATCACGACATCACGCTGGATCTGACGTCGTTCGGCGAAAAGGAGGCCGATCCCAACGCGGT
>JAYTFS010000407.1:0-5916 GCA_043734185.1 Pseudolabrys sp. | reverse complement strand
CAGTAGCCGCATTGCGGCACCTGCTCGGCGACCCAGGCCTTTTGCAAAGCGTGCGTGCCATTCGGCGAAAGGCCTTCGATGGTGGTGACTTTCTTGCCGGCCACTTTCGAAACCGAAATCTGGCACGAGCGCATCGCCTTGCCGTCGATGTGAACAGTGCAGGCGCCGCACAGGCCGGAGCCGCAGCCGAATTTCGTGCCGGTGAGCTTGAGATGCTCACGCACAACCCAGAGCAAGGGCGTGTCGGGCTCAGCCTCGACCTTCGCTGCCTTGCCGTTTATTGTGAATGCCATCGCTGCCATTAAACCCTCCCCAGGGATCATTGTGATTTGCGGATGTTTCCGCGTTTTTTGGCGACAGCACCGGTGACGCGGCCTGACGCAAACTCTCTCAGCCAAAATTCAGCAACGTGCCGGGCTGGGTATCTTCGAAGTGGAATTATTATAAGCAGATTTTCGGAGAGGTGGGCAGATATGGTGAGAAATGATCGATAACTTGCGCGACTTTCTCGCCGAGCTATTTCGCACTGCGGTACACGCAGCGCACCCGGCGTCGTGCTTGCCGCCACACTTGCCAGCCCCGCCGAACGGGAAAATTATTCTCCTTGCCGCCGGCAAGGCTGCCGGTTCCATGACTGAGGTCGCGGAAGGCTTTTATCTCAAGCAATTGAAATTGCCCGCCAAACGGTTCGCTGGCGTCGCGGTGGCGCGCCACGGCTACGGCCGCCCGACCCTGGCTGTGCACATGATCGAGGCCGGTCACCCGATCCCCGACGCCGCCGGACTTGAAGCGGCCGATCGCGCGCTCAAGCTGGCCGATAGTGGGGGGCCCAACGATCTGGTCCTTGTGCTGATGTCGGGCGGCGCCTCGGCCAACTGGATCGCCCCGGCGGACGGCATTTCATTCGCAGACAAACAAGCGGTGACGCGCGCGCTGCTGCGCAGCGGCGCCAATATCGGCGAGATCAATACCGTGCGCAAACATCTCTCGCGCATCAAAGGCGGCAGGCTGGCGCGCCACGCGCATCCGGCCAAACTCGTCACCATCGCGATCTCCGACGTCCCAAACGACGATCCTTCGGCGATCGGCTCGGGACCGACCGTGCCTGACCCAACGACGCTCGCGGACGCGCGAGCTATCGTTACGAAATTCAATCTCGCGCTTCCCGATGCGGTGACTGCGGCACTCAACGATCCTAAAAATGAATCGCCTAAGCCCGGTGATGCGATTTTCGTCGGCAGTCCATTTACGCTTGCCGCACGGCCGGCGGATTCATTGCGCGCCGCCGAAACCGCGGTGATTGCTGCCGGCTACGAGTGCGTTGCGCTCGGCGCCAATGTCGAAGGCGAAGCGCGCGCGGTCGCGCAAGTGCATGCCAAGGCCGCACGTGAGTTGCGCGCACAGGGTAAGCGCTCGGTGATTCTGTCGGGCGGCGAATTGACCGTCACCATTCGCGGAAAGGGCCGCGGCGGTCCCAATCAGGAATACGCGCTTGCGCTTGCGATCGCGCTTGCCGGCATGCCGGCTTTTGCCGCACTCGCCGCCGATACCGATGGCACCGACGGCGGCGCGGGTGCCGCCGCCGACCCCGCTGGCGCGATCATCGACGGGCAGACCGTGGCGCGCGCCAAGGCGCTTGGCCTCGATCCCGCCGCCTTTCTTGCCAACAATAATTCGACCGGTTTTTTCGAAGCCCTCAAGGATTTGGTGGCTCCTGGGCCGACCTATACCAACGTGAACGACTTCCGCGCCATCGTCGTTGACAGGTCATGACGGCTCACGCCACAACCGCAGCGTATCAACCAGCGACGATCGTGCCCACACAGCATTTCACCAAGCACTGCATCACCGGCACGGTCGCGATCGCGGCTGCCATGCTCGCCATATCGTCATGTCCGGCCCAGGCCGACTTCCGCCTCTGCAACAACACCGGCGGCCGTGTCGGCGTCGCCATCGGTTACAAGGACGCCGAAGGCTGGACCACGGAAGGCTGGTGGAACATTTCGGCGCGATCATGCGATACATTGCTGCGCGGCGCGCTGGTTGCGCGCTACTATTACATCTATGCGGTCGACTATGACCGCGGCGGCGAATGGTCCGGTAAGGCATACATGTGCTCACGTGAAAAAGAGTTCACCATTCGCGGCACCGAAAACTGCCTCGCGCGCGGCTATGACCGCACCGGTTTTTTCGAGGTCGATACCACCGAGCAGCGCTCCTGGACCGTGCAACTGACCGACAGCGCCGAGCAGGCGCCGGATCGGCCCTTGCCGCCGCGAACGCCCGGCCCGTCGCGCCCGCCGTCTAACGCGCCGACCACGCCTCCAGCCGGAGGCAGCAAGCAATGAGACGGCTTCGCCGCGCCAAGATCGTCGCCACGCTGGGCCCTGCGTCCTCCAGCGCCGAGATGATTGCTAAACTGTTTGCCGCCGGCGCCGACGTATTCCGCATCAACATGAGTCACACCAGCCAGGACCGCATGCGCGAACTGGTCGCCATGATCCGCGGCGTCGAGCAAGACACCGGCCGGCCGATCGGCATACTGGTGGACTTGCAGGGACCAAAGCTGCGGCTCGGCACTTTTGCCGGTGGCGCGGTGACGGTGAAAAACGGCGACAGCTTCGTTCTCGATTGGGATAAGGCCACCGGCGACGCCACGCGCGCCTTCCTGCCGCATCCGGAAATCTTTGCCGGTGTCGAGACCGGCCATACGCTGCTGATCGACGATGGCAAGGTGCGGCTCACGGTCACGCAGGCCGATCCCAAGAAAATCACCACGAAGGTCGCGGTCGGCGGCAAATTGTCCGACCGCAAAGGCGTTAGCCTGCCGGATTCGACTATTCCCTTCTCGGCGTTGACCGCCAAGGACATTTCCGACCTCGAAGCCGCGCTTCAGACCGGCATCGATTGGGTGGCGCTGTCGTTCATCCAGCGCCCGGAAGATATCGCCGAAGCCAAGAAGATCACGCGCGGCCGCGCCGCGATCATGGCCAAGATCGAAAAGCCGCAGGCGGTTCATCGGCTCGATGAAATCCTGGAGCTCACCGATGCGCTGATGGTGGCGCGCGGCGATCTCGGCGTGGAAATGCCGCTGGAGAAAGTCCCCGGCGTGCAGAAGATGATGACGCGTTCGGGCCGCACCGCCGGCAAGCCGGTGGTGGTGGCGACGCAAATGCTGGAATCGATGATCAATTCGCCGGTGCCGACACGCGCCGAAGTCTCCGACGTCGCCACCGCCATCTTCGAGGGTGCTGACGCGGTGATGCTGTCGGCGGAATCCGCCGCCGGCCAGTTTCCGGTCGAAGCGGTCGCAACCATGAACCGCATCGCTGAGGAAGTCGAAAACGACATGCTGTTCCGCAACATCCTCAACGCGCAGCGCGCCGAGCCGGAAGCCACTGGTGCCGACGCCATTGCGGACGCCGCGCGTCACATCGCGGATACACTCGATCTCGCCGCCGTGATCTGCTGGACCTCGTCCGGCTCGACCGCCATGCGCATGGCGCGCGAACGGCCCAAGCCGCCTGTCGTGGCGCTGTCGCCGAATATCGCCACCGGCCGCAGGCTCGCTGTCGTGTGGGGCGTGCATTGCGTCGTCACCGAGGACGCCCACGACCAGGACGACATGGTGGACCGCGCCTGCCGCATCGCCTTCAAGGAAGGTTTTGCCAAGCCCGGCCAGCGCGTGATCGTCGTGGCGGGCGTGCCGCTCGGCACGCCGGGCGCCACCAACATGCTGCGCATTGCCTATGTCGGCACCGAAGCCGCCGGCGATTGAACTAGGCGTCCTTCTCGAACACCAGCAGCATGTAGCGGATCGCGCCGCGCCCCAGCAGCCGCTCAAGGTGCAGGCCGCCGATTTCGGCATCGGACAACCGGGCAAAGCCTTGCTCAATTTTTCCCGCCCGCTGCGCGGAGAGGTTTTCCAGCGCCGCATCGAGATCGGCCTCGGGCCGGGGCTTGAGCAGATGAGAAAGGTGCTGCTCCGCGACAAGGCGCAAGCCGAGCGATTGCGCGAGGTCCTTCCAGGCTTGCGCGGATAACGCCTGCGGACAGCGCCAGGCCTGCTTGAACTCGGTCAGGAATTTTGCGTCAGCGTCGTCGACCCCATGAACCGGCATGTCGTCGACAAGGATGAGGCGGCCGCCGGCATCCAGTGACGCTGCAAGATTGGCCAAAGTGGCCGCCGGATCGAGGCTGTGAATCAGGCTTTCTATCGCGATCATCACATTGAAGCGTCCGGGCAAGGCCGCGTCGTAGGACGTCAGGTGAAAGTCGATCGCGTCCTGCAGCCCGCGCACTTTGGCGATGTTATTGGCATATTCCCATTGTTCGCGGGAGATCGTGATCCCCGTCCAATGCCCGCCGTGAACCTTCAGGCAGCGAAAGCACGTGCCGCCATAGCCGCAGCCGGCGTCCAGGCCGCGCGATGACCCGTGCGGCGGCATGTAGGGGTCGATGAATTTGTAGATGGTGTCCGGCGAAAAACTGCCGGTATTCGCGTCGATCAGAAAGCGATGTATTGTATCGTTCTCGAGACCTGAGAAAACCTGGAAACCGGCATCCTTCCTCGTCCAGCGATGAAGCTCGTCGTAGTAAAGTGAAACATCATTCGCAGCCATGAGACCTTGACCGGTGTTCGGCAGATGAAATGTAGCGCGATGGACGATGCCAGAGACGTTAGAACTATGAAAGCGCTCTTGATTGCGCTGACCGCCCTGTGCCTGTCTGCGGCCATTTATCCGGCGGCGGCGCAAAACATCGATGTCCAATGCAGCAGTATGCGCGACAAGGTTGCCTGCGTCTGCGCGCTGCAGAACGGCGGGCAGATGGTTCCGGCCGGGGCCTACCAGCGAAATGGCTGGCGGCTACTCCGGCGTGAAGCGCGCCAACCGGGCGAGCCGCCGGACCGTGAGAGAATTGCGTTTCCCGCCAAGTTCAAGTTTCAAGGCTGGAGGCTGAGGCCAAGTCCGGCGGTTCAGGGCTATTTGAACTGCATGCATCGCAACGGCCGCAAGTAGACCGGCCGCCGCTCTTAACGCCCGATATTCGGATTGATCTTTCGTGCAGCCGCGAGATCCGCCGCGGCCTCCGCTTCCGTGCCTTTGTGTTTCTTGGCTAGGCTCCGGTTGTAAAACGCGCCGGCGTGATTCTGGTTGAGCGCGATGGCGCGGTCATAATCCGCTATCGCGCGGTCGAACTGGCCCTTGTCCTGGTAGGCATTACCGCGATTAACGAAAGCATCGACATATTTCGGATCAAACTTGATCGCCTGATCGTAATCCTCGATGGCGCGATCGTATAATTTTTTGTTCTGAAATGAGAAGCCACGATTGTAATAGGCGTTGGCATATTTCGGGTTGAACTTGATCGCCTGGTTGCAATCCTGAATAGCGCGGTCATATTCGCCTTTGTCGCGGTAAACGGCGCAGCGGTTGTTGAACGCAAGGGAATATTTCGGATGAAGCTCGATCCCCTGATTATAATTTTCCAGCGCGCTGTCCAGTTGACCTTTTTCGTAATAGGCGACGCCGCGATTGATATAGGCGAAGGCAAGTTTCTTGCCCTTTAGCTTGCCGGCCTGGATGACCGCCGTGCACCCGGCGATCTTCTGGTCGGGCGTCGGATCGTGCTCGCCGATGCATATATTGAAGTTTGGCTTGGATTGCGCGCGCGCAGGAAAGCCGGCGGCGCACAGGATAACCGCGAGTGCGAGGGCACCGGCAAAAGCACGTGCAGTGACTGACATGGGTACTCCCGGGATCGTGGTGCTTTCGCAAATGGGGCAGCCGGCGCCCGGACTAGATATCCCGGCCCTCGACCTTTTCCTGCAGCGTCTTTACCACGTCGGGAATGCGTTGCAGCCGCGGATGAACCGCGAGCGCGCGCCGGTAGACTTCCAGCGCCTGCTTGTCG
>JAYTFS010000406.1:0-8926 GCA_043734185.1 Pseudolabrys sp. | reverse complement strand
AGGCGCTCGAGGCTGCGGCGGGAACTGGCAAAGAAAAGGCTGGTAACTACACGCTCGGTTTCTGCACCGGCTTGTCGGCCTGCCCGTCCTGATCGGCTTCCAGCTGATTCTGACTTTTTGGCTTTGACGAAATCTACGATGAGGCGCCGGCAAGCGGCGTCTCGTCGTATCTTTTTTGTGACCCCCTCTGTAACGTTTCTTCCCGCCAATTTTTCCGAAGCGGCGCGACAAGGTAAGTGCGATGCCTTGAACGGCATGACGTCACACAGACTTAAAAATCCTCACCCATAAATTCTCTGACGAAGTGCTGGAGGTTGGCGCGAGGCCGCTATAGCCTAGCGTCGATTGCCGCGCGCATCTCTTGTGTTTGTGGCAGTCACTCGGGGAGAAATTCAGGCTGGTGCAAAACGCGCTGGCGCGCCGGCACCGCTAACAAAATCATAAGATTACGAGATCACAAGGATCGATCCTTGGGGGCGGGGCGGCGGAACATTGGTGGAGTACGAAATGAATCGCCGATCCTTGCTCACATCCGCCTTGTTCGTGTTGGCTTCGCGGTGGTTTCCACTGCCCGCCTGGGCTAGCCCCGCCGAAGCTCAGGAAAAAAAGGTGGTCTGGCGGCATGGCCTTTCGCCGTTTGGTGACCTGAAATATCCGTCGGGCTTCAAGCATTTCGATTACGTCAATGCGGGTGCCCCGAAAGGCGGCTCGGCTTGCCAGATTGCGCTTGGCCCCTTTGACAGCTTCAACATGGTGGTGGCGGGCGTCAAAGGTTCGCTCGTGCTTGGAATCGAGCTCATCTACCAGACGCTTTTCACACCCTCGCTTGACGAAATTTCCAGCGAATATGGGTTGCTCGCCGACGCGGTAAGCCATCCCGACGACTATTCCTCGGCGACGTTTCGCCTGCGTGCGGAAGCGAAATGGCACGACGGCAAGCCGGTCACACCGGAAGATGTGATCTTTTCCTTCAACGCCTTCAAGAAGCTTAGCCCGCACCTCGGTGCGTCTTACCAGATCGTCTCCTCGGCCGAAAAGACCGGCCCGCGCGAAGTCACCTTCAAATTCGACCAGCCCGGCAACCGCAAACTGCCGCAAGTCATCGGCCAGCTCACTATTTTGCCCCAGCATTGGTGGGAGGGCACCGATGCCGACGGCAAGAAGCGCGATATCGGCGCTACCACGCTCGAGCCCCCGCTCGGCAGTGGCGCCTATCGCATCAAGGAATTCTCGGCCGGCCGCAGCATCGTGTACGAACGCGTCAAGGATCATTGGGGCCGGAGCGTTCCCGTCAATGTCGGCCGCGATAATTTCGACGAGCTGCGCTACGAATATTTCCGCGATTCAACGGTTGCCATTGAGGCATTCAAGACCAACACGGTCGATTGGCGCACTGAGAACAGCGCTAAGAACTGGGCCACGGCCTATGATTTTGCGGCGGTCAACGAGAAGCGCGTCGTCCTGGAGGAATTCCCGATCGCCAATGTCGGGATTATGCAGGGCTTCACCTTCAATATCCGCCGCGCAAAATTTCAAGATCCGCGCGTGCGGCAGGCTTTCAACTACGCGTTCGACTTCGAGGCGTTGAACAAGCAACTGTTCTTCGGCCAGTACAAACGCATCGCCAGTTATTTCGAAGGCACCGAACTAGCCGCTACCGGACTGCCGACCGGCCGCGAGCTCGAACTTCTTGAAACGGTGCGCGACAAGGTACCGGCCGAACTGTTCACTAAGCCCTATACCAATCCGGTCACCGGCACCCCGCAGGCGATCCGCAGCAATCAGGGCGAAGCCATACGGCTGTTCCGCGACGCAGGCTATGAAGTGCGTGAGCAGCAACTGGTCAACAAAATGACCGGCGAGCAATTCACCATCGAGTTTCTTTCGAACTCGCCGAATTTCGAGCGCGTCTTCCTGTTCTACAAGCCGTCGCTGGAAAAGCTTGGCATTGCGGTTTCGGTGCGCACAGTCGATGAGGCGCAGTATGTGAACCGCCTGCGCAGCTGGGATTTCGACATCATGACCTACGGCTGGCCGGAAACGCTGCTGCCCGGCAACGAGCAGCGCGGCTACTGGGGCTCGCAGGCCGCCGATCAGCCGGGCTCCGAGAACGTCATCGGCATCAAAAATCCGGCGGTAGATGCCATGATCGAGCATGTCATCTTCGCCAAGCACGAAGCCGATCTGGTTGCGGCCACCAAGGCGCTCGACCGCGTGTTGTTGTGGAATCACTACGTCGTGCCGCAGTGGGCCTACAGCAAGATGCGCAGCGCTCGTTGGGATCGCTTCGGCCGTCCCCATACCTTGCCGAAATACGGCATGTCGGGATTTCCAGCGCTGTGGTGGATGGACGCGGAAAAGGTCGCGAAGGTCGGAAGCCGGGCGTGACCCAGCCGCCGATTTCTACATCAGCAGCGGCGTGCTCGGCCAACCGGATGACGGCTGCACATCAATCGTTGCGGCGCTGACGGTCAGATTGGCTTCCTGCGGCTTCGGCGTTTCCGGTGCCTTCGCGCGGTCCGTGCCGATTAGGAAAAGCGGCTTGTAGGCCGCAAGATTGACGTCCTGCGCCATGATGAAGGTGCGGTTGTCGAGAACCAGCCAACGGCCCTCGTAACGTACCGCGGCCACTGCATGAAGCTGGTTGCTTGCGCGGTCACGCACGATCACGAGGCGAAGATCCTCGGCGGCAAATCCGATTTCCTGCAAGGCGGCATATTTCGCAATCGCGTAGTGCTTGCAGTTTCCAGCTTCCGAAGCAAACGTCGTCAACGGCGAAACCCAACGGTCGGGCACGCCATACTGGGTCATGTCGTCGACATATTTGATGGCGAGGTTGATCGAGCGGTTGATTTCGCCGATGCGCGCCAGCCCGCTGCGGGACTGGGCCTTATCGACAATGGCCAGAAAAGCCTTTGCGGCTGGCGGACAAGACGCGGCGTCGGCGCGGCAGCGCGCCAGGACTTCGCGCTCCTGGGGCAGCTCCCCGGCCACAACGCCCCATTTGTTCTGCACATTGTTTTGCAGGCCGGTGACAAGCGCCGAAGCCTGCAGGCCGAACGGCTCGGACAGCCGGAAAGCCGGGGCATCGCGCGGCACCTCGAAGGGCACGACAGACGCGATCTTATATTCGAAGGTGTTGGACGGAGGCGCCCCAATCTCTTCTGCCACCGCGTGGCCGAGACCGGCAAACAAGCCAATGCTCAGTCCGATCGCAAATAGCGGTGCCGCACGCCGCGCGTGATGCAAACTCAACATTTGACGCCCCTGCGGCGGGGCTCTTTTCGGTCTTGATCGACCGGTTTTTGACCCCGTCCTGCGAGGTTTTGCTTACGTTCAAAGCCCTATCGGGCTGCTTAATAGGGGGCTTTACCGATGAGGGTTTTGCGGATGCTGGTGAAGCCGCGCAAAAACGTTTCGCTAAAATTTGAGCGATCGTCCGGAGCGGTGCCAAACTGTTAAGGTAAAAGATTCCTTGCGGGCGCTTTCAAGCCCGCTGCGGCCAGCTAGTCTATTTGCTGGACATGACAACGAGCCGGGAACCGCAAACCCGAATATTTGGCCCGATTCGGCGTCGTTTTGGGGAATCCGGGCCGAGAATCCGCTAGCATTGCGGCAAGCGATTCGCCGCACGGAATCTTGGCCGAAAGGAAGGTAGGCGATGAGGCAGATCATCACGGTTGCGACCATGAAAGGCGGTAGTGGCAAGAGCACGCTGGCCAGTTGCCTGGCGGTCCATTGGCATCTGAATGGGCGGCGCTCGACCATTATCGATGCCGATCCGCAACGCTCCATCGCCAGGCTCGCTGCGCGCGAGAAAGCGCTTGGCGGCGTCACCGTCGTTGAGGACGCATCGGAAAACGCGTGGAAGACGGCGCGAAACCTCGCCTCAAACGGTCCGATTATCATCGACACCCCAGGCTTCCGCTCATTGGCCACGCTCGCTTGCATCGCGGCGGCCGATTTCTTGCTCGTCCCGGTCAAGGCCTCGCCGCTCGACATCGACCGCATGATTGATACGCTCAAGTTGCTCATTGAGGGCGAAGAGGGCGAACGGCGTCTGTTCCGCTGCGTCTTGACTCAGACGACGCGCGAGTCCGTGATTTCCAAGCACATCCGGGCCGAATTGATCGAGGCCGGCTACCCGGTGCTCAACAACGAGATGACCAACCGTGTGGCCTATGCCGAGGCCGCGCTTTGGGGCGCGACGCCGAGCCTGATCGACCGCAACGGCGCCGCCGCTCGCGAAATCGCCGCCATCGCCGATGAAGTCGACGACATTGTCAGCCTCCGGCGCGCGGCGTAATCCGTGAACAAAAAAAATCTCCCCAAGGCTATCAGGCCTGCCGCCGCGGACCCCGCGCCGGGTGCGCCCCCGCCGAAGGCTGCGATGAAAAAGGAAACGGCCGCGCCCGGCACTACCGAGTTGGACCCGGAAAGCCGCCGCGCCCTCGCGGTAAAAGCGGTTGAACGTTTCTCGTTGTGGTCTGGGGCTGCCGGATTAATTCCCGTGCCGATTGTCGATGTCGCCGCCATCGGCGGTGTCCAGATCCGGATGCTTGGTAAGATTTCCGAGGTCTACGGAGTGCCGTTTTCCGCAAATCGCGGCAAGGCGCTCATCGCCGGCCTTGTCGGATCAATGATCCCGGTCAGCAGCGCGATCGGCGCCGCGAGCATAATAAAGAGCGTGCCGCTTGTTGGATCGGTTGTGAGTGCGTTTGCGATGCCGGCTTTGTCTGCCGGCGCTACTTACGCGATCGGCATGGTTTTCATCCAGCATTTTGCGACGGGCGGTACGCTGCTTGATTTCAATCCTGGGGACTATCGTGATTTTATCAAAGCGAAGAAAGAAATGTGGACCAACCGGTCCTAAGCGTCCACGCTGCCGCTCCGGCTAGTTCACGCCATAACGAACGAATTCGCCCGCGATATTCTGCGCGACCGTCTTTGCAGCTGCAATATCTGCATCGCCTCCGGCTTGGTCGCCCATCTTCAGTTTGGCCAAGCCTCGTCCATACAGCGAAGTTGCCAGCTTTGAATTCAGGCGCAGCGCCGAATTGAAATCAGCGATCGCCGGTGCCCATTGGCCCAATTTTAGATAGGTAAGACCGCGTGAATCGAATGAAGCGGCGTCGTTCGGCGCCAATTTAATAGCTTCATTGCAATCGACCAGCGCGGCCTGCAACTCGCCGATGATCGCACGCGCCCAACAGCGCTCGTTCCGCACGCCGACCAAGGTGGGCTGAAGCCGGATAGCCTCATCAAGATCTTTCACGGCGCGGGCGTAATCACCCTTCTTCTCGTAGGTCGCGGCGCGGTTGGCGAAGGCGTTGACATATTCCGGATTGATGACAAGCGCGGCGTCGAAATCCTTTATCGCGCGATCGTACTCGCCCTTTTTTTGGTAAGCCACGCCGCGGTTGTTGAAGGTTTTGGCGAAATTCGGATTGAGCTTTATGGATTCATCAAAATCTTTGATCGCCAGATCGTATTTATTCGTGCTGTTATATGCAGTGCCCCGGTTGTTGTAGGCGATCACCAAGGTTTGCGAATTTTCTATGCCCGATTCGATAAGCGCCGTGCAGCCAAGGATTTGAGATTCGACCGATGTACGGTCTTTGCCATTGCACAGATCGACATTCTTGAGCTTTGAGCTCTGTGCCAACGCCGATGTCGCAAGCAACATAAGCACCAACGTTGATGCGGCGCAGGGTGCAATGCTTCGGCCTAGTTTATGTTTCATGATCATTTCCCACCACCTAAAACTACATCGACACGCAAACCCGCGTCGAGGACAATCGTGGCGTCGTCAGGAGCGTTGGCGTGCTAGACCAGCAAAATCGAAATATAATGAATTCGGGCATTGCGAAAACTGCTTGCAAACAGAGAAGCAATCGCAGTTAGCAGCCCTGGCAAATCTTTAGCTTCTTAACCAAGTCCTGGTCCGCTTTCAGGCTCGCGGCCGTATCGGAAGATACCGGGGCCTTCGCCCGCTTGCGCGGCGCGGAATTGTCCTCGTTGGCGTTCTTATTTTCTTCAATAAGGGTCGTGAACTTGACCGTACCATCTTCCAAAATTTCAACATGCGGGGCGGTGCCGCGAATACCCATCGTTCCAACAGGCGTATCGACTTTCATGCTACCGGACTTGGCGATCGCGCCTGCGACGAAAGTGAATGAGCCTTTGGTCAAGTTAAAGAGCGTCGAATTCGAACTGCCGGCTGGATCGTAAACGAATTCGTTTAGTTCCATGCGGGCGTTCTTGGAAACTTTGAACGAAGTGCCGTCGGCGAACGTAATGCCGACTTCGCCATCCGCTCCGGTCTGAACAAAGTCGCCCCGATAAACCGGATCATCAACCTTCACCTGGTTGACGCCGTTGGCAGGCATATTGGCCTGAACAATCACGGCCCGCGTATGCTCAATGGTGACGGAACCAGCGATGTTGAGGACCTTGCCGATGGGCTTTGTATCGAGCTCGGCGGGCGCGGCTTTGCTCTGTCCCCAGGCCAAACTGGGGAGCAAGCCGTTCGCACCTAAAAAAAGGCCGGCCAACAAAAGGCTAATCGCCCGCGCGGTCATCGCTTTTTCCTCGAGGGAGCAACACATTTTATAGTGGGTTATGTATTGCGAAGCAATACATCCCGGAACTCGCGCACTATAAGGGCATTTCCTTGGCGCATAGTCTAATGATCCCAGTGGCTTAAGACATGTCGGAGGAGTCAAAGTTCCAATTAAATGACTCCAGCAACCGTCCCTGAGCCGCCTTTGCTTCAGGGTTTTTGCATCAAGGTTTAAAGTCAACCTTGATTGCCCAGGTTCCCGAAATTCACCACATACGATTTAACTGCATCGTTCGTTTTTTTTCAATTTTCGCCATGATCTGGTAACAATGCTACAACAAGTCGTTGGCGGGCAATCAAAAGCCAAAGCCGGCGCGACAGCCTAAAAACAGGGGTACACGGCGTGTATCGTGGCGTCGATGATGCGCGGGGGGATCGCGCTGCTGCTACCGACTCCGCTCCGGAGCGGGGGGCTTCATCTGCCATTGGCAAAATCAAAACGGCGGTTGGTTCGGTCACCATCGCACGTGCAAACGCCACGATTGTTCGCCCCGCTGTTGGAGATTTCGTTTACGAAGGCGACGTAATCGAGACCGGCATTGATGGCTTGGTCGATATCGTATTTGTCGATGGGACAACTTTTCATCTCTACGCCAGCGCGCGCATGGTGCTGGACCAATTCATTTTCGACGCGGAAAAAACTTCAAATTCAGCGCTGCTGCATATCGCCAAAGGCGCGTTTGGACTAATTGCCGGCAAAATGGCAACAGCCGGCCGCCTCATCATCGATACGCCTCTTGCAAAGATTCAAAGCAGGCCACCCGCGTCCACCATGGGGGGTCTGACGTTTGGCATCTTCTTTTACTGCCTCATTCGGGAAGCCGAAGCCTATTCCAGCGGCAATGTTTTCATCGATATCGCGTTGATTACGCCTCGCGACCTTGAGCACGGCGTTTTCGAGATTACTACCAAGGAGCTGATCCCGCGACTCATCATCGTTGAAGATCCCGAAGAAACCATTGTTTTGAAGATGGTCGGGACCTCAATGGTCGTCGAGCATTTTACGAACAATGCAGCGCAATTGTTGCAGTATCAGAACGCGTATCAAAGCGCGTTCGCCACTTTTGCGCAGGGTCAGACAGATCCTTTTATTCAGCAGCTGCAAAGTCAGGAACATGCGGCTGCAGCGGGTCACGGATCCGGAACGATAATCACCCCTACTAATGAGCTGCTCCTGACGACGAGTTTGGGCGGCGCGATAGGGGCGGGTTCGACAGGCGGCGGGCCATCCGGCGGCAGCGGCGGCGGCGGCGGTCCGCCACCTCCTCCGCTACCGACCCCGATTTTTTCTGCGGTCATTAAGACGCTGCCGATCACCAACGACCAACCCGGTCCGGTTTATCTCGGGGGTATTGAACCTGACCCGACTCAAGTTTCGAATCCGAACGTTGCGCTGACCGTCACCGTCGTTGCCTCCGAACATTTGACAAATCTGAAGATAAGCGGGGTTCCGGCGGGCGAACAGCTCTTCACCCATCTTGGACCGAACGGGGTGTTTGTGCCGGGAAGTTCGGTGGCGTACGGCGTGTCGACTGGCCCAAGCCAGGTCTTCACGATTCTCGCGACTGATTTTCGCAACGGCTTGTGGCTATCGGAGCTACCTGGCGTATCAGGCACGCTGCACGTTGTTGCGAACGTCGATGGGCCAGGCGGAGTGGACCCGACCCCCGCTTCCGCAGACATCGTTTTAACAAATGATTTGTCGGGCCCGGTCCATTGGATCAATTCCAGTGGCGGAGATTGGAACGACGCGACGAACTGGTTCACGGGTTCAATAACCGTTCCGCATGCGGTGCCTCTCAAGTTTCAGGATGTCATCATTGATGCACCGGGCACTTACACGGTCACTTGCGCAACAGGTGCCTTGATAGACAGTTTGTCAGTCAGTTCTGGCGTGACACTCGATATTACAGGTGCCGGTGCGGTCTTCTCTATAGCGACAGCGAACACAAGCCCGCTTTCCAACGCCGGCACGATTCTGATCGAAAACGGCGTCGTAATGAATGTCACCGGCCAGGGCGCTAACCCGCTCGCGGCGGTTAATTCGGGCACGCTGCATGTCAAGAGCGGCGGTGCTTTGGGGCTCGTCGATCTCGCGGTGGCGAACCTCGGCGGCGTTGTGCAGGTCGATGCCTCCGCGACGCTCGACCTGCAGAAAACGGCCATCAGCAACGGCACGCTCGTCAATTCCGGACTGCTCAAAGCCACCGTCGGCACCAACACCATCAAGAACGTCGCCAATTTCACCAGTGACGGTGTCATCGAGGTGGTCGGCGGCGCCGCAACCGGCGCCCCCAACAGCGA
>JAYTFS010000405.1:0-9367 GCA_043734185.1 Pseudolabrys sp. | reverse complement strand
GCGTATAGGGAAATGCCTGCCCCAGCACCGCGATCTTGATGCCGCCACGCTCGAACATCTTCATCGCCTCGAACGCCGGCTCGTTCCATTCGGTATCGCGAATGTTGAGCGCGAGAAACGGAAAGCCGAGGCTCTTGATAAGTTCCTTGACCCGCGCTTCGCCATAGGTGAACTCCCAATGGCCGGTCATGGCGTCAGGCTTGAGCAGCGCCATGCAGTCGACCATGTCTTGGCCCTTGCTACGGTTGGCGCCGAGTGAGCCCTGCCAGGTATCGCCGCCATCGAGCAGCAGCACCTTATCGCCGCGCTCGGCGCGCACGCGCTTGACCGCCGTGGCAAGACGGTCGAGTCCCCCGAGGCGGCCATAGGATTTCGCCAGCGACGAAAAATCCTCCGAGGTCATGGCATAAGCCGCGGCGGTTTTTTCCGGAATGCCGAAGCGATTGAGAAAGGCGCGGCCGGTAACATGCGGGGGACTACCTTTCGCCTCGCCGACGCCAAGATTGACCGAAGGTTCGCGGAAATAGACCGGCATGAGTTGGCCGTGGATATCAGCGACATGCAGCAGCGTGACATTGCCAAGCGCGTCAAATTTGAAGAGTTCGGCTTCGGTTAGCCGCTGCTGCGCGAACGCGCGCGTCAATGTGCCGCCGCCGGCCGTCAGCGCCGCGGTGGCAGCACCGACTTGGAGCATTTCACGGCGGGTGATCATTAGGAGATTAGTGCCGGATGCCAGGCACGCTCAGCTTGAGGCCTTCGTTCTGCGAAGCGAGATAAATTTCCAGATCGCCGTATTCCTTGGCGTCCGGCGACAATTCGTCGGCGCGAATGTTCACCTGGCACCATTGGAAGCGCTGACGGATGTCCCAAATCGCCAGCAGGCTGGTTCGCCAGGTCGGGAAGTGGTCGGCTTGGCCCTTCGGTTCACCCAACCACTGTCCGCGAATCCATTTATTGGCGGAAATGCCGTGGCAGTCGGTGCAGGCAAAATTGAGCTGGCCGAGCTTGCGCGCGCTCAGTGCCTTGCCGCGTTCGATCGCCGCCTTTGAGTCCGCGCTCGTGGTGTCAACCTTGATCGGCTCGCCATTGGCGAGGAAGTGTAGATAGATCGACATGGCGCGATTGTTGTCGGTTTCCATCGGCCAGTTGGCGCCGGTGGTGGTTCTGGCATGCCGCGTGACGAATTCCTCGACGCCCAGCACCTTTTCGAGCCGCGGCTCCCATTTCGGCATCGAGGCCGCCCAACTCTTGAAGGCGGCCTTCGCATCCTCGTGGCAACTCGCGCAGGCAGAGCCCGACGCAGCCTTTTGCTTGAACAGATCCTGCGCTTTGTCGACGGCCCACATCGCGGGATTTTCAATGGAGTCGAGATTCTCGCGCTTCTCGACCGGCGCCGGACGCTTGTTGGGATCGTCGAGATCGGTCTTGAAGGGCGCTGGCGATTTCAGCGTCTTGAGAAAGGCGACAACGTCCTTGATTTCTTCTTCGGTGAAAAGGCCATGCGTGCCCCACGGCGGCATCACGCTGTCGGGATTATAGACGCGCGGATCGAAGACCATGTTGAACAGCCATTCGTCCTCGCGGCCGGCATTGCCGATTTCCGAAAGATCGGGACCGACATTACCTGGAAGATTGGCGTCTCCGGCCGGACCCATCACGTGGCAAGCCAGGCATGATCCGCCACGATTGCGGTCGGCGACCAGTGCGCCGCCCTTGGCGACATCGCCGGTGATGGCTTCAGTGAGCTTGCGCGGTTCTTTCGGCGCCGGTGGCGATACAACCTTGGCAAGCGTGTTGAACTTCGACATGTCGCGCGTCGGCCAGCCGGAATACCGTTTCCACGGCTGCACGGAGGCATCCTGCCCGAGATCGAGCGGGGCCGGACCCTTGGTCGCCTGCGCGTTGGCGTCCGAACCGATTGCAACGACGACAGTGCCCGCCACGATCACGGCAGCAGCGCTGCTCGTCAAAATCCTTCCAAAACTCATCAGGTCACCGCAATTTTCTCTTCCGCCGTGGTGACGGTGCCGTCGTCGTCGGTCCAGGTGAACTTGAACGAGCCGCTCTCCTCAACCTTGGCAAAGAACTGCATGTAAGGATTGGCAGCGATCGCCGGCTCAAGCGTTGCGCTGAACACCGGCTTGCCGTTAAATTCGCAGGCGAACTTGTTGATGATCTTGCGCGGGATCGTCGCGCCGTCTTTGTCCTTGCGCTGGCCCGACTCCATGACGTGTGGCAACAGCGTCTTGATCTCGATGGTCTCGCCCTTCTTGGCTTCTTTGGGGATTTTGAGCCGTGGCATTTCCGCCATTGGTTTTCTCCTGAATTCTTTAAATCAGCCGCCGCAGCCGCCGATAGTGACTTTCACCAGCTTCTGGCCAGTGAAATATTGGCCGCCATTGGTCTTGGCGACGACGACGATGTTCTGCGTGGCGGCGAGCCGCATGCGGGTCGAGACTTGCGCCTTGCCCGACATCGGCGAGAACTGGAACAGCGCGACGCCCGGCCGCGGATTGCCTTCGGCGACCACCAATACGTCGCTGACGTAATTTTCGGCGGTCATCGGGGCATCGACGGTAATTGACAACGGGACGGTGTTGCCGTTTTCCGCGATCTCGGGCAGCTCGACCGTGATCTTGCCCGGCGCGGCCTGCTTGCCGCCGGTGAACTTGGCGATTTCGTCGGCCGCTTCCTTGGCAGCAGCCGAGGCATCCTCATTCCAGCCGAAGAGGCCAAGCGCGGCGCTACCCGCACCAACGGCGAGCGCTGCGCGACGGGATAGCTGTCGCATCATTATTTCCTCCGGAATCATCATTTTGGGCTTTGCTTCGTTCGCCGCGACCATAGCGGCGGGCGAGGACGGGTTCAAATGGCATTCAAAACGAAGGATAACCGTTTTGCCAGCCCGCCGTTTCCAAGCATAATCTTTCAACTCGGCAGCGTTTTGACGAAATCACGGAAGCTCTTGCTCTCATACGCTTTTTCGCGAACGTAGCGAAACATGGCGAGAAAATCGTCGGGCCGCATATAGCCCGGCGCGCGCGCGACCTCGCGCTTTTGCGGGGGCAGCGTTTTTAGCGGGGCGGCCCGCTCGCCAAAAAACTGGAACGTAGGCGTGAAGCGCACGCCGTATTTTGCGGCCAAATCCTTTTCCGACAACTCGGTGCCGTCGAAGTCGGTGACTTTGCGGGAGCCGATGATGTTGAGCTGGAGAACGTCGAAATTCGCCTTGATGTAGTCGGAAATGCGCGGTTGCGCGAAATTGACGAAGTGGGTTTCCCTGCAATAGGGGCAGCCCTTGAGCTCCCAGCTGATAACGAAGCGCTTGCCCTGCTTGGTCGCGGCTTCGAGGTCATCGCTAAGCTCAAGAAAAGTCTCCAGAAACCACGGCTCTTTGTAGAGCCCGTCGTCGGTCAAAATGGGCTCTGCTGCGCGAGCCCCCGAAATCCCGAGGCTCGCCGCACCGAGCAAAAGACTGCGCCGGGTGAGTTTCATGCGCTTAGACGTATCGTTCATCTGCCCCGAGGTCTATATCCTCGCGTCCTATGTGGGTCTGTTCTGTACGCAAGACAATACTTCTTCTGAGTGCTCTTTCTTTCTGGGCCGGCGCCGCCATGGCTGGCGATCTCGCCGACTTCAACGCGGCGGTCGAAGCCGCCGCCGCACATAACCGGGTAGCGATCGGTTACCTGCGCACCGGCAACACCGACTTGGCCTCGCTCGAAATCGACCGGCTGCGCGAGGCCTGGAGCCAACTGACGCAGCGATTCGCCGGCAAGCGCCCGGACGCCTTCGACGGCAACCCGCTCTATGCCACGATATGGACCGTGGGGAGCGCCCACCTCGTTGGCGCCGACCTGATGCTTAAGACCGGACGGACGGACGCCGCCGCCGGCGCGCTCGATTCGCTGCGCGGCGATCTGTACGCGCTGCGCCAAGCCAGCGGCATCATGGTTCTGGCCGACTGCGTGCGCGATGCCAATGCGGCGGCGGACGCGCTCTTGGTCTACGACGATGCCGCGCTCGACTGGAGCAAGCCGGAAACGCGCTTTGCCATTGCCGCCCGGGCGTCGATCTACGGTTACCTGCTGGCGGGCTGCGACGGCATCGCAAGCGAAGCGGTGCGCAAGGAGCCGGAATTCCGCCGTCTGATCGATGGCGCTTTGGCAGGCCTCGCCTTCATCCCAACTGCAATCGCCACCCGCGACACCGGCCTGCTGCATCGTGTGTTCGGCGAACTGCGCTCGTTCGATAATTTGCTGGCGTTCCGGTTCGGCTGAATTACGGCTTCAGCATCTTCGACGTCATGTTTCTAAGGCCTCAACCAATCCTGCCCATCGCGGGAAACACCTCGATCAGCCAATTAGCAATCGCGGGCATCTGTCCTGTAAAAATCAAAACACCGGCGACTATCAAGAACGCACCCATCGCCTTTTCGATCCAATCGAGTCTGGCGCGAAAGCGGGCAGTCCAGCGCATGAAGGTGCCAGCAAAGCCCGCCGCCACCAAAAACGGCAGTCTGATGCCGAGCGAATACACAAACAACAGAAGCGCGCCTTCGCCGGCACTGTCGGCGGCACCCGCCATCAGCAAAATTGCCGCCAGCACTGGGCCCACGCAGGGGCTCCAGCCGAAACCAAATGCCAATCCGATGGCATAGGCACCAATCAGACCGGCGGGTTTTTCCGCCACGCCGACACGCACGGTGCGATCCAACAGAGGGATCCGAACCACATGGAGGAAATGCAAGCCCATCAGGACGATCAGGGCGCCGGCGACATAGCCCAATATTCCAAGATGGCTGCTGACTGCCTGTCCGATCCAGGACGCAGTAGCACCGAGCGCGACAAACACCGTGCTAAAGCCCGCGACGAAACACAAAGCCGCCAGCAACACCTGGACACGCGCTTTGGCCGCGCCCTGCTCGCGCAGCTGTTCGATCGACACGCCCCCGATATAGGCCAGATAAGGCGGCACCAGCGGCAGCACGCAGGGCGAGGCAAACGACAAGAGCCCGGCCACAAAGGCGCCGCCGGCGCTGACATCAAAACTCATCGCAAGCTCACGAATTCACCGCCACATCGGTGAGCCGCATCTGCACGCGCTCTTCGCCTTGCCAGCGGTCGATGGCGAGGGTCCCCGCCGCATGCATCTGGCGGCCGCGATTTTCTAGCAGCGCCATGCCGAGCGGCGTTCCGGCGACGCGGAACGCAATCGCGTTCACGAACTTGCCGTCGCCGGATCTGAAACGCGCACGAATGTGGTTTTCGCCAACCGGGTCGGCATAGGCGAGTGTGTGCGCGGGCAACGCCAGCAATGGTTCCGGATTGCCGGCGCCAAAGGGACCGGCGCGCGCCAACATCTCCACCAACGCCGGACTGACGCCGCCGGCACTGATGGCGCCGTCCATCATCAAGGCGGTCTCGCGCCGGGCAATTTCCACCGAGGGGGCAAGGGTTGCCTCGAGAAATGCGCGGAAGGCCGCCAGCCCGCCTTTCGGCAGCGTGACGCCGGCCGCCATGGCGTGGCCGCCGCCTTTGAGCAACAAGCCATCGCGCACGGCTTGCCGCACCGCGCGGCCAAGATCGACGCCGGCAATCGAGCGCCCCGAGCCGGTGCCGATGCCGCCGGGCTCCAGCGCAATGGCAAAGGCGGGTCGGCCGTAACGCTCCTTGAGCCGCGCCGCCACCAGACCGACGACGCCGGGATGCCAGCCTTCCGCCGCGGTGACGACGACAGCGCCCTTCTCTTCCAATCCGAGCGCAGCCAGTGCTTCGGCTTGCGCCTGCTCTACGGCTACGGCTTCAATCTGCCGGCGTTCGCCGTTGAGCCGGTCGAGTTCGCCGGCAATGCGCGCCGCTTCCGACGGGTCTTCCTCCATCAGCAGCTGCGCACCGAGGCCGGCATTGCCGATGCGTCCGCCGGCATTGATGCGCGGCCCCAACATGAAGCCGAGATGCCAGGCCTCCGGCGGCCCGGTCAGCCGTGCCGCGTCCATCAGCGCAGTCATTCCGATATTGTCGCGGCGTCTTAACGCGATCAGTCCCTTGGCGACGAAGGCGCGGTTGAGGCCTTTGAGCGGCACCACATCGGCAACGGTGCCGAGCGCCACAAGATGCAGCAGCGACAGGAGATCGGGCTCCGCCCGCGTGACATTCCAGAAATTGCGTTGGCGCAGTTCGCGGGTCAACGCCACCAGCGTGACGAACACAAGTCCGACCGCAGCGAGATGGCCCAAGCCGGAAAGATCGTCGGCGCGGTTGGGATTGACGATGGCCACCGCCGGCGGCAGTTGCTCGTCAGCCTGGTGATGATCGATCACCACGGTGTCGAGGCCCAGTCTCTTGGCTTCGGTGAGCGGCTCCATGCTGGTGGTGCCGCAATCCACCGTGATCAACAATTTTACCTCACGCTCGGCGAAGGAGCGGATGGCGGCTACATTCGGTCCGTAGCCCTCGAAGATCCGATCCGGGATATGAATGATTGAATTTAGTCCGCAGTGCCGCAGATAACGCGCGAGCAACGCCGAAGCGGTGGCCCCATCAACGTCATAGTCGCCGAATATTGCAACGCTCTCGCCCTGCTCGATCGCGTGCGCAATGCGCGTCGAGGCGGCTTGCATTTCGGTGAGCGTATGCGGGTCGGGCAGCAGTTGCTTGATGGTGGGATCGAGAAACGCCTGCGCCTCGTCGGCCTCGACGCCCCGCCCGGCCAGAACGCGCGCCAGCAATTCAGGAATGCCGGTCCGTTGCGCGATATTGAGCGCGCGTGCCTGTCCGCGCTCGTCGAGACGGTCGCGCCAGGCGCGGCCGGTGGCCGAACGCTCGACGCCGAGAAAAAAGCGCTCGGGGTTCATCAACGCCGTTGCCGGCAAAGCCGCCATCGTCAATCCAAATGAAATTTCGCCAACTGCCTGTGCTCGCCGATAACCCGGCGCAACGTGCCGGTAGCCGAGCGCATCACCACCGTGTCGGTCTCGATCACATCCTTGCCGAACTTGACCCCGCGCAACATAGCGCCGTCGGTCACGCCGGTGGCGGCAAACAGGCAATCGCCGCGCACCATGTCTTCGATCTCATATTTCTTTTTCGGATCCTTGATGCCCATTTTCTTGGTGCGCTCGCGCAAGGCTTCGCTGTCGATGACGAGGCGTGTTTGCATCTGGCCGCCGATGCAGCGCAGCGCCGCCGCCGCCAGCACGCCTTCCGGCGCGCCGCCAATGCCGAGATAAATGTCGATACCGGTTTTCGCCTCCGCGCAATGGATGACGCCGGCCACGTCACCATCGCTGATCAGGCTGACCGCGGCGCCCAGTTTGCGGATCGCCTCGATCTTGTCGGCATGGCGCGGACGGTCGAGCAGAATGGCGGTGATCTCAGCCGGCTTGACGCCCTTGGCCTTGGCGAGGCGGATGATGTTTTCTTCCACCGGCGCGTCGAGGTCGACGGTGCCTTTGGGATAACCCGGACCGATCGCAATCTTGTCCATGTAGCAGTCGGGCGCGTGCAGCAGCGTGCCGCCGTCCGCCATTGCCAGCGTCGCGATGGCGCCGGGCATGTTCTTGGCGCACAGGATCGTCCCTTCCAGCGGATCGACCGCGATATCGACCTTCGGGCCGGCTTTGGTGCCAACCTTCTCGCCGATGAACAGCATCGGCGCTTCGTCCAACTCGCCTTCGCCGATCACGACGGTGCCGTCGATCGGCAATTTGTTCAATTCGCGCCGCATGGCATCGACAGCGGCCTGGTCGGACGCCTTGTCCTTGCCGCGGCCGCGCAACCGCGCCGCCGAGACCGCCGCGCGTTCGGTCACGCGAACGATCTCAAGGGTGAGAATGCGCTCCAGCAGCAATTCGGGCTGGACGGTAATCGATGGCATTCTAAGATTCCTTAGTTCTTTTCTATTCTTATCACTTGCGGGCGGCCAGAGATCACCCTATCGCGGCCCACCGCGGCAAGGGCCTTTCGCACGGCATCTTCGCTAGTGGCATAAGTGATGAGGATAACGGGGACGGAACCTGGTTTTTTCCTGCTGCCTGCGGGCGCCGGATCGTTGTGCTGAACGATGGACTCCAGCGATATTTCCTGCTGGGCGAGCCTGTGGGCAATGGTCGCAACGGTACCCGGTTTGTCGCGCGCCAGCAGGCGGATGTAATAGCCGCCCTCGTGGCGCTGCATCGGCGCCTTGCGCACGCTTGTGAGCCGCGCGGTCGGGCGGCCGAATGGCGCGGTTCGTGCGCCCCGGGCGATATCGGCGATGTCGGATAATACCGCCGAGGCGGTGGCAGCGCCGCCGGCGCCAGGTCCCACCAGCGTGAGTGGATTGATTCCTTCGGCGTCGATTGTGACGGCGTTGGTCACGCCCATGACTTGGGCGATGGAGGAATCCTTGCGCACCATGGTGGGATGCACGCGTTGCTCGATACCCTTCGGCGTTTTCATCGCTACGCCCAAAAGTTTCACGCGGTAGCCGAGTTCATCGGCGGCGGCGAGATCGGCCGGTGCAATCGAGGAAATACCTTCCACGTAGATCGCGCGCTGATCGACTTTGGTGCCGAAGGCAAGGCTCGCCAGAATGGCAAGCTTCTGCGCGGTGTCGTGGCCTTCGATGTCAAACGTCGGATCGGCCTCGGCGTAACCGAGCTGTTGAGCCTGCTTGAGGCATTCCGCAAACGACAACTTCTCCTGCTCCATCCGGGTGAGGATGTAGTTGCAGGTGCCGTTAAGAATACCATAGATGCGTTCGATCTGATTGCCGGCAAGTCCGTCGCGCAGCGTCTTCACGATCGGGATGGCGGCCCCGACCGCGGCTTCAAAATTGAGCGCGACATGATGCTTTTCGGCCAGTGCGCCGAGTTCGACGCCGTGCCTGGCAAGCAGCGCCTTGTTGGCGGTAACTACCGATTTGCCGGACTTAAGCGCCGCCTCGACCGCGCTCCTCGCCGGATCGCCAGCGCCGCCCATCAACTCGACGAACACGTCGATGCCCGGCGCGCGCGCGAGCGCGACAGGATCGGAAAACCACTTCAACGATTTAAGATCGAGCCCGCGATTTTTGGCGCGCGAGCGCGCGCAGACCGCGACAATGTCGATCCGGCGTCCGCAACGCGCGGCCAGCGCCTCGCGCTGCTGCGCGACCTGGGCGATCAAGCTGGCGCCGACCGTGCCCAACCCGGCGACACCCACTTTCAAAGCTGCAACCATGATCAGCGCCGCGTGGCGAGCGGAACGACGTTGTGAAGCTGTTCCGGCGCGGTGTCGAGGAAGCGGCGGACGTTGCGCGCGGCCTGGCGGATGCGCTGCTCGTTTTCAACGAGCGCGATGCGCACATAGCCTTCGCCGTATTCGCCAAAGCCGATGCCGGGCGA
>JAYTFS010000404.1:0-3208 GCA_043734185.1 Pseudolabrys sp. | reverse complement strand
TGCCGAAACAACGCGCCTCAATCCCGATTTGTGCATCGGCAGATCATGCCTCGACAACGAATCAGCGCGAGATATCTGGTCCATCAATTATTCGCTTTCAGCCCGAGCCGAGCTTGCAGCGTGCCTTTTTCGCCTTGAACCTTAGCGGCGAGGGACAATTGCCAGCCGCCCTCCATCGTGAAATTGGTCCTGAAGCGGTACACTCCCGGTTCGTCGGCAGGAAGCGGTTCGAGTTCCGACGTCATCGTCGGCATGCCTTCCGGAGCCATGTCGAGCCGCCGCGCGAAAATGACCGCATCAGGGACCATCTTGCCGGTCTTCTTATCGACGAGGCGCACCGCTACCACTGCGCCATCGCCTCTTTTCATCTCGCTTTGAACCAACTGAAACTCGTAATCCTTCACATCGGCTCGCGCGGGAGAGGTGCCGGAAATGCAAAGCATCAGCACCGCCCCAGCCAGGACGCGATTCATATCCCTCGCGTGCATTGTTCTCTCCTCGATTGAACAGGCCCGATGCACGCGGCCACGCCGCCTGCATTCGCTACTCGCAAGTACGCGAGCGGCTTTGTCCGGCACGTCTATGTGCCGGCGTTCAGATCGAGGTCTTGGGAGGTTTTGACGGCGGACCGTACAAATGACCGGTCAGCTTCGGGTCATCGGCGGGGATAACGACGCTTCTAAGCGGAACCCGAACCAGTGCCCCAAGCCACTCTGACGTGTCCTGGAAAAACTGCGACGAGCAGATTGCCATCAGCGGGCAAGTCTTGCCGCAATCCGGTGTCGGCGCCTGATCGGGACAGCACGGCATGCTGTCGGGCATTGCCATGTCTGCGCTTGCAACTGCCGGATGAGCTTCGTCCGACAACGGTTGGCCGCTTATCGCAGAATTGAAATCGGTCGCCATCACCGGCCGCGCAAGCGGGCCGAGGACCAGTCCAAGCATAGCGAGACCGGACAGCAGGTGCCTTATGGTGACCAAGGATTTCACCTTTCCCACATAGCACAAGGAACCTGCTCGAAAAAGATCAGCGTCATCACATTCTTAATAGAGATACCACTTTCCGGCCTGAATCGACGGCTGAAGGTAAGCACTTCGTGACTTGGTCCAAAACAATTCGGGCGTATGGCTATGTTGAAATGAAGGGGGCGGCACCAACGAGGTATGTGATGTACGCAAAGCTTCCCCTCAGCCCCAAAGCCGCGCTGCTAGTCGCAGGCTTGGCCCTTTCCTCGCCGGCTTACGCCCAGGATCAAAAGCCTCCTGCTAACTCACCGCAGGCGGGACAAGGCATGACTATGCCGCCGGAAATGATGGCCCGCATGAATAAGATGATGGATATGTGCGAGAAGATGATGGGCAACAACGACATGCACAAAGGCATGATGCGGAGACACAAAAGAAGCTAAAGATTTTTTGCTCTCGGCGTAGCGGTCGGACGTGATGTCCGGCAGTTGGGCGTCACAAGTGATTGTATAACATGCGGCCAAGGGCCTATTTAAGACCATGGCCGATTGCTGCTGCACACCGCCGCCTCTCAATCTGGGCTCCGATAAGCGAACCGCCGCCTCATGTCTGCCCCTTGCCTCAGGAGGCGGCATCGTACCGGCTCAGCGCAGGCCCCTGGAAGGGCCTTTCGCTGTTGCAACATGAGATGCTGGCCTATGACCGTTAGGGTCAAAACCTGCCCTGGGGGCTATTTTTGGCGACGTCCGGTCTACCCCCATAAGCGGCGCGAAAGCGGACGTGCGGATTCGGCAGTTCAGTGCCATTAGCGACCGATAGACGACATTCACAATGCAGCAAAACATCCAGTTGCTCGATTAGGCGCAAGATCAATGACATTGGCGCCTCCGACAAATGCCCAATCGACTATTTTGTGTCGGCCGTCACATCGGCCATGACGCGTCCCGCATAATGTGGACCAATCGAACGAGACCTTGGAGCCACCCGGCACCAAGGAAGTGTCAAGCGCAGGAGACCAACATGTTTCGGACCGTAGGCTACGTGTTCGTAGTTCTCCTCATCGGGACCTTCGCTATCGCCTGGAGTAACCACGGGCAGCAGAAGACGGAAAATCGTGCGGAGACGCTCGCGCCGGACAGTTTCCACCTGAGTGCGAAGTACCTCCCCGTGCAAGAAGTCAATGACATGACGTTCATCTACACGAACGAGAAATAGAATCTTGCAAGCGTAGTTTCGACGGACTTGATCAATCCAGTGGTTCACGTCCGAATCCAGGGCGGGTACGTTTGTGCAAATAGGGGCCGGGTGCAGGCCCGGTCCTCCCTTTTTTTGCGACACGCTCCTTTGCCCTGCTGGTGAGCACAAATGGAAATTCAGCACATTGAGTACTTCCTAGCGATCTGTGACGAGCTAAACTTCACGCGCGCAGCAAATAGATGTGGTGTCGCACAGCCGACTGTCACCGCCGCCATTCAACGGATGGAACGCAATGTCGGTGGCGCATTGTTCCAGCGTTCGCCGCGCCCACCATACGTGCAACCGACTGTACTTGGTCGGCAGCTATACCCGATTTGCCTTCAGATCAGCGAGCTACTAGCAAAAGCACAAGCCATCGGCGGGAGCGTAAATGGTAGCAAATCCCGCGCGCCCAAGATGACCGTTCCCGTTCTCAGTTGGCGCTAACGATCGGCGGCACCGTCTGTGCATTATCTCAGCCCGCCCGTAGCAACTGATAGAAAAGAAGCGGAGCACGCCTTCGCCACCGCAAGATGGCTTAAGAGTCCAGACACTTGACGCGCGATGGAGGAGTGATGGTTGATTCTATCGTCGGCTTGTTTGTTGCAGCGATGGTTTCCGGCGTTCTTTACATTTTCGCCCACGACTACATGGGCGTGGCAGATGCGGTCATTTGGCTCGACTCGATGATCGGTGCTGACCTTCTGGGTGTAGCCTGCGCAGTCATGAGCATCAGGGTGGGTTAGGACCTTGCGCGCCTTGATTGTGATGATGTCAAAAGCGACTTGCCTTTAGGCGTTATCTGCTCTGGGTCAATCGCTACCGAGGCATCCCGGGCCAACCCCGGCCGACGTCCGCTATGCCTCCCATAGCGACCATTTCGGGCATCGGCCGAAAATGACGCGATGTGCCAATAACGACGCGTGCCAGCATGCTGGACGGAACTTCTAATCTCTAAAGATAGCCAGCACGGCGGGCCTTTTCTTTATAGTGTTCCCACGTCTTG
>JAYTFS010000403.1:0-16749 GCA_043734185.1 Pseudolabrys sp. | reverse complement strand
GGTGAAGACCTGGGCGCTAGCGCATTTGCTGTCGAACGGCGATCTCGGCTCGATCCTGTTGTTTGGCTCCGTCTTGGCCTGGGGCGTCTATGCCCGCATTGCCGCCAAGCGCCGCGGCGATATTGGAACGACCACGGCTCCTGCCGGCTGGACCAATGACGTCATTGTTGTGATGCTGGGGCTCGTCATCTATCTCGCGCTTGGCTATGCCTTCCATCCGATTGTGATCGGCGTGCCGGTTTTTGGGAGATAGCTCTTGTCTGTTCAGAACGAAGTCAAGCGTCTCACCGCTCCCGATATTTTCGCGCGCAAGGGTGGCGAGCCGATCGTCTGCCTGACGTCATACCATGCGCATACCGCGCGCATCGTCGACAAGCATTGCGACGTCATTCTGGTCGGCGATTCACTCGGCATGGTGATGCACGGGTTTGAAACCACCGTTCCCGTCACGCTCGACATGATGATCTTGCAAGGTCATGCGGTGATGCGCGGCTCCCAGCGTGCGCTGGTCGTCATCGACATGCCGTTCGGCACTTATGAGGCGTCCAAGGAACAGGCCTTCATGAACGCGGTGCGCGTGCTGAAGGAGACTGGCTGCGGCGCCGTCAAGGTCGAGGGCGGCACGCGCATGGCGGAGACGATTGGTTTCCTCGTTGAGCGCGGTATTCCGGTGATGGGTCATGTCGGCCTCACGCCGCAGTCGATCAACACCATCGGTTCGTTCCGCGCTCAAGGCCGCGAGGAAGCCGATTGGGGGCGCATCGAGCAGGACGCGCTGGCGGTGGCGCAAGCCGGTGCCTTTTCCATGGTGATTGAAGCGGTGGCTGAGCCGCTCGCACGCAAGCTGACCGCGGCGGTGAAAATTCCGACCATCGGCATTGGCGCCAGCGTGGCATGCGACGGCCAAATCCTGGTGATGGAGGACATGCTCGGTCTGTCGCCGCGAGTGCCAAAATTCGTGAAGCGCTATGGCGATCTTGGTCCCGGCATTGACAAGGCCGTTGCGGACTACGCCGCCGAAGTGCGCGCACGCAATTTCCCGGGTCCGGAGCACGTCTACCCGATGCGGAAAAAGCCCTAAGTCCTCGAATATTAACGATTATCGGCGCAAGCTTTGCCTTGGGCGCGCCACATCGTTAGGTTACGCCGCAATTCGCCCGGCACGCGGTTTTGGGCGATTTTTCACGCGCATCTGGAGCCGTTTGTGGCCGATATTTTCAACGAAGTTGATGAGGAAGTCCGCCGCGATCAGCTCAAGAAGCTGTGGGATCGTTACAGCATCTATGTCGTTGCGCTGGCGATCCTGATTGTCGCCGGCATCGGTGCCTGGCGTGGCTATGAATACTGGGTCGCCAAGAAAGCCGCAGCCGCCGGTGCGGCCTTTGAATCCGCCGTAACGCTGAGCGAGCAGGGCAAGCATTCAGAAGCCGAAGCCGTTTTCGCCAAGGTCGCCGCCGAAGCGCCGGGTGGCTATCGCCTGCTGGCGCGCTTTCGTGCTGCCGCCGAACTCGGCAGCGTCAAGCCGACCGATGCCGTGAAGGCCTATGACGATCTTGCCGCCGACGGCTCTCTCGGAATCACCTGGCAGGATCTCGCCGGCTTGCGCGCCGGACTGTTGCTGGTCGATACCGCGCAGTTTGCCGACATGCGCCGCCGCCTTGATCCGCTCGCCGAGCCGAGCCGCACCTACCGCCACACCGCGCGCGAACTGCTGGCGCTGTCGGCCTGGCGCAACAAAGATGTCACGGCTGCGCGCCGCTATATCGACATGATCGCTGCCGATGCCGAAACGCCGCCGGGAACGCGCGCGCGCATTGACGTGCTGTCGGCCCTGATCGCGGCCGATGGCAAGAGCTGAGGAGTAGCGCATGAGCCCGAAAAGTGGGAATCGGTTTTCGGATAAGATCATGCGCAAAAATGGCGTGCGCCGCATGCGACATATCGTGCTGCTGGTCGCGCTTGTCGCGCTCGCGCCGGTACTTGCCGGTTGCGAGAATTTTGACCCCGAAAAACTCGATGTTTTCGGTTTCGGCGACAAAAAGAAACTGCCGGGCGATCGTAAGCCTCTATTCCCGGAAGGCGTGCCGGGTGTCAGCCAGGGCATTCCGCCGGAATATGTGAAAGGCAACCAGCCGCCGCCGGACGCCGCTGCCGTGGCGTTGCCAGCGGAGCCGGCCAGGACGACCGCCGCGGTCGATCCCGACGAAAAACCGAAGCCGAAGCGCAAGCCGAAGGTGGTCAAACAAAAATTGATCCCCGACAACGCGCCGCGCGCGCAAAGCCAGCAGCCTGCGTCATGGCCTGAGCAAAACCAGCAACAGCCGCCGCAGTAAGCACCGCAGCAGTCCAGCGGCGCGCCGTGGCCGGCACGCTGATTGGGCATTTCGCGTGGACTTGACCCGCGCGTCCGACTAGCAAACACATCGTCGAATTCTTTTAATGGAATGTCCGGCCTTATCCCGGCACCGATGAAAAGCGCATGAGTTTCACAATCGCCATCGTCGGCAGGCCGAATGTCGGCAAGTCGACTTTATTCAATCGCCTGGTCGGGCGGCGCGTGGCGTTGGTCGACGACCGGCCGGGCGTGACCCGCGACCGTCGCGAAGGCGAGGGCAGCCTCGGCGATCTCGATTTCACCGTGATTGATACGGCGGGATTGGAGGAGTCGGCGCCCGAGAGTCTGTCCGGCCGCATGCGCGCGCAGACCGAAACGGCGATCGGTCAGGCTGACGTAATCTTTTTCATGATCGACGCGCGCATCGGTCCGACGCCTGCCGACCGCGCTTTCGCCGAACTCGTGCGCAAATCCGGCAAGCCAACCGTACTGATCGCCAACAAGATGGAAGGCACGGCGGGCGAACCGGGGCGCTACGATGCTTACGCGCTCGGCCTTGGCGATCCCGTCGGGATTTCCGCGGAGCACAACGAAGGCCTCGCCGACCTTTACGACGCGCTTCGCGCCGCATTGCCGGAACTTACCGCGGAACAGATTGCATCCGCTGGCGCGCCGACAGGGCCGCGCTCCATCAAGGTCGCCATTGTCGGGCGGCCCAACGCCGGCAAGTCCACGTTGGTCAACCGCCTGTTTGGCGAGGAGCGGCTGCTCACGGCGCCGGAGGCAGGCACGACGCGCGACGCCATCGCGGTCGATCTTGACTGGCGCGGGCAGAAATTCCGTTTCTACGATACAGCCGGCTTGCGCCGCCGTTCGCGCGTCGATGAAAAACTGGAAAAACTTTCCGTTGCAGATGCGCTTAATGCGGTGCGTTTTGCCGAAGTTGTCGTGGTGTTGCTCGATGTCGAAAACGCCTTCGAGGAACAGGACCAGCGGATCGCCGACCTCGTCGAGCAGGAAGGTCGTGCCATCGTCATCGCGGTGAACAAATGGGATTTGAAGGAACATACCGCTGGCGCCATTGGCAAGCTACGCATCGAGGCGGACGAGAAACTCACGCAGATGAAGGGTGTGCCACTGGTGGCGGTGTCGGCCATGACCGGCGAAGGCGTCGACCGGTTGATGCAGGCCATCGTCGATGCGTTTGAGGTCTGGAACAAGCGTGTGCCGACTTCGGCACTCAATCGCTGGTTCGAGCATGCGACCGAGTCGCATCCACCGCCCGCGGTATCCGGGCGAAGGCTGCGGCTGAACTACATCACCCAGGCCAAAAATCGTCCGCCAAGTTTCGTGCTGTTCTGCACGCGCGCCGATGCGCTTCCCGACGCCTACAAGCGCTATCTGGTGAATTCAATGCGCGAGGCGTTCGAATTACCGGGCACGCCCATCCGCTTGACGCTGCGCGAGAAGGAAAACCCGTTCAAGGGCCGCGCCAAGCGCAAGCATTGAGGAACTACGCCGGCGCGCGGAACTCCAGGAACTTGCCGGCGCGGAAGTCGTAAAATTTTCCGGTTTCCGTGCAACTCGGCAGGCAGAGCGGCACGATGGTCTTCGCCACTTCTTCCGGCGTCGGCAATGTTTCAGGATCGACCCCTGGAAATGCCGTCGCCATCATGCGCGTGCGGGTCTGGCCGGGGCTGAACAGATTAACGCGCACCGGCGTCGTCGCGCATTCCGCGGCGTAGGTTCGCACCAGCGTGTCAAGCGCGGCCTTGGATGCGGCGTAAACACCGAAATAAGGACGCGCCATCGAAGCCACTGCCGACGTGATGAATACCGCGCGGCCGGCCTGCGATCGTCGCAGCAGCGCGTCAAATGCACGGATCAATTGCCAGTTGGCGGTGACATTGATCGCCATCACGTCGTCCCAGATTTTCGGCTCGATATGGTCGAGCGGCGATGGCACCGCCAGAATTCCCGCATTGCCGACCAGCACATCGAGGCGGCCATAGCGCTCGTTGAGCGCAAGCGCCAATCTGGCGATACCGTCGCTATCTTTCATGTCGAGCGGCACCAAGGTTGCAGAGCCGCCAACCGCGCGAATTTTGTCGTCGAGTTCTTCCAGCCCGCCGACCGTCCGCGCAACCGCCACGACATGCGCGCCGGCTTCCGCAAGCTGCAAGGCCAGCGCCGCGCCAATGCCGCGCGAGGCGCCAGTCACCAATGCGATGCGGTCGGCAAGGGGTTTGGACATAACTAAAACAGTCCGGGTGGACTAGACCGCTTCCGATAGCAGCGACAATTGCCGTGGGCTTGCGTCTTGCGCGGCGAGGTCGGTGAGCGAGGTCGGGTAGTCGCCGGTAAAGCAATGATCGGTGAACTGCGGGCGCACCGGATCGCGCGCCGCAAAGCCCATGGCGCGATAAATGCCATCGACCGACAGGAACGCCAGCGAATCCGCGCCGATAAATTTCCGCATGCCTTCGAGGTCATGGGTCGCCGCAAGCAACTTGTCGCGCTCGGGCGTGTCGATGCCGTAGTAGTCAGGATGCGTGATCGGCGGCGAGGCTATGCGGAAATGCACTTCCTTGGCGCCAGCATCGCGCATCATCTGCACGATCTTGCGCGAGGTCGTGCCGCGCACGATAGAATCGTCCACCAGCACGATGCGCTTGCCTGCCACCACGGCGCGATTTGCCGAATGCTTGAGCCGCACGCCCTGGTCGCGGATCGACTGCGTCGGCTGAATGAAGGTGCGGCCGACATAGTGATTGCGGATGATGCCGAGCTCGTAGGGAATGCCCGACTCCTGCGCAAAGCCGATCGCCGCCGGCACGCCGGAATCCGGCACCGGCACGACCACGTCGGCTTCTGCCTTGGCTTCGCGGGCCAGTTCCGCGCCCATGTTCTTGCGCACGTCGTAGACATTGCGGCCGCCGACGATGGAGTCGGGCCGCGAAAAATAGACGTATTCGAAGATGCAGGGGCGCGCCGCCATCGGCGGGAACGGCCGGTGCGATTGCGCGCCGTCCTCGTCGAAGATCACGACTTCGCCGTTCTCGACATCGCGCACATATTGCGCGCCGATGATGTCGAGCGCGCAGGTCTCTGACGCCAGGATCGGGCAGCCGTCGAGCTTGCCGATCACCAGCGGGCGAATGCCGAGAGGATCGCGGGCGCCGACCAGTTTCTTGTTGGTCATGCCGACGAAGGCATAGGCGCCTTCGAGTTGACGCAAACCGTCGATGAAACGGTCGATGAAACGATTGCGGCTCGATTTCGCGACGAGATGCAGAATCACTTCGGTATCGGTGGTCGACTGCATCATGGCGCCGTCGCGCACCAGGTCGCGCCGCAGCTTGAGGCCGTTGGTGAGGTTGCCGTTGTGGCCGACCGCAAAGCCGCCGGCGTTGAGTTCGGCGAAAAGCGGCTGCACATTGCGCAGAATTGTTTCGCCGGTGGTCGAATACCGGACATGACCGATCGCTTGATTGCCGGGCAAGCGGTCGATGACCTCGCGTTTGGCAAACGCGTCACCGACCAAACCCAGGCGGCGTTCGGAATGAAAACGCTTGCCATCGAATGAGACGATGCCGGCGGCTTCCTGGCCGCGATGCTGGAGCGCGTGCAGGCCGAGCGCGGTAATCGCCGCGGCGTCGGGATGGTTGTAGATGCCGAAGACGCCACATTGCTCGCGCAGGCGGTCGGCGTTCGGGTCGAACTCGTCCGCCGTGTCCACGAGGTCTTGCGTCTGTTTTTGCATCTCTAGCGGGTTCCCAATTCTTGTGCCTGAACGTTTTGGGCCTGGATCATCGGCGATTGCAGTTCCGTACGTTTTTCAGGCGCGGCATCGGCTGGCGCGTCCTGGTCGTCGGGCTTGGGCTTCTTCAACCGCTTTAAGATGGTGCTTTCGGGGTCATCCGGCAACATGGACATCAGCCATTGTCCCGTACTTTGCAGTACGACCTTTGACTTGGCGCCGCGCACCCATTCCGGCTGGCTGCGATCCGGCACAAGCCACGCGAAAAACAGGAAGGCGACAACCACAATCACCAGGCCGCGGCCGAGTCCAAACAGGAAACCGAGCGTGCGGTCGAGCGCGCCGACCCGGCTGTCGAGAATCATGTCCGAGATGCGCACGGTGATGATCGACACGATCAGCAGCGTGAGCAGGAAAACACCGCCGACGGAAACACCGGCCGCCACCATGTCGCTTGAGAAGTACTGCTTCGCGATCGGCAGCACGCGCGAATAGGAATAGAGCGTGGCCAGCGCCGCGACGCCCCAGGCGCCGATCGACAGGATCTCGCGCATGAAGCCACGGATCATCGCGAGCAGCCCCGAAATCAGCATCACCACCAACAGAAGGATGTCGAGCAGGGTGATCGGCATCGGGCTCAGGCTCTCCGCGGGGTTCGGCGACGCGTGCAGCGAGGTTGCTGCGGCGAATCCGGGAATGCCTTAGCGGCTCCCGGACAGGGCGGCAATGTCGGCCTTAAGTGCTTAATTTTACGCCCGTTTCTGGTCTCACGGCGTCCCGCGAGAATGGCCTTTGGAGGCGGTTTCGACGCGCCGTGTATAGCCGGGCGTCACCGTGCCGTCACCCGTCTTGTCCACGGGTTTTAACGGCTTTGCCCGGCTTTCCGAGCGCGGCAATGTCGGCGACCAAGTGGGTCAAATTGGTGACATTGCTGAGCCGCAGACCGGCCTCTCCGGACTCGGATTTGGCGGCCTCTGGAATGACCGCGCGGGCAAACCCGAGTTTTGCGGCTTCTTTGAGCCGGGCTGCCGTCTGCGCCACCGGCCGGATGGCGCCGGAGAGCGACACTTCGCCGAAATAGACCGCATCCGCCGGCAGCGGCGAATTCGCCAGCGAGGAGACAAGGGCAGCGGCGGCGGCGAGATCGGCGGCGGGTTCCTGGATGCGCATGCCGCCGGCGACATTGAGATAGACGTCGTGGCCGCCGAGCTTCACGCCGCAGTGGGCTTCCAGCACCGCCAGCACCATCGACAGCCGGCTTGGATCCCAGCCAACGACCGCGCGCCGGGGCGTACCCAGCGAAGTGGGGGCCACCAGGGCCTGGATCTCGACCAGCAGAGGCCGGGTGCCTTCCATGCCGGCAAATACCGCGGTGCCGGGTGTGCCCAGATCGCGCTCGGACAAGAACAATTCGGACGGGTTGGCGACTTCGCGCAAGCCAGCACCGGTCATCTCGAACACGCCGATTTCGTCGGTTGGGCCGAAGCGGTTTTTCACCGCGCGCAGGATTCGGAATTGGTGCGAGCCTTCGCCCTCGAACGAGAGCACCGCGTCGACCATGTGCTCGACGACGCGGGGGCCGGCAATCTGGCCGTCTTTGGTGACGTGGCCGACCAGAATAATGGCCGCGCCCGATTTCTTCGCGAAGCGTATCAGCGCCTGCGCCGACCCGCGCACTTGCGTCACGGTTCCGGGCGCGGATTCGACCAGATCGGTCCACATGGTCTGGATGGAGTCGATGACGATCAGGCGCGGGGTCTGGCCTTCCGACAGCGTGGCGATGATGTCCTCGACGGATGTCTCGGCGGCCAGCTCGACCGCCGCATCGCGCAGGCCGAGCCGTTCGGCGCGCAGGCGAACTTGCGCCACCGCCTCTTCGCCCGAAATGTAGACGGCGCGGTGGCCGGAGCGGGCCAGGGCGGCTGTGGCCTGAATGAGCAGGGTCGATTTGCCGATGCCCGGGTCGCCCGCCATCAACAGCACGGAGCCGCGTACGAAACCGCCGCCGGTGACGCGGTCGAGTTCGGCGACACCCGAGGCGAGGCGAGGCGCGTCATGGGCCTCGCCTGCCAATGCCTCGAGGGCAAAAAGCCTGCCTTTAGAAGACCTTCGGCCGGGGCCGGCAGGCCGCTCGGCGCCTTCCTGGGCCAGCGTATTCCACTCGCCGCAGGCCTCGCACTTGCCCTGCCAGCGCGAGGCAGCGGCGCCGCAGTTCTGGCAAATGAAGCTCAAGCTGCGCTTGGACATTGCCGAATCCTTGCTCGAATCCCCTGCCGAAATGGGTCAGAAACCCTAAACCCGGCATGAGAACAATACAAGAACATTCGCTAAGGAAGTATTTCGGCCGGGTTCTTCTGGCGCTTCTGCCGCGCAGAACTCAGCCGGCGCGGTAAACCCGGTGGTAGCGCTTACCCAGGCTGGTGAGCACCTCGTAGCCGATGGTGCCGGCGGCCTTGGCGAGGTCATCGACAGTGATCTGATCGCCGATCAGCGTGACGAGATCGCCGCGCCGTGCGTTGTCAGGAGAATCCGTAATGTCGATGGCGAGCAGGTCCATCGACACGCGGCCCGCCAGCGGACAGCGCTTGCCGGCCACGATGGCGTCGGCGCCGGGAGCGGCATCGGACGCGCCGGCCGCGCGCAAATAGCCATCGGCATAACCGACCGCGACGATCGCAAGCCTGCTCGTGCGTTTGGCGGTCCAGCCGGCGTTGTAGCCGACGGTTTCGCCCTTCGGCAAGATGCGCACCTGCACGATGTGCGCGTGCAGTTCGATCACCGGGCGCATCGGATTGCTGTGGCCCGGCGTCGGATTGACGCCATAGAGCGCAACGCCGGGGCGGATCATGTCGCAATGGGCGGCGTTGCCCAAGAACACGCCCGATGAATTGGCGATCGAGGACGGAATGCCGCGGTACAGAATCCGCACTTCGCGGAAGAGCTTGAGTTGTTGCTCGTTGAGCGGATGTTCCGGCACCTCGGAAGAGGCGAGGTGGCTCATCAGCAGGGTGATGCCGTGATTTTCCGCGCGGATGCGCGGCGCGAGTGCGGCGGCCTCGTTGGCGGTGATGCCGAGCCGGTTCATGCCGGTGTCGACATGGAGCGCCGCACCGCCCTGCCACGATTGAGCGAGGCAGAAGGCATCCCATTCCGCCAGCTCGACCATGCTACCGATCACCGGCCGCACGCGCAGATCGGCGTATGTCGACGCGGTCCCCGGCAGCAGGCCGTTGAGCACATAAACGGCAGGCTCATGTATTGCAGGTATTTGCGCGACCGCGCGCACGCGCCGCGCCTCGGCCAAATCTGCGACGAAGAATGTCTTGCAGCCGGCGCGCGTGAGGTGAAACGCAACCTGCTCGATGCCGCAGCCATAGGCGTCGGCCTTGATCACGGCGGCGCATTCCGACGGCATGGCGCGGCGGCCGAGCGCGCGCCAATTGGCCTCGATGGCGGATAGATCGACTGTCAGAATGCCACCGGCTTCCGCCGCCGGCGCGCCCGAGGTTGTCACGTGCTCGGCGGCCGGCGTCTCCGGCGCGATAGGCGGCTGGTCGGTTTCCGAAATCGACATGGGGCAAGGTTTAGCGGTGGAAACGCCGCTCGTCCATGCGGGGCGCCGGGACCTAGAAATCGAGCTTGTCGTGAATAGAGTCGATGCCGGCCTTGGCGCAGGCATCGTCGGCGTCGCCGCCGGGCGCGCCGGAAACGCCGACGCCGCCGACCAGCGAGCCGCTTGATTCAACGATCCTGCCGCCGCCGATGATGACCGCGCCCGGCAGATTGCGAATGCCGGCTTGCATCATGCCGGGCTGGCTCATGCCGGCAAGCTCCGTGGTATGGGTGCGGAAACTCACCGCGGTCCATGCCTTGCCGGAGGCGGTCGCGACCGTATGCGCGCCCGCGAAACGGTCGCGCAACATCACTTGCGTAACGCCGAAGCGGTCGACGACCGCTACCGCGACCTGGTAGCCGCGTTTCTGGCAATCGGCGAGCACTGCGCGGGCGAGTGTCAGCGCAAGCTCCGGGCTCAAGGATTTATACGTTACCAGCGAGTCCTGCGCGCGAACCGGGTTTGAGAACAGACTTAAAAAGACCAGCGCCGCCAACAGGTGTTGTTTTTTCATTGGTCCGCTCCAATCCACCACCGGAAAATCATCGCGTAAGGTTTAGCGGTCTGTGCTTCGAGCGTCCATGCGGCGGCGCTTTATTCTCTATTAACTTGACCCGTCGTGGCCTGCCCGTTACCGCCCGCCAAGGGCAAAGACGAGGCCGCGACTCAATGATTTCGAATTCAAAAACCCGCCGAAGAAAAACCCGCAACGTCTTTTTGCGCCTGTTGGGGCCGGGCCTCGTGACCGGCGCCGCCGACGACGATCCATCGGGAATTGCGACCTACTCACAGGCCGGCGCTCAGTTTGGTTACGGACTTCTGTGGACCGTTTTCCTCACCACGCCCTTCATGATCGCCATTCAGCTCATCAGCGCGCGGATCGGCAGGATCACCGGAAAAGGATTGGCCGCAAATTTCGCGCTAATCGCGCCGCGCTGGCTGCTGATTTTCATCGTGTCGCTGCTTGTCATCGCCAATACAATCAATATCGCCGCCGATATCGGCGCGATGGGGGAGGCGCTGTCGCTCGTTATCGGCGGCCTGACACATGAGCACGCGCTGATCTTCGCCGCCAGTTCCGTATTGCTTCAGGTTTTCATTCCGTATCGCCGTTATGCGCCATTCCTGAAGTTTCTGACGTTGACGTTGTTTGTGTATGTGGCAACGGCCTTCACGGTAAAAATCCCGTGGAGCACGGCGCTGCTGTCGGCGCTGTGGCCAAAAGCGACCGTCAATTCCGATTATTTCATGATGGTGGTCGCGGTGCTCGGCACCACCATCAGTCCCTATCTCTTCTTTTGGCAGGCTTCGCAGGAAGTCGAGGAGATGACGCACGGCAAGAAACGCGGCCGCCCGTTGCGGGAGATGCGCCGCGGCGGCGATCCGGAAATTTCGCGGATCGCGTTCGACACGTCGGCTGGAATGGTCTTCTCCAACGCGATTGCATTTTTCATCATCCTGACGACGGCCGTTGTCCTCAACGGGGCCGGCATCACCAATATTCAAACCGCGGCGCAGGCCGCAGCCGCCTTGCGGCCTCTGGCGGGCGAGTTCGCGTTCCTGTTATTCGCGCTGGGCATTATCGGCACTGGTTTGCTCGCCATCCCGGTGCTGGCGGGATCAGCGGCTTACGGCGTGGCGGAGGTGTTCGGCTGGCCCGCGACGCTTGAAGCCAAGGCGCCGGACGCGGTGGGTTTTTACGGAATTATCGCCGCAGCGACGATCATCGGGTTTGGACTAGGCTTCACCAGCATCGACCCGATCAAGATGCTGATCTGGAGCGCGGTCTTGAACGGCATTGTCGCGGTGCCAATCATGGTCGTGATGATGGTCATCATTTCCCGATCGAGCCTGATGGGGCGCTTCAAGGCGAAGTCCTGGCTGCTGGGATCGGGCTGGACCGGCACAGCGCTGATGGGCGTCGCCGTCATCGCGCTCATCTGTTCGTCGCTGGCTTAAGCGCCCGCCAACTGCCGGGCAAAGAGAGATTTTCCGGCGACCCGCGCGTCAGTTTCGCGGCCGCAACTCTTTCATACGCTGTGCGAACGTCATGTTTGCGTTCGACTGCGTCATCTGCTGGGGGCTCGTGCGGCTTTTGCGACGGCATCGCTGGTCTTTGCGGTGGCTGCGCCAGTTGCGGCTTTCGCTCGATCTGATTTTTCGTCTTCGCTTTCCAGCCCACCCAAAGTGTTACCTGACCGCGAAAGTTGTGCGTCGGTTCTAACGTGTGGGCAGACGGCCGCCCAGCAACGAAGACGCTTTGAGTTAATGCGGTTGGTTAATTTAACGATTGGAGGCGCGGTCAGCCCTGGAAAATCAGCATCACGAAAGCCGCAAAAAGCATCACGTGCACGACGCCCTGCAAAATATTGGCACGGCCGCTGGCAAACGTCACGACGCAGACGCTGAGCGTGAGCAGCAGCAACACGTTGTTGGCCTTGTCGAGGCCGAGATAAACCTCGCGCCCGGTGGCATAGCTGACGGCCAGCATGGCCGGCACCGTCAGTCCAATGGTGGCCAGCACCGAGCCCAGCGAAATATTGATCGATCGCTGCAGCCGGTTCGCCATCGCCGAGCGCGTGGCGCCGATCGCCTCGGGCGTCGCCACCAGCATCATATTGAATACAATTAATTTGTCATATATGTTGCTGAGTTATGAGCCTCTCGCAGCCTCGTCCACGCGCTTACTCGTACATTCGGATGTCGACTGACCTGCAGCTGGAAGGCGACAGCCTTAGGCGGCAGTTGGATGCTTCGGCTTCGTATGCAGCAGCAAACGGCTTGGACCTCATAGACGAGTCTCTCCTTCAGGATATCGGCATATCTGCGTTCAAGGGAGCCAACATAGCTGAGGGAGCGCTTGGGCTGTTTCTAGATGCCGCAAAGACGGGGAAAATTCCTGCCGGGTCTTTCCTTCTGGTGGAATCACTAGATCGTTTGAGCAGACAGGAAGTTAGCAAGTCCCTGAATATTTTTCTCAGCATCATCAATGCTGGCGTGAATATTGTCACTCTGGCTGACAACCGTGTTTATACCACTCAAAAGACAGAACTCGTTGATCTCGTAACCTCGCTCGTGATCATGAGCCGAGCGCATGAGGAGTCACAGACCAAAAGTCGACGCGTCGGCGCCGCTTGGGCACACAAGCGAGCCAACGCGAATGTAAAGCCGCTAACCGCTTTGTGCCCTGCATGGCTGAAATTATCCGAGGATCGCTCCAAATATGAAATCGTGGCTAGCCGAGCGAGTACCGTGCAACGGATATTTCAAGAAGCCGCAAGCGGTCTAGGTGGCTATTTGATCACGAGACGGCTTAATGGACAAAATGTGCAGCCATTCACGGAAACACAGGGATGGCAGTCGAGCTACATAGCAAAACTTCTGAATAGTCGAGCAGCGATTGGCGAATTCCAACCGCATAAACTCATCAATGGGAAACGAGTACCAGATGGGCCTGCCATCTCTAATTATTTCCCGGCTGTGGTTGAAGAAGAATTATTTTATCGCGTGCAACAAGGACGCCGAGAGCGGCTTTCAAGCGGAGCAGGTCGCAAGGGACAGTATTTCAGTAATCTGTTCTCAGGCTTAGCCAAGTGTGCATATTGCCACTCTTCGATGCTCTTCGAAAACAAAGGGCACCCTCCAAAAGGGGCAAATTTCCTTGTCTGCAGCGGAGCCAAAAGAGGCCTAGGCTGCGAGCTCACGCGGTGGCGTTACGACCATTTTGAAGCATCATTTCTTGCGTTTGTTAACGAGGTGGGCATCGAACAGATCGTTCACAGCGATGATGAATCGAAAAAGCGATCAGTTTTGGATTTTGCGATAACCGCATTGCAGGGCGAGCAAACGGTAATCAAGCAACAGATGGAGAAGACATACGAGCTTCTGAGCCTAGCCGGTACGGCGGCCAATTTCGTTGCGGAGAAGTTGCAGCAACTGGAGAGTCGTCGCACTGCCGTGGAAGCTGAGTTGCGGGACAAGGAAAACGAGCGCTCAATACTGGGATCAGCCACTAGCCATTTCTATGAGAGCAGGGAACAGATCAAGGCTCTCATTGCGCAGCTTCAAAGCCGAAAAGGCGACGAAATCTTCAAGCTTCGTTCGCAGATCGCCTCGAGATTGAAGTCACTGGTAACGACCATTCTGGTCGCACCGTTAGGACATGCCCCCCTAACTCAGAAGAGCATCGAATTTCTATCAGGCGAGTCAGATGCTCAGCCTGTGATCGATCATCTCAAACGCATTTTAGAACATATGGCCGAGCACCGGCGCTACTTCGCGGTAGGTTTTGTAGATGGCACGGTCCGTGGTGTGTATCCCAATCAAGATGACCCATTGCAGTTTGAGCAACAGATTATTGGAAATACCGAAGGCATTCTTCAGCTTAATCCGGATGGGTCGAGGTTTGTCGGCGCAGATCGCGGTATCGACCGCCTCTTATGAATCGGACCGCTTAAGCTCTGTTTTATGAGTACACACCCTACGATCCAGCATGTCCGCTATCGGGGTAACAACGGACAAAGGTTGATTTCAGCCCCAAATCGCTTGTCCGCTAATGACCCAAAGCTGACATTGGACGTGCGAAAGCCGCCGAACTTAATGTCGCGGCGGTGAAATGCGCGAAGCGTGCTTAACCGTCATGTCGATGCAATCAAGCAATTCCTTTTCACTGAAAGGTTTGACCAAATAGCCGGTTACTCCAGCACTAATCGCGCGGGAACGAACTTCCTCGTCAGGATAGGCTGTTATTAGAATCGTCGGGATAGGGTTTCCCGAGGCAGATAGATGACCGTATAGCGCCAGGCCGCTCATTCCAGGCATCTGGACGTCTGCAACCAGGCACGAAGTAATGCGTAGGCGGTTGCTTTTCATAAAATCGTCTGCCGAGGAAAATCACTTTGCGATATATCCAAGCGACCGTAAAAGGCCGGTTGTTGCCTCGCGAACCGATTCATCGTCATCTACTACAGCGATTGAAGGCTTAATCGTCATTTCATCCTCCGGCAGTCACCGTTGTGCTCAGGAGTCATGCCCGCTGTTCCTCAACTGGCAATGTAAATTGAAAAACGGCACCTCGCGGCTCGTTCGATGTCGCCCATATGCGGCCACCGTGTGACTCGATGATCGAGCGGCTAATCGTCAATCCCATCCCCATACCATCAGCCTTTGTGGTATAAAAGGCATTAAACAACTGGACGAGCCTTTCCGGCTTGAGACCGGGGCCCGAATCACGAATTGTTACAAGCACCGCCGCCGGTCCATCATTCGAGGAGCTCACAGACAATTGCCTCAATTCGTGAGACTTGTTGTTCATCGCCTCAATTGCATTGAGAAGTAAATTGAGAATGACTTGTTGTACTTGAACTCGGTCTCCAAAAACTTGCGGGAGATCGTCGCGAAAATCAGTCTGTAGCGCAATGCGATTTTGTTGAATTTCGCTCGCCGTCAACATCATAGTCTCGCGAAGGATTTCGTTGATGCTGAACCGTGCCTTTTGAAGAGGGTTTTTTTTCGCGAGGGCGCGGACGTGAGCAATAATTTCTCCAGCTCGGGTGCCGTCTTTCACGATCCGCTCGACCGCCTGCCTCGCTTCCTCAAGATTGGGTGGGTCAGCAGAAAGCCAACGCAAACTAGCGTTTCCGTTTATGACTGTAGCAGCCAAAGGCTGGTTCACTTCATGAGCAATCGAAGCGGTTAGTTCTCCCAGGGCCGTTATCCGCGAAATGTGCGCGAGTTGTGCCCGCGCCTCATAGACCGCCCCTTCTGCAGATTCTATTTTGAGAGCGAGATAAGTCACGGCCGCAATCGCCAATAGGCTGATGACGGTATTGATAACCCCTGATTCTGAGACTCTCGTAGTAGGTGTCAAAAAATCACTCAAGAGCGTCAAAGCCATGCATCCCGCGCCAACGAGCATGACGCCACGATTTTTACAAAAGCGAACCGAGATTAGAATGACTGCTGTATAAAATACTGGAACCGCAACCTCTAAATTGGTGATTGTGTCAGCAATAAAAATTCCGGCGGTAAGCGCGATAGCCACGACCGGAAGAATCGACGAGGCGGTAAGTGCTCGAAGGCTTGATTGGGACTTCATCCAAGTTCTCCTGGGCTACCATATCTTGCTTGTTGTGAAACCTCCTAAGGGGGAACGCAGCAAATAGGTTTTCCTAGCCGCCAACAATTTAAGTAGGTTGCCGGCCGCATTGTACATTAATGGCCATGTTTACTTCTGGCACTAGCAGACAACTCAGCCGCAGCCGCGTTTGTCCCCAAAGCGGACATGGCCGCTTTGGGCTTTTTTGTGCTGAAATGATGCGAAAATGATACATACTGCCGCAACTGGCCGATGTATTGTCCGAAAAATTTGTGGCGTTACCGTCTGATGAAAAATTTCCAAGGCCATTTCACTAATATACGACGCCTCGCTGGTATTTTTATTTTCACACTCATGCCATTTAGCACGGCTGGCGCGCAGGCGCAGACGGGTAGCTATAATTGGAGCGGGTTTTATTTGGGCGGCCATGTCGGTTATGGCCGCGGACATGTGGATGTTTCACTTCAAGACCCAGTCTCGACCAGATCAGGGAGTTCGTTTGGCAGTCTCTTTGGCGGTGCTCAGGTTGGGTATAATTATTTATTGCCGTCGCATATTCTGATCGGTGCAGAGACCGACATTTCGTTCCCTAATTCCTATCCATCCGATGCGGAAGTATGGACCGGAACGACCCCGCGCAGCATGCTCGTCGAACAACTTGATTACATCGCTACGCTGCGCGGCAGATTTGGCTATGTCTTCGACAACACTCTGTTGTACGCGACCGGAGGCCTCGCCTTGTCGAACGGGCACTTCGTACGTACCGATCCGGCTACGGGCGACGAGCAATCGCTTTCTGGTTTGCGAACCAGCTGGACAGCCGGAGCCGGTGTCGAGGTGGCATTCTGGTCTGCCCCCTGAAAAGTGGTCCTCCCTGAAGTATGGCTTATGGCCTGATGGAGGATTGAGGAATGCCGAGAAAGAGACACAAGGCGGAAGAGATA